>NZ_JAMYQL010000007.1:0-238156 GCF_040320865.1 Mesorhizobium sp. M0598 | reverse complement strand
GAAAACGACGCAAAACAACCGTTGCAGGCAGGGCGCCGTCCACATATGGATCCCAGGGTCTCCGCGACGCCGCTTCGCGGCTGCTACGCCCCAGGATGACGAAATTGGGAGGCTTCGGCCAATCCCGAATGTGCAGCGCTACCAGTTCATGCTTTCTCGTCAGCCTTCGGCCAGTAGGTGCCGAACGACCAGACATTGCCTTCCGGATCGCGGCATATGAATTCGCGGCTTCCATAGTCGCGGTCGGTGAGTTCTTCCAGAATCTCGGCGCCGGCGGTTTTTGCCCGCGCGTATGCCGCGTCTGCGTCAGCGACCGCAACGTAGATCGACTTGCCGCCGCCCGAACCGGGCGCGCCGACCATCTTGCCATAGGCATCGTCGCGCGCCGTGCCGAGCGTGATGATCGAGGAGCCGAATGCGAGTTCGGCGTGGTGCACCACGTCGCCTTCGCCGTAGCGGGCGCGAACGCTGAAGCCGATGGCCTCGCACAGCCAATCGATCATCTTGCCGGCATTCCTGTAGCGCAGCGCCGGATAAAGCCGCGGTGGTTCAGTGGTGTTCGGCATGGCAGATCTCCTTCAACGGGTTGGTCGATCAACCCAGTCTGGGCGAAGGCCGGTTGCGCGTCTTGAAGAAATGTTACCTAGCGGCAAGCGCCGTCGGCGCGACGCCTGCCAGGTCGCGAAACTCGCGTACCAGATGCGCCTGGTCGGCATAGCCGCAGTCGGCGGCGATGTCGGCCCAAGCGCTGTTGGCCTGTCTCGACAGGCCAAGCGCATGGTTGAAGCGGACGATGCGCGAGAGCGTCTTGGGTCCAACGCCGATCGCATCCGAAAATTTTCCGGCGAGATGCTTGCGGCTCCAGCCAAGTTTTTCGGCAAGCGTCGAGATGCGGGTCCGGCCACTCGTCGAAACGATCGTCTCATAGGCCCAGACCATTTCGACTTGAGTGCGGTCTGCGGCTGCCAACCGATCCGCGACGAAGGCCTCAACGATGGCGAAGCGTGTGCTCCAATCCGGCAAATTGCCGAGCCTTTCGCGAAGTGCAATGCCGTCAACGCCGAGCACGTCATCCAGGCCGACCATGCGGTCGGTCAGTTCGCTCATCGGCCGCCCGAAGAAGCGACGAGCGCCGAGCGGGGTGAAATTGATCTGCACACAGCAGGCGCCGCCGAAGGATTCGATCACTACCGGCCCGGCATAAAGGCCGGCGGCAAAACTGGCGAAGCGGTCATTGTCGCTGGGGTCCCTGCCGAGCCCGATGGCAAAGGGTTCGGCAAAGCTGATGACCAGCGGCACGGTCAGCGAGGCATATTCGATGGCGCGAAAATGGCCTGGCATGGTTTCGCGAAAGCCGCACATGTCGGTGACGGCGCCCTGAAGCCGATGGCTCGGCGCGCGCCGCACCATCTCGAACCGATCGAGCCCTGGGCTTTCGTGGCGGCTGCCGTCTTCGCTGTCGGGCATGCGCTTTCCTTCCGCCACGCGACTTTAACAGACCATCCGTCGGAATCAAAAGCGCCCGGCTTTTGGCCGGGCGCTCCGAGTTGCCTGAGATTCGGAGTTGTCTGGACGTGTTTAAGCCCCGCGCATCAGGCAGCCGGCGGCCAGCACGATGTAGGCGATGACGACAATCCACGCGGCATTCAAAGGGATAAACGCAAGAACGCCAAGCGCGGCGAGAACGCCGATAATGGCGATAACAAGGGATATAATGAAAATAAGCTGGGTAGGCGCACTGAGATTCATGTTCGGTCCCTCCTCAACATGATTCGTACAACGGCATAGTATCAGGCGCGCGGTCACACACCAATGAGCGCACGCAGGCGGCTTTTCCACCATCGCACCCCGTTTGCGCCAAGCCGATTCCGCGCTACCTTCCCGACGAATCGGAAGGGGCTGATGGCGATGGGATTGCTGGACCAGATACGCTCGATCTTCGACGGCGATCCTGGCGTGCGCAAGGTCGCGGACGATCCGGTGCTGTCGGCGGAGCTGCTCATGCTGTTCCGCATGATCCTGGCCGACGGTTCGGTCAGCGAAAGCGAAATGACCGCCTTCAGGCGTATCTGCCGGGACGCCTTCGGCATTCCCGAAACCAGCATCGACAGCGTCATCGAATATCTCAACGAATTCGGCTACGAGACCAACGGCTCGCAGGCCGTCGCGCAGTTCCGCGACCTCGACGTCGAACGGCGCAAGCTGCTCGCCCGCCACATGGCCGAAATCGCCAAGGCCGATTCGCAACTTGCCGGGAACGAAATGCAGCTGTTGCGCCGCACGCTCGACCTGCTCGACATCAGCCCGGCCGATGTAGTGAAGCCGCAAGGCTGAGGCATCGGCTGACTGTTGACGTTCTGAACGTCATTTTGTCTGTCGTAGGCCATCCTCCAAGGATAGCCTGTCACAGAAATTACCGTGTCTCACTTACGGGGTGCAGTGTATTCGCGGGTGGCGCACGGGTATGGGATAGTTTGCCAAGCGCACGTCACTGTCACCACTACTCCTCAAGCGTCAAATGTGATGAATTGAGTATAAACTTGTGGCCAAAGAAAATAACGGTGCATTGGTAAAACATATATGCCGCGATCGGATCTTGATGATCCGGTTCCGCGTTATATTCTTCAGTGCTGTATTACTATCATAGTGCGCTATCTCTTTCTCTTATGCCGGGCAATAAAAGCAACGGAAATCAAAGAGAATGCAGCCATAATTGCGAGATACGCGACAGCTAATTCGCTTTCACCCAAGGCACCTGAAATCAAAAAATGAATGACAGTAATTAAAAGTAATACATAGTGATACTTCTGGATCATACCCAAATTATATATCATGTTTATGTTTGATTTTGTATACGACCATCCGGTCCAGTCATTTTTGAAATTCCTCTCCAGATAACCGATGGGGTGTTCGAAACGATTAAGAAGCTCCGCTAACCTTCTTGGAAATGCAAAGGAGGCAGCAAGTATCGCGAAAATAAAAACCACCATCCAGGCGGATTCACCCCACGCCAGCGAAATAGGAATGGTCGCAATCGACGTCCATACGGATGTTACTGAGAATATCCTCTCAAAAGTCCCGTTCATATCCATAGTCTCTGCGCTTCCGATCTTCTAGCTATTTCGACCGAGCGAACACAACAAAAAGTGCACTGTCACCGTAATTCGCACTGTCATCGCAATTCGGATAGGCGATATGGAAAAGAGTTCGCTGTAATTCCTTACACAGCAATCAGTACGAACTGGCTTGGAAGTAAGGCTAATTGAGCGATGGTCTTCCCATTTTCGTCACTAAATTCAATCTCGTATGCCTCCTCAGGATAAGAATACTCTTCAACAACCACTCCTAAAGCTCCGGCCCGAAGTGATCCTCCCGGCATATCACAAATCAATCTCACAACGTCGTTGATCTTTGGTTTCATAGGATAACTCTACTTAACGAATAGAGTCGTCAGCAACGGGACGTTCGAACCGGGGCTAAAATCCACCCGGTGCGAACCTCAGCGGTACCGGCCGGACCTGTAACAGTTATGTCCACCGTATATCGAGCTCCGTATTTATCAACAACCCGTCTGGCCAGAGGCATCGCGCACGCTGGTCGTGGTGTGGGTCAGCGTTCCCAGCGTGACGTGCTGGCGGGCGAGCTTGCCAAAGCCGTCATACTTGTTGCCTTGAGTTGCGGCAGGGTTGGTGGAGGTGGTGAGCTGGCCCACATTGTAATTGCCGGCCGCCGCTATGCGTGCGAGGCGGGCCATGTGGTCAATCTACGTGCAATGATATCCGGACGAACGCGATAAAAGTGCACCGAAATTGCGAAATTCTCTCCAATGCCTGCCGCACAATAGCGGCCACTAAGTAATGACCCGCGTCATAACTAGGATCTGTGAATGGCAACTAACGACCTTGTGCACTGGCCCGATAATCCAACAACTCTTGCATTTCTACAATCTCTTCCCCGTATTGTCCCGTGACCTTAATGGTGTGGGTGTCAAGATCAACCAGACTCTTCAGGAACAAAATGGTGGGCCGCGCGTGCTCAATTGGAACTAAACCTAAAAGCCTTATCGCATAGAGCGAATTCGCATCCCCGCCTCCTTTTTGGGCCAAAGACATTTTCAATTCTTCCTGCAATTTTTCAATATCGTCGTAAATGCCAACATAAGAGTCCGTAAGCGATCGAGTTACTTGATCAAAATCTTTCGTTCTCTCGTCCAATTGCAATGGAGTCGCAAGATTCTTATCAATCAATCTCGTCCATATAAAAAGGTAAAGTGCACCAGTATCCTCATTAAATTCTTCATATTTCGTATTCCAGTCTATGAACTCCTTCGCAATTTGCGAGGTTACGCGTGATATACATTTCTCCTCAACTGCTCGCCAAGTGAACGGCCAATTATCGACAAAGATTCCATTTGAACAGTTCAGTATCTCAGGAGTTGATGGCACAGTACAGGCCGATCCTCCGAAAACCAAAATTGCAACAAATCCGGCAATTTTCAATGCTGTTTTAAAATGCATGATGGCAACTCCTCACGGACCAATTGGGAAATCATTTACCTGTAAACTCGCACTACCCACCTTATTCGGGCCGATTACATTCATAAGCGAGTTATAGTCTTTATTGTTCTCCACCAAACAAACCCAGTGACATCCCTCCTTCACCAGTCGTGGGGCTCCTCCCCGGATGAATAGTCCGCCCGATGCAAATTAGCCGCTGACGCCGCCAAAAAAGTTCCGCGCGGCATTGACGAGAGGCCGGCTAGTGGGAGTCACCGTAATTCGTAATTCACATCGTTACCGTCATTCCTTGATCAATGGGGTTTCAGCTGCTCGATCAGAATCAATTCGACGGCTTGATATCCGTGTAAACCGTCCTGCTCCAAATCGCCCGCCGAAGCTACGCTAGTTTGGCTCTCTAGCTTCGATGGATCAGACTCTGAGTATTTTCGAATAAGAATTCGGTTGGAAAGGCTTTCTTTGTGAACGAAGGTTGGCATAGGCCATTTGTCTTCTGCCCAGCTCTTCATTTGACCAATAATTGGCCAAGTTCCATTTATTAAACCGAGATCGCCACACCGTAGGCACCTGACTGCATTATCTGGACTAAGGTCATTTAATTCATCCGCCTTTGGCAATTCCAGACGCATTGGTCCAAATAGATATGCTAGAATAATCTTTCCCATTGGGGCCATATGAGCTACCAAGCCAAGCCCATAGCCACCTGATCTCAACGGAATGGCAAATAGGGTGCCTTCCTTGTAGGGTAGCTTTCTCACTTTAAGTTTCCCTTTACTACAGATGCCGGCGTGATGCGGAAGGCGCGAGGGGTGATTAGTTACGGCTTGTTGGAGCGCCAAGCTCTCGTGTGTTTGGGGGCTATCCGTTGCTGCCAGTCGTTTTGCTTAGCTTAAGCGCGACGATGCGGAGAATACGCGGCAGGACAAAGCCGAACGGGCGAGGCAGAAAACATACATTAATACCGTAATTTCCAAACCTAAGTTCGCTAAATCTCCTTCGCGCGCAAAGGGACGATCAGGTCCGGGTTGCGCGATCGGCGATCGGCCCAATGGCCCCATATTTTTCTACTTTCATAGGCTGGCCACAAACAGTCGTCTCCACCACGTCGCTAACCACCGGAGCCTCCTCGTGGGGCGAGCCACCGGTCTCGCCCCGTCCTTCGGACCCCACAGTGGGAGAACGGAAGGCCCGTGCCCCTTGCTGCTCAGCCCTGTTCGTGCAGCCGTTTTGCAATCGCCCGGTGCAGGTCTGGAGCAGCAGTGACCAGCGCCTTGGCCGCCTCGGACTGCGGGTGGTCGAGCACTTCGTTCGTCCTGCCGCGCTCGACGATCTTGCCATCATGCATGACCATCACCTCGTCGGTGATGGCGCGGGCGACGGTCAGATCATGGGTGATGAACAGATAGGCGATGCCGAGTTTTTGGTTGAGCTCGGCGAACAGATCAAGAATCTGCGCGCGGATCGAGACGTCGAGCGCCGAGACCGGCTCGTCGGCGACGACCAGCTTCGGCCGGGTGATGATGGCGCGGGCGATCGACAGGCGCTGGCGCTGGCCGCCCGAAAACTCATGCGGATACTTGTCCATGTCGCCTGGTGAGAGGCCGACCTCGTGCAGCGCATACGCCACCATCTCGCGCCGCGCGGCGGGCGCCGGCTTCTTCTCCAGCACATGCAGCGGCTCGGCCACCAATCTCTCGACCTTCTGGCGTGGGTCGAACGAACCATACGGGTCCTGGAACACGACCTGCATGTCGCGCCGTGCCGGCTTCAGCTCCGCCTCGCTCTTGCCGGTAAGGTTATCGCCGCGGAAGCGGATCGTACCGGCCGTCGGCTTGTCCAGTGCCAGGACCATGCGAGCAAGCGTCGACTTGCCACAGCCGGAACGGCCGACGAGCGCCATCGACTGGCCGGGCGCCATCGAGAAAGAAACATCGTCGACGGCGCGGATGGGAGCCCCTCGCTTGAGCAGCGATATGCGCCGTGCCGGATAGTCGCGCGTCACGCTGTCTACCTCAACCAGAGGTTTTCCTTGGCCGACGCTGTGCCTAGCCCGCGCGGGCACATGCATCGAGGCCTGCGCCAGCTGGCGCGTATAGGGATGAAGCTGTCCGGACAGAATGCGCGCCGTGTCGCCGGCCTCCATCACCTCGCCATGGCGCAGGATGGTGATGCGGTCCGCCATCTCGGTCACCACGGCGAGGTCGTGCGAGATAAGCAGCAGCCCCATGCGGTTTTCCGCAACGAGGTCGCGCAGCAGGTCGAGGATCTGCGCCTGCAGCACCACGTCGAGCGCGGTCGTCGGTTCGTCGGCGATCAGCAGCTTGGGCTTCAGCGCACAGGCGATGGCGATGACGACGCGCTGGCGCTGGCCTCCGGACAGCTCATGCGGATAACGCGACAGCGGGAACTGCGCCGCCGGCAAGCCGACCCGGTCGAGCATTTTTCGCGCCCGTTGCTCGGCGTCAGCGCGGCTCGCCCTGGTGTGCCAACGAATGCCCTCGGCGACCTGCTCGCCGATGGTCTTTACCGGGTTGAGCGCCGTCATCGGCTCCTGGAACACCATGCCGATGTCGTCGCCGCGCAGCGCGCACATCTGATCCTCGCTCGCCGCCAGGATGTCGATGCCGTCGAACGTGACGCGTCCGCTGGCGTGCGCCGCCCAGGGCAGCAACTGCATCACCGCGAGCGCCGTCATCGACTTGCCGGAGCCGGATTCGCCGACCAGCCCCATGACTTCACCCGGCGCGACGGAAAGCTCAACGTCTCTGAGGATACGGGTGCCGCCGATGGCCAGCGACAGGTTCTCGATTTCGAGCAGGCTCATCGCTGCCGCCGCGACTTCGGATCGAGGATGTCGGCAATCCCGTCGCCGAGCAGGTTCAGGCCAAGCACGGTGATGACGATCGCCATGCCCGGAAAGATCGCCATCCACGGCGCCACCACCATGCGGGTCTGGGCGTCGAACAGCATGCGGCCCCAGCTCGGCATCGGCGGCTGCGTACCCAGCCCGACATAGGAAAGCCCGGCTTCGGCCAGTATGCCCAGCGCGAACTGGATGGTGCCTTGCACCAGCAGCAGCGTGGCGATGTTGGGCAGCACATGTTCGATGCTGATCAGCGTCGTGCTCTTGCCGGCGGCGCGGGCGGCGAGGATGAATTCGCGCGGCCAGATCGCCAGGGCGCCGGCGCGGGCGACGCGCGCGAAGACCGGGATGTTGAAGATGCCGATGGCAATGATGGCGTTGAACGCGCCGGGCCCGAAGATGGCGGTGATCATGATTGCCGAAAGCAGCGCCGGAAAGGCGAAGACCAGGTCGTTCAGCCGCATCAGCACGTCATCAACGAAGCCGCCGCGCGCCGCGGCAAAGGCGCCGAGCGGCACGCCGATGCCCATGCCGATGCCGACCGCCACCAGCGCCACGGCAATCGAGTTGCGGGCGCCGACCATGATCATCGACAGGATGTCGCGACCGAAATGGTCGGTGCCGAACCAGTGCGCCAGCGACGGCGCCTGGGTCTTGTCGGAAATGACCAGTCTGGTGACGTCGTAAGGCGTCCACAAGAAGGAGAGGATCGCGACCGCCGCCACCAGTGTGGTGACGACGAAGCCGGCGAGGAACGAACGGTTTCGAAACGCCTTGGCCAGGATGCTGGCAAGGTTCTCGTCGGGGATGTCGATGTGCAGCGTCATTGCCGGCCTCTCAGGCGCGGATCGACCACCGCATAGGAG
This sequence comes from Mesorhizobium sp. M0598, assembly GCF_040320865.1. NCBI lineage: Bacteria > Pseudomonadati > Pseudomonadota > Alphaproteobacteria > Hyphomicrobiales > Phyllobacteriaceae > Mesorhizobium > Mesorhizobium sp. M0598. The sequence goes on along the minus strand of NZ_JAMYQL010000007.1, from coordinate 229,910 downwards.
AGATCGACAACGAAATTGACGACGATGACGGCGGCAACCAGCAGCATGACGACGCTCTCGACCACGATCAGGTCACGCTGGTTGATTGCCTGGAACACCAGCCGCCCGAGGCCGGGCAAATAGAAGACGTTCTCGATGATGATGGTGCCGGCAAGCAGGAAGGCGAATTGCAGGCCTAAAATGGTGACCACCGGGATCATGGCGTTGCGCAGCGCATGCCGCCACAAGACAAGGCGATAGGGCAGGCCCTTGGCGCGGGCGGTGCGGATGTAGTCCTCGTTCAGCACTTCGATCAGTGCCGAGCGGGTGACCCGGGCGAGGATCGCCGCCTGCGGCAGAGCGAGGGCGATTGCCGGCAGGAGCAGCGATTTCAGCGCCGGCCAGACGCCGGCGCTCCAGCCGGGAAAGCCGCCGCCGGGCACCAACCGCAGCCAGACGGCGAAAAGATAGATCAGCATCAACGCGAACCAGAAGTTGGGCACGGCGACGCCAAGCTGGGCGGCGCCCATCGCGATCGTGTCGCCGGCGCGGCCGCGTCGGCTGGCGGAAAACAGTCCGACCGGAATGGCAATGACGGTGGACAGCGCCAGCGCCATCAGCGCCAGCGGCAGCGAGACGACGAGGCGCTCGCGGACCAGATCGATGACCGGCACCGAATAGGTGTAGGAACGGCCGAAATCGAGGCTCAGCAAGCCGCCGGCCCAGTGCAGGTAGCGCAGCACGACGGGAGCGTTGAGACCCATCTGGTTGCGCAGCAATTCGATCTGGTCGGCACTGGCGTTCAGGCCAAGCATCAGCCGCGCCGGGTCGCCGGGAATGATCTCCAGCACGGCAAAAACGACCATTGAGGCCAGAACCAGCGTGACGACGGCGATGGCGAGGCGCTTGAGGAGGTAGGCGGTCATGAGCTGCCTGATGCAAGCACTGGGCGAAGGTAGCGTTCCCGCCCACCCCCCTCTGTCCTGCCGGACATCTCCCCCTCAAGGGGGGAGATTGGCAGTTTCCACGCCCGTCTTCTCTTCAATGCTGGAGATTGGCGAAAACCGGAGCGACGTCCGATCTCCCCCCATGAGGGGGAGATGTCCGGCAGGACAGAGGGGGGTGTGACGGAGTGCAACTTTCGCCCTTCTGTCAGCGGCTCAATCCGTCCACTTCACCTTGGTCAGGTCGTTGGCCTGGATCGGGGCGTTTTCCCACAGGCCCTGCAGTTTGGCGTCCCAGACGCCGACCTTCGGCAATTCGTAGAGGAAGCCGACCACGGCGTCATCGGCCAGGACCTTCTGCGCCTCGCCGAGCAGCGTCATGCGCTTGGCCTCGTCGGAGGTAAGGTTCAGCTCGTCGATGATCTTGTCGAAGGCCGGGTTGTCGTAGTTGAAGTAATAGTCCTTGCGCGAATAGATATCGATGTCGTTAGGCTCGGTGTGGGAAACGATGGTCAGGTCGTAATCCTTCTTGGTGAAGACCTGGTCCAGCCACTGCGCCCATTCGACCGGGATGATCTCGAGATCGATGCCGATTTCGCGAAGCTCCGAGGCGATGATCTCGCCACCAAGCCGCGCATAGGAGGGCGGCGGCAGCTTCAGCGTCGCCTTGAAGCCATTCTCCAGGCCGGCTTCCTTCAGCAACTCCTTGGCCTTCTCCACATTGTGCGGATAGAGGCCGGTGAGGTCGACATAGGCTTTGCTGGCGGGCGACATGTGCGAGCCGATCGGCACGCCGAGGCCGGCCGAGGCGCCGTCGATGATCGCCTTGCGATCGAGCGCAAAGGAAATCGCCTGCCTTACCTGCAGCTTGTCGAAGGGCGGCTTCTTGTTGTTGATCGACAGGATGGTTTCACCCTCGGTCGAGCCGATTACCACCTTGAAGCGCGGGTCGTCCTTGACCTGGGCGACACTGTCAGGGTCGAAGAACGGAAAGGCCTGGACGTCGCCGGAAAGCAGCGCCGGAACGGCGGCGGCGGCATCTGGAATGATGCGGAATTCGGCCTTGTCGAGGAACACCGGGGCGCCCCAGTAATTGTCCGACTTGACCAGCGTGATCGACGAGCCCTTGGCCCAGTTCTGGAATTTGAACGGGCCGGTGCCGATCGGTTTTTCCTTGTTGGTGTCGGCTGTCTCAGGCGCGACGATAACCGCGTCGCCCCAGCCCATATTGTAGAGGAACGAGCCTTGCGGGTTCCTCAGCGTGACATTCACCGTCGTGGGATCGACGACCTCGACCTTGTCGATGGCGGCGAACAGGCTCTTTTGCGCGTTGACGGAATTGTCGGCGCGGGCACGATCGAGCGAGAATTTCACGTCGTCGGCGTTGAAGTCGCTGCCGTCATGGAATTTCACGCCTGTATGCAGCTTGAAAGTGTAGACCTTGCCGTCGTCGGAAATGCTCCAGCTTTCGGCGAGATCGGGCAGCACCTCGCCGTTCGGGCCGATGCGGGTCAGGCCCTCGAAGACATTGGCATAGAGCACCTCGTCGATCGCCGCCGCGGCGCCCGCCGTCGGATCGAGATGCGGGGGTTCGAGCGTAATGCCGATGACCAGGTCGGTGCGCGCGGCCATCGCCGAGGTTCCGGCGGCCAACGCCAGCGCCGCGGCGGCCAGAATGGTTTTCCACAATTTCATCTGCAACTCCCCATATGCTAAAACACGTGCTCAAACCCGGGCGGATAGAAGCGTGAATTCGCCGCCGAGTAAATTGCGTTTCGTACCGTCCGCCATCGCCGGGAGGAATGTTTTTTCGCCCATGGCCGGATCATCGCGGGCCGGCGTCCCTCAGCAGAACGTCGAGGCCGATCGCCATCACCTTTGCCGAGTCCAGCATGTCGGCAATGCCGACCCATTCATCGGGCCGGTGGGCGAGATCGAGGATGCCCGGGCCATAGGCGATGCAGTCATAGATGTGGCCGATACGGGCGATGTGCTTCTGGTCGTAGGTGCCGGGCGAAATCACGTAATCCGGTTCGCGGTCGAATATCTCCATGATGCCTTGCGCGACCGCCTTCGCCACCGGTGCGTCGCGCTCGGTCATCAGCGGCAGCACTTCCATCAGATCGCGGATTTCGTAATCGAACTTTTTGCGCTCGCGCTTCAGCCGTTCGAGGATATCGGTCACCTCGCTCTTGACCGTAGCGAGATCCTCTTCGAGCAGAAAGCGGCGGTCGATGGTCAGCCGGCAGGAATCGGGCACGTTGGGCGAGGGCAGGCCGGGCCGGAAATCTTCCGTCTGGCCGCCATGGATCGCGTTGATGTTCATGGTCGAGCGCTTTGCGCCTTCGGGCACGACCGGCATGCGCGTCATCTTGCGGTCGAGCGCCGGAAACAATTCGTCCTCGAAGGCCCGCAGCACGGCGCCCATATGGCGCACAGCATTGTCGCCGAGGAACGGCATCGAGCCGTGCGCGATCTCGCCCTTGGTCTCGATCTCCGCCCACCAGACGCCGCGATGGCCAAGGCAGATGCGATCCTTGTTGAGCGGCTCGGGAATGATGACGTGGTCGACCTTCGGCCTGGAGAAATACCCGAGCGTGGCCAGATGCGCGACGCCGCCAAAGCCGCCGGACTCCTCGTCGACCGTGCCTGAAATCTCGATGGCGCCGGGAAAATCGGGAAAGACCTCCATGAAGGCTTCAGCGGCGATGATCGAGGCCGCAAGCCCGCCTTTCATGTCACAAGCGCCGCGGCCATAGACCTTGCCATCCCTGACGATGCCGGCGAACGGATCGAGGCTCCAGCCGTCGCCGGGCTCGACGACGTCGATGTGCGAATTGAAGTGCACGCAAGCACCCGGCGCCCGGCCATCGAAACGGGCGACGACGTTGACGCGCGGATAATGGTCACAGTCGCCGGGCGCGCCCTCGGCACGGATGAATTCGATCTCAAAACCGCGCTTCTTCAGCCGCGCGCCGATATATTCGGCACATGGCCGATAGGCTTCGCCGGGCGGATTGATGGTCGGAAAGCGGATCAGATCCGCAGTCAGTGCAACCAGATCATCGGCTCGGTCATCGATAGCCTTGAGGAGCTGTTCGTTCGGTTCGTTCATTCGGCGAATTGAGCAGCGGATGAGGGGGTTTTGCAAGCCCGATGGCGAATTGCGAGGCGATTGCGTGTCGTTACAGCAACTATTGCGGGAAATCGTTCAAATTCGCTGCTTTGGATTGGTGAAATCGTCAGGGAGTGGGTGTTAGCTCGCTGGCTTGCCATCAAAACGCTGGAGAACAGCGCGAGGGCAGGCAGGCAAGGGGCATCAAAGGGGTTTGATTGCATGAAAAACACTGTTCTCATGGCAGCGGCATTGATGGCGATGCTGTTCGGTTCGTCGTTCGAGAGCCGGGCGGCCAGCCTGGTCGCGAACATCGATATTTCCTCACAGACGATGACGGTAAGATACGGGCTTTCGTATTACCGGTGGAGCGTTTCCACCGCCCGCAAAGGCTACATCACGCCGCGCGGCAGCTATCGCCCACAGCGGACGGCCCGGATGTGGTATTCGCGCAAATACGACATGTCGCCGATGCCCTATTCGGTGTTCTTCCGCGGCGGCTATGCTATCCACGGCACCGGCGCGATCCGGCAATTGGGACGCCCGGCATCGCATGGCTGTGTGCGCCTCCACCCCAGCAACGCCGCCGCATTCTATTCGATGGTGCGCAAAGCCGGCTTCGGCAATACGCGGATCCTCGTGACGAATTAGGGCCTGCTCCTCGGCCCGCAATAAAAAACCCGCCGGAGCGGCGGGTTCGTCGGGGCCAAATAGCACCATAGTGAAATTAATAGCATAGCTGCCGGCACAAAGCAAGAACAAAATAGGGCCTGTGCCCAAAAAGATCGTTCCGCTCAGGCGGCTTTGTCGCGCACTGTCGCCGGTCGACGCTTTTTGCGGCCGCTGATCTCCCAGCGCTTGTGGAACCACATCCACTGGCCGGGGTCTTCTCGCACCCAGCGCTCGACCACCTCGTTGAGAAGCTGGGTGGTGGCGCGGACGTCGACACTGCCGCCGGCGGTGCGCGGCAAGGTGAGCTTGTCCTCGATCTCGAGCCGGAAACGGTTGTTCGGCAGGCGCACGCAGCGCGCCGGGTAGACATCGCAATCGTAGTGCCGCGCCAGGGTGCCGAGAACCCGGTTGCTCTCGCAGGCGCGGCCGAAGAATGTCGTCTCGAGCCCGCCCGTGAATTTCTGGTCGACCAGCACGCCGATATTGCCGCCTTTCTCGAGGATGGCCGCAAGTGCGAACGAGGCACCGGTCGAAGACGGCAGCAGCGATCCCATGCTCGAGCGGCGGGTCGAGAGGATGTAGTCGGCGAGGTAAGGGTTGTTGGGCGGGCGAAAGAGCGCCGTGATGTTCATGCCGAAGGTCGCCGCCGCTACTGGCAGCAGCTCGAAATTCCCGAGATGCCCAGTGAAGACGATATGCGGCTTGTCCTCGCCGGCAATGCGCACGAAATGCTCCACGCCCTTGACCTCGACACGGCCCGGCTTCGTCGCAGTGGGATCGTAGTCGAACAAAGCATCGAGAAAGATGTATTCGGTGGCCAGGCGGGCCATGTTGCCCCACATGTCGGAAGCGATCGCCTCGATCTCGGCATCGCTCTTTTCCGGATAGGCCTTGCGCAGATTGTCGACAGCAACCTGATGGCGCGCTACCCAAGGGCCAATGCGGCGGGCAGCGCGGTCGGCGAAATTGAGCGCCCTGTCGGGCGGCAGCAGGCGCAGCGCGGAGATGATGATCATCGCGACGCGCGCGACCAGCCAGTAGTTGAACTGGCGAAGCCGCCTGCCATAGCGGAATCCGACGTCCCTGCGGATCTTCCTGAAGGCGTTGCCGATCATTTCAGCCGACGCGCAGGATGATCTTGCCGAAGACGTCGCGGCCTTCCATGCGCTTCAGCGCCGCATCGATGCCGTCGAAGCCGACCTCGGTGTCGATCACCGGCGCGACCAGGCCCGCGGCCATCTTCTGCATGGCGTCGGCCATGTTTTCCATGCGGCAGCCGAACGAGCCTAGCAGCTTCAACTGCTGCTGGAACAACTGCATCAAATTGATCTGTGTCGACACGCCGGAGGTCGAGCCGCAGGTGACCAGCCGACCGCCGCGTTTGAGGCACAGCATGGACGCGGCAAAGGTGTCGGCGCCGACATGCTCGAACACCACGTCGACGCCCTTCTTCTTGGTCAGCTTGCGCACGATGCCTTCGAAGCGGTCGTCGCGGTAATTGATGACGTGGTCGGCGCCGAGCGCCTTGGCCTTGTCGATCTTGTCGTTCGAGCCGACGGTGGTGATGACCGTGCAGCCCATCTTCTTGGCCAGCTGAATCGCGGCGGAGCCGATGCCGGAGCCGCCGGCATGGACCAGTATCGTCTCGCCGGGCTGCAGCCGGGCATTGTCGAACAGCATGTGCTCGACCGTGCCGAAGGTGACAGGCGCCACCGCCGCGCCGATTTCGCTCACGCCGGGCGGAGCTGGGACCAGAAGGCGCGCCGGCAGGTTGATCTTTTCCTGCGCAAAGCCGTCGAGATGGAAGCCGTGCACGCCCGAAACATGCTCGCAGAGATTGTCGCGGCCTTCGCGGCAGGCGCGGCAAAGACCGCAGGTGCGGGCGCCATAGATCGACACCAATTGCCCGGTCACAAGGCTGGAAACGCCGGGGCCGACCGCCTCGACCTCGCCGGAAGCCTCGGCGCCGACGACCAGCGGCAGCTTGCGCTTGGCAAAAGCCATGCCGCGCCAGCCCCAGACGTCGATATGGTTCAGCGCCACGGCCTTGATGCGCAGCGTCACCTCGCCGAGCGAAGGCGGCGGCGGCGGCGGCAGGTCCACCGTTTCAAGCCGGCGATCCTCGATAAGTTGCAATGCGCGCATGCCAGATCCCAGGTTGCGCATGACCGAGAACCGTTTCGGAAGGGATCATGCGCACGACAACAGTGCTAGAGCGAACGGTCGCTTAGACCGGTTCCCGCGCCATGACAAGGCAGGTGTTCTGGCCGCCAAAGCCGAAGGAGTTCGACAGGACGGTGCCGACCTCGGCATTGCGCTTGGTGTTCGGCACCACGTCGAGGACGATTGCCGGGTCGGGATTGTCGTAGTTGATGGTCGGCGGAATGACGCTTTCGCGCATCGTCATCAGCGAAAATGCTGCCTCGACGGCACCGGCAGCCGATAGGGTATGGCCGATCATCGACTTGTTCGACGAGACCGGCATTGACGAGATCCGCTCGCCGAACACCGTCGACAGCGACAAATGCTCCATCTTGTCGTTTTCGGGCGTCGAGGTGCCGTGGGCGTTGACATAATCGATCCCGTCCTCGCTCAAGCCGGCATCGGCAAGGGCGGCGCGCACCGCCGCGATCGCCGGCGAACCGTCCGGCTTGGAGCGGGTGCGATGGAAGTCGTCGGCCTTTTCGCCGCAGCCGCGCAATATGCCGAGAACGGTGGCACCGCGGGCAAGTGCTGCCTCCAGCGATTCCAGCACAAGGGCGCCCGAGCCTTCCGCCAGCACGAAGCCGTCACGATCCTTCGAGAAGGGTTTTGAGGCCTTTTCGGGGATGTCGTTATGGGTGGAGAGCGCCGATAGAAGCGAGAAGCGGATCAGCGCCTCGGCGGTCGCCGAGCCATCGGCGCCGATCGACAGCGCCCTGTCGCATTCGCCGCGGCGGATCGCCTCGACGCCGAGCTGGATCGCCGTGGCGCCCGAAGCGCAGGCTGTCGACAGCGTGATCGGCAGGCCGCGCGTGCCGAAACGGTCGGCAAGCCGGTCGGCAATCGAGCCGAACTGGGTGGTCTCGAAGATGTCGAGTTCCCTGAGGCCGCGCGCCACCCGCAGCAGCCTTTCGGCGCCGGAATCATGCCTGTCTGAATTATTGGGCTTGTCGGAATTGTAGAGCGAAAAGCGCTCGCTCCAGTCGAGCTCGACCGGCGGCGAAGCGAGGAACAGCGGTCCGCCGAAATCGCCGGCATCGAGGCCTGCCTCCGACATCGCTTCCTGGGCGGCGGTTTCGGCAAGCTCATAGGTGAGGAGACTGGCGCCCTTGGAGCTCGACGGCAGGAAGTCGACCATGCCGGAGATGCGGGTGTTGAGATGATCGACCGGGAAGCGGGTGATCGGATGGATGCCGGATTTGCCCGATGTCAGCGCCGCCCAATTGTCGGCTTTGCCGACACCGAGCGACGTCACCACGCCGATGCCGGTGACGGCGACGATGGGCCTGCCCATGTGGTCGTTCAAATTGGCCATTTGTTGTCCAAAAACCTGTTTCTCTTGGAGCGTCGGATCGCCCGAAAACCGCGTCACACTTTTCGGTCCGATGCTCTAGGCGGCTTTGATCAGCGCCATGCCCTCGAATTGGTGATAGCCGATCGCCGTTGCAAGGACGGTCTTCGGGACACCGGCAAACGGTTTTTCGACTGTGGCGTCGAAGACAGGGTAAGCGGCCTTGCGGTCGACAGCCAGGGCCGCCAGCGCAACGGCAAAGGGGAACTGCGCTTCCTTCATGTGGCCGGTCAACGTCGAAAAGCCGCGTGCGGCGATCGCCGGATTGGCGTCGAGCGCCGATTTCTCGGCGGCGGTCGCGGCATGGGCGCCCGAAGCGCCGGAGATCGCGAGCAGCTCGCCATTCGGCAATGCGGCCTGCTTCAGCAGCGTGTCGATCTCGCCATCGAGTTCGCCCCGCCGGCGCCTGGCGCGGCCGGACAGGACCGGGCCGAGTTCCGCATAGATCTTCCGGCCACGGCTTTCCGCATGCTCGCGTTGCTCCAGGACGAGAAACGCGCCGCCGGATCCGGTCACCACGCCGCCGCCTTCGGCACCTTGCCTTTGCCAGACCGGCCGCCACGCCCCGCGATGCAGGTAGCCGGCCAGTTCATAGCCGAGCAGCATGTCGGAATGTTCGGTCTGGAAAGCGCCGCCGACCAGTATATGCGTCGACTGGCCGGAGCGGATGCGCGCGGCCGCCGTCTCGACAGCGGCAACGCCGGCACCTTCCTCGCCCATGAAGGTGCGCGACGATCCCGTCACCTTGTGGACGATCGAGATGTTGCCGGCGAGCAGGTTGGAGAGCTGTGCCAGAAACAGCGTCGGGCGCAATTCCGTGGTCAGCTTCTCGTTGAGCAGCACGTCGCGGTCATTGCGGCTTTCCGATGCTGCGAGAATGGCCGCGTCGACCGCCTCGTCGCGCTCGCCGCCGCCGGCGGCCACCACCATGTCCATGGTCGCGCAGAGTTCGTCATTGCCCTTGATGCCGGCATCGTCGAGCGCAAGGCCGGCCGCATAGGTGCCGAGCCTCTGCCAGGTCTCCATCTGCCGCTGGTCGCCACGCTTGGCGATCTGCAGGTTCCAGTCGATCTCCGGCAGCGGGTGGACCGTATAGGGCGAGAAGCGCGAGGCCTCCAGAACCGGTTCAAGGCGCGGCTGGACGAGCTTTTGCCAATGCGCATCCGGACCCTCGCCCAACGACGAGACAAGGCCGATGCCTGATATGACGACGTCGCGGGGGTTCATGGGCGGCTGTTGTGGGTGAGGGCGCGTCAAGCGCTGTGCTTAGATGGCGTTCTTGGCGGCGACGAGCGCGTCGATCTTGGCGCATAGGTTCTTCATGACGAAATAGTCGTCGGTCGAAGCCTTGCCGTCGTTGACCTCTTGCGTCCACTTTTCCAACGGCACCTTGATGCCGAATTCCTTGTCGATGGCAAAGACGATGTCGAGGAAGTCGAGGCTGTCGATGCCGAGATCGTCGATGGTGTGGCTTTCGGGCGTGATCGTCTCGATGTCGATCTCGCTGGTGTCGGCGATGATCTTGGCGACTTTGTCGAACGTGGTGGACAAGGGCTTTTCCTTCGATTGCGGGCGGAATCTGTCCGCATGTGTTTTGGGCTGTCTAATCGGTTTTTCCGGGCAGGAAAAGGCCTGATGCGCCGCGCGCAGATGGGATTGCTGCCCAGGCAGAGCAAGATGAGATCGGAATCCAATCACGGCTTCTCGTGGCAGTGGCATTTCGGCAACACCTATCTCGCTCGACGCGAGGAGCGACCGGCGCGGTCAGAAGGTAACGCGGCCGAGCACCCGCAGGCCGTCGCCCTGCGGCTCGACGACCACGGCTTCGCCTTCACGCGGCGAGATGCCGGTCAATTCCTTGATGTCTTCGAGATGCGTGACCATGACCAGATTGTCGGAGCCGGAATAGCCGCGGATCTCGGCCAGGATCGCAGCGATCTGGGCGGCCTTCTCCTTTTCGTCGGTCTTCAGCAGGTCAAGCGGTGCGAACGGCTCCGGTTCGCTTTCGAAAGCTATGCGGGCGGTTTCGAGGCAGCGGCAATAGCGGCTGGACAGCACGCGCTCGACCGGTGCGGCGCGGGCGCCAAACAGCGCGCCGATCTTGCGCGCCTGTTGCTTGCCGCGCTCCGAGAGATTGACCTGGGTGGCGCATTTGCCGAGGTCGAAATTGGCCGCATCGGTGGTGCCGGTGACCATGGCATGGCGAAGCAGCACGACATGCCCGCCGTCGCGCAGCAGCGCCCAGCCGGCTTCCGTCGCATGGGCTGTGGCGGAAACGGCGAGCAACAGCAGCGCCAGCACAAATCGAAGCATCAGACATCCTTTTCGGGTGACCGGCAGGCAGGTCCCCGGTGACCGGCATATAGGGACGGCAAAGCCGGCTGAAAGACAAGCCGAGTGCAACCTGCGGCCGAGACGCCTATTTCTTCGCTATCTGCTTCTTCACCAGATCGATCTTGCGGTCGGTCAGGGGGATGGGGAGTGTGTAGCCGGCTTCGGTAAAGCCCTGCTTGGCGTTCTCGAAGAATTCGATCGCCTTTCGGTATTCGGCATTGCCACCGCCATAGCTGCCGCGGTTCCAGTGGACGTCGCCGAGATTGTTCTGCTCGAAGGCCCATTGCATCGGCTGGCCTTCGCGGGTGAAGACCTTGAGCGTTGCCTCGAAGGCGGCTTCGGCTTCGTCCAGATATTTGCCGGTGCGTTCGAGATTGCCGAGATTGATCAGGCTCATGCCGATGCCGTTCTGCGCGTTCGCCCAGTCGACGGGCGAGGTCTCGAAGGTCAGCACCTCCAGCGCTGCCCGGCGCGCGGCGATCGAAGCGGCCAGTTTGCGGGGATCGGCCTCGCTCATGCTCAGCCATTGCAGCGCCGAGCCTAGACCGGCCTGCGCCAGTGCCCATTGCCGCGGCGTCGTCTCGCGCTTGTATTCGCGAAGTGCATCGCGATAGGCCTCGATCGCCTCCTCGTAGTGCACCGGCTTGTCGGTCACGCCGCCGAGCAGTTGCAGCGTGTTGCCGAGATTGTAGTGGGTCATCGCCCAGTCGAGCGGAAACTCCTTTTTGGTATAGACGCGCCTTGCCGCCCGGTATGCAGCGGCCGATTGCTCAAGCCTGGCAGGATCGCGCGTGCGCTGGCCGAGCGTCTGGTAGATCGAGCCGAGATTGTTCTCCGCCGAAGCCCAATCCGTCGGAAAACGCTGGCGTGTGAATATGGTCAGCGCGTCGCCATAGGCGGCAGCCGCCTCTTCGAGCAGGCCGGTGCCGAGATCGAAACGGGCAGCACTGCTCAGCGCGTTACCCAGATTGAGACGGCTGCTCGCCCAGGAGAGCGGGAAGGTGTCGCGGGTGCGGATTTCGAGCGCGGCGCGGAATGCCGCGGCTGCCTCGTCGATTTTTGCCTTGTCGTTGCGTTGCGTGCCGAGAGACACCAGCGTGTTGCCGAGATTGTTCTGGACCATCGCCCACTGAACGGGGGCTTTTTCGCGCGTGTATTCTTCAAGCGCCAGCCGATAGGCGGCCTCGGCCTCAGTCAGGCGTTCGCCGTCCGGTTCGCGCTCCGAAAGCGCGTAAAGCGCAAGGCCAAGGTTGCTTTGCGAGGCGGCCCAGTCCAGCGGGACCTGGTCGCGCGGCCGCTTCTCCAGCGTGGCGCGCATCGCCACCACCGCCTCGTTCAGGCGTTTCGGGTCGCTCTCGCGTTCGCCGATCTTCAACAGCACATTGGCCAGGTTGTTCTGGGCCGCGGCCCAGTTGATGTCGTCCTTCTCGCGCTCGAACACGGCAAGCGAATCGCGAAAGATTTTCGCTGCCTCTTCCAGCCGGTCGGTTTCGCGCTCGCGCTCGCCGATCGTCTGCAGCACCACAGCCATGTTGTTGCGGGTGATCGCCCAGTCGCGGTTCTGCTCGCCATTGGGGATGAAGTTCAGGATGACGCGGTAGGCGTCGATGGCGTGCTGCAGCGCTTGCCTGTCGCCGGTGGCGTTGCCATGCGCGTTAAGCGCTTCCGCCTCCTGGTTCTTGTAGTTCCAGCGCAGCCTGTCGTCCCATCTCTCGACCAGCGAGAAGGCCTTGCCGTAATCGTTGGCGGCCGACAGATAGTCGAAGACCAGCGCCGAGGCGTCGGCACGGCTGGCATAGACCGTCGCGTCGGCAAGACGCTTCTGCCTGACCAGATCCTCTGCCCGATCGACCACGCCGCTGGCCTGCTCGACCCGGCCCACCGCCTGGTCGAGGAAGTTGCGCGCGGTGACGATGGCGCCCTGGCCGATCGCCTTGTCGGCCGAGGCGACGAGGCGGCTGATCTCGGGGTCGTCGGTGCGCAGCGCGTCGCGCTCGGTGATCATCTTCTTCAGACGCTCGGCCTGGGCGTCGAGCAGCTTTTGCAGGTCGGTGGGGTCCTCCGGCATCTTTTCGGTGCCGAGCGCCTTCAGCACGCCATAAAGCGCGTCGAGCGGCACGCCGTCTTGCAGCGAGGTCAGTTCGACCTGTGCCCGCTTGGGGTCCGGCAACTCGGCGATCGTCAGCAGCAATTGCCGCCGCTCGCCGGTTATCAGGTCGTCGTCGCTGGTCGGCTCCTGCGGTGCATCGCCGAAATAGAGCAGCCGGCGCAGGCTTTCATTGACCCATGGCCGCTGCTTTGCCTTGGTGTCGAGATAGACCTCCTCGGTCACCATGCGCATGACCGAGCCGAACTCGGTGCCCTTCATTGCCGCTAGGTGGCGCAGAAGTGCCGCTGCGTAGGGGCTGTTTTCGCCGACGATGCCGTCGAGTGCCGGCCGCCCCGGCTCGGCGGCAAAGCCGATCACCGTTCCCAGATTTTCCGTCGCGGTCGCGTTTGCCAGTGCCCTGGCACCGCGCACCGGCTCCAGGCCGCCGGCGCTGATCGGCGAGGCCGAGGCCGTCGGCGCCCGGCGCAGCACCGCATCCGCCGGAAACGGGTTGGTGCGGCAGGCATCGAGCAGCATGATCGTTACCGGCACGGTCGTCTTCAATTCGTCCATGACGGCGGAGATCGGCACCAGGGCCTGATCGGCGTCCTTCAATGAAGAAACGTCGGCGTCGACCGGCACCAGATAGTTTTCGCCGCCGGCCTCGATGCCGTGGCCGGAATAGTAGATCAAGGCGACGTCGGCGTCCTCTGCATCCTCGGCGAAACGCTCGAGGTCGCGCTTCAGCTTTGCCGTGTGACGCTGCGCGCGTCGAAGCCGAGATCGGTCAGCATCTTGGCGATGTCGCGGGCGTCGTTGGCGGGGTTGGGAAGAGCCGCTATGTGCTGGTATTTCGACTGGCCGACAATCAGCGCCACGCCCTTGAGGCTCGCCGGCTCCGCGGCATGAGCCGAGGTCACCACGAGGCAAAGCACGGCGCCGACGAAAGCCGTCAGCCACGCCTGCTTGAAGAAGTGCTGATTTCCGACAAGGCCCATTCGCCGCGTGTCCCCCGACAACCCTGTATAGCGCTGGCATCCAACCATGAGCAAATTCGGGCAAGATCCGAGCGGCCGGATTGTTGGCCGGTACATTCGCGAGGGAAGGGCGATTGCGCCGCCGCCGGGGCTCGCCTATCACGGGAAAAATGTCTCCGCTTACCGAAACCGTCCTCTTCGTCTTCAGTCTCGTCGGGCTCGGCTATCTTGCCGGGTTGACCGGCTATTTGAAGCCGGCGAGCGGCGAGGGCGTATCCGAATTCGCCATCAACGTGGCAATGCCGCTTTTGCTGTTCCAGACCATGGTAAAGGCCGATTTCCACGGCGTGGCGCCGTGGTCGCTGTGGGGCGCCTATTTCGCGGCGGTCGCGCTCACCTGGGCCACCGGCCATCTGGTCATTACGCGCATCTTCGGGCGGGACGCCCGCGCCGGCGTCGTCGGCGGCGTGTCGTCGTCCTACTCCAACGTTGTCCTGCTCGGCGCGCCCTTCATCATCGGCGTGTTCGGGCCGGCCGGGTTCGAAGTGCTGTCACTGCTCGTCTCCATTCACCTGCCGGTGATGATGATGGCCTCGATCATCCTGTTCGAGATGTTCGGCCGCGGCGGCAGCGAGCCTGTACATCCGCTCCGCGTCGTCAGGAGCTTTCTCAGGCGGGTATTCATCAATCCGCTGATCATCGGCATACTGGCCGGGCTGGCGTGGCGCTTCACCGGTGCGCCGCTGCCGGTGCTTGCGACGCGGCTGAGCGACGCGCTGGCCGGCACGGCCGCCCCGGTGGCGCTGTTCGCCATGGGGCTCAGCCTGCGCCGTTTCGGCATTTCCGGCAATGTAAGGCCGGCGCTGGCGCTGTCGGCGCTGAAACTGTTCCTGATGCCGGCGCTGGTTCTCGGCCTGGTCTGGCTGATCGGCCTGCCGCCATTGACGGCCAAGGTGGCGGTCATGGTTGCGGCGTTGCCGTCCGGCATCAATTCCTATCTCATCGCGGTGCAGTTCAACACCGGCCAGGCGCTGGCGTCGAACCAGATGACCATCGCCACCGCCTGTGCGGTCGTGACCACTGCGTTTTGGCTGACAGTGGTCGTCCATGTTTTTGGATAAGAACCCGGGTTTTTGGATAAGGACCCGGCTGCATCGCCTCTCGCTTTGGCTGGCCCAAACCCTATATGCCATCTTGTGATTGCTTGCGGGGCTTGCCCTGGGCTAAGAGCAGTGGCTCTAGCGATGCTATCGCGCACGTCCATTCACGAAATCAGCGACCGGCCCGCCAGGTGCCGAACGGAGGCGAGATCATGCTTCAGAAAACCAGCCATTTCATGCGGCAGGCCAATCTCATCAATGGCGAATGGGTGCAGGCCGATTCAGGCCAGACGGTCGACGTCAACAATCCTGCCACCGGCCTCAAGATCGGCACCGTGCCGAAGTCGGGCAAGGCCGAGACTCGCCGCGCCATCGAGGCCGCCGACGCTGCCTTCAAGACATGGCGCAAGACCACCGCGCTCGAACGCTCGAAGCTGTTGCGCAAGCTGCACGACGCGATGATGGACAATCAGGACGTATTGGCCGAATTGCTGACCATCGAGCAGGGCAAGTCGCTGTTCGAGTCGAAGGGCGAGATCGGCTCGGCCGCGTCCTACATATTGTGGTTCGCCGAAGAGGGCCGCCGCACCTATGGCGATGTCGTGCCGTCACCCTGGGCCGACCGCCGCATCCTTGTGACCAAGGAGCCGGTCGGCGTCATTGCCGCCATCACGCCATGGAATTTCCCATCCTCGATGCTGGCCCGCAAGCTCGGCCCAGCACTTGCCGCCGGCTGTACCGCCGTGGTCAAGCCGGCGTCGCAGACGCCTTACTCCGGCCTTGCCTGGGGCGCGCTTGCCGAGGAAGTCGGCTTCCCCAAAGGCGTGATCAATATCCTGACCGGCGCTGCCGGTGAGATCGGCGACGAGATCTGTGCCAACCCGCTGGTCAAGAAGATCACCTTCACCGGCTCGACCGAGGTCGGCAAGATCCTGATCCAGAAGTCGTCGGTGACCGTCAAGAAAGTGTCGATGGAGCTCGGCGGCAACGCCCCGTTCATCGTCTTCGATGACGCCGACATCGAGCGGGCCGTCGCCGGCGCCATCACCGCTAAGTACCGCAATTCCGGCCAGACCTGCGTCTGCACCAACCGCTTCCTGGTGCAGGCCGGCATCTATGACCAGTTCGTCCAAAAGCTGGCTGCTGCGAGCAACGGACTGAAGGTCGGTTCCGGCCTCGAGGACGGCGTCCAGCAGGGGCCGTTGATCGACGAGAAGGCGGTGGAGAAGGTCGAGGAGCTGATTGCCGACGCCACCGCCAAGGGCGGCAAGGTCGTCGCCGGCGGCAAGCGCCACGCGCTCGGCGGCTCGTTCTTCCAGCCGACGGTGATCGCCAATGCCACGCCGAGGATGCGCTTCATGAAGGAAGAGATTTTTGGCCCGGTGGCGCCGGTGTTCAAGTTCGAGACCGAGGAAGAGGCCGTGGCACTCGCCAACGACACCGAGTTCGGCCTGGCCTGCTACTTCTACACCGGCGATCTCGGCCGCGCCTTCCGGGTCATGGAAGGGCTCAAATACGGCATGGTCGGCGTCAATGAAGGGCTCATCACCACCCCTGAGGCGCCGTTCGGCGGCGTCAAGGAATCGGGCCTCGGTAAGGAAGGCGGCCATCAGGGCATCGAGGACTATCTCGACACCAAATATGTCTGCATCGGCGGACTTGGTCTCTAGAAGCCTCATGCGGTAATACCGAAAAAGACCCTGAGCCGCTTCGGAAAAGGCCAGGCTGGCGTCGAGCAACGAACTTGCGAGCATGGCGATGAAGGACGGCGAGGTTTTCGGCACGACGCAGGCGGGCGAGGAAGTCCGCCGTTTCACCATTCGTGGCGGCGGCCTTACCGCCAGCATCATCGGCCTGGGTGCGATCATCCAGGATCTGCACCTGGCCGGGCACGAGGCGCCATTGGTGCTCGGCTATGATCGTTTCGAGCACTATGAGACGGATACCGCCTTCTTCGGCACCGTCGTCGGGCGCTATGCCAACCGTATCCGCGACGGCCGCTTCACGCTTGCCGGCAAACGCTACCAGACCGAGCGCAATTTCCTCGAAAAGCACACGCTGCATGGCGGTTCGCAAGGTTTTTCGCGCCGTGCCTGGGCGGTTTCGCTGCATGGCAGGGATTTTGTAACGCTGACCCTGCACGACCCCGACGGCACGATGGGCTTTCCCGGCGCGCTCGACGTGACCTGCACCTACCGGCTCAAGATCCCCGGCACGCTCAGCGTCGAACTGACCGCCACCTGCGAGGAGCCGACGCTCTGCAACCTCACGCAGCATTCCTATTTCAACCTGGATGACGGCGGCACCGGCGACATTCTCGACCACCGGCTGATGCTGAATGCCGGCGCCTATCTGCCGGTCGACGCGGATCTGATCCCGACAGGCACGGTCAAGCCGGTCGACGGCACGCCCTTCGATTTTCGCCAGGCGCGGCCGCTGCGCATGGAGACCGAGGGCGAGCAGCTCCCTTACGACCAGAATTTCTGCCTCGCCTCGACGCGCGGGCCGCTGAAGCAGGCGTCGTGGGCGCAAGGCGCGAATTCCGGCGTCGAGATGGAGCTCTGGACCACCGAGCCAGGTGTCCAGCTCTATACCGGCCAGTACCTGGCACCGTCCTCGCCTGGACTAGGCGGACGCCAGTACAAGGCCTTTTCGGGCTTCTGCCTGGAGCCGCAAATCTGGCCGGATGCGCCGAACCGGCCGTATTTCCCGCAAGCCACGCTGTGGCCGGGCCAGATCTACCATCACGTGACGGAATACCGGTTCAGGCTGCCTTAGGGCATGACCCCCGGAAACCGGCATGGTTTTGCTGCGCTGACCTCCGGTTCGGAAAGGATCATGCAAAATTCAAAGTGTTATAGCGTCCTTTGCGCGTCCAATGACGCGCGGCGCTCTGGAGTCAAAATCACTCTGAACGACCGACTTCGAACCCTCTCGGACCTTTGACGCCGAGAGCCCTGACGACGCAAGTTGACCCGTTGAAGACGTTCATCCGCACCCGGTCGAAAGTCAGGAACGGCTGACGAGCGGTCATTCACCGCGCGGCCAACGGCGCGTTCTGGCTCCGACGCTTCCATGGGTGTAGGGTTGTGCCATAAAGAGGCGCATATGGCGGTTCCCCCTCTCAATCGGAAGCTGCTGGCGATCCTGGCGGCCGATATGGTTGGCTACTCGAAAGCGATGGAGGCCGATGAGGCCGGAACCATTGAGCGATTGAAAACCGTTCGTTCCGAGGTGTTCGACCCCGCCATCTCCCAGCACCATGGCCGCGTCGTCAAGTTGATGGGCGATGGCGCGCTTGTCGCCTTCGAAAGCGTGGTCGACGCAGTCGCCTGCGCAGCGGAAATCCAAAGCGCGGCGGCCGCGCGCAATGAAGGTCTGCCAGAGCCTGAGCGCATCGTGTTCCGCATCGGGGTCAATCTGGGCGACGTTGCGCTGGTTGACGGCGATGTCTATGGCGACGGCGTCAATGTCGCCGCGCGGTTGCAGCAACTCGCTGAGCCGGGCGGCGTGATCGTATCGGGCACGGCCTTTGACCATCTGCAGGGCAAGCTTGATTTGCCCCTCGATTTCGCCGGCGAGCAGCAGGTCAAGAACATCAGCCGCCCCGTGCGGATGTACCGACTGAGGCTCGATGGCAAGCGGGTGCGTTGGACCTTACGCAAGGCGATGCCGCGCTGGACCAGGACGACTGCAGCGGCCATCGTCGTGCTGGCTCTGGCGGGTGGAGGGACCTGGTGGTTCTTTCAGCCCGCGCCGCTGGGGGCCAAGCCATCGGTCGCGGTGCTGCCCTTCAATAATTATGGCGGCGACGAGGCCACCGGGCGTTTGGCCGATGGCTTGACTGAGGATATCATAACCGACCTCGCGCGGTTTCCCGAACTTGAGGTCGTGGCCCGGAATTCGACGGAAGTTTACAAAGGCAAGCCGGTGGATGCCCGCCAGGTAGCAAGTGCGCTCCATGTCGGCTTCGTACTAGAAGGCTCTATCCAGCGGCAAAATGGGCGGGTGCGGGTCACCGCGCAGTTGATCGATGCACAAACCGGCAACCATCTTTGGTCGGATCGTTGGGACCGGCCTGCTGAGGACGTTTTCGCCGTCCAGACCGAGATCGCAGAGCAAGTCACCAACCGTCTGGGCGGCGGCGTAGGGTTGATTCAGGCGGCCGGGCGGGCCGCGGCCAAACGTAAACGACCTGAAAACCTGAATGCTTATGATTATTATCTGCTCGGGACCGAGAAGATTGAAAAGATCACCATAGCGGATGAGGAGGAGGCCATCGCGCTTCTCAACCGCGCCGTTGAGCTGGACCCCGGGCTGGCCCGGGCCTGGGTAGAACTTTATCATGCTCATGGTATATTGGCTGGCTTCGGTATCAATCCCGAGAGCGAGATCAAGGCGGCTGCCGATGTGGCCGAACGCGCGGTGCGGCTCGATCCAAGTGACGCTGAGGCACACGCCGTGTTTGGTATGAGCCTCAGCCAGAAGGGCGACAACGCCCGCGCCAAGGCTGAGCTGGACACGGCCCTTCGTCTAGCTCCCGGTTCGTCCGAAATCCTGACATTCTATACCGGCTTTGCGGCACGCTTCAATGAACCCGAACGCGGCGCTCAGATGGTCGACCAAGTAATGCGGCTCGACCCGAACTACCCGATGTGGACGTCCAACTTCTTCGCCCCTGCCTATTTTATGGCCGGCCGATATGAGGACGCGTTGAAGATGCTGGAGCGCATGACGCCTAACAACTACGACAAGTGGAAGTGGGTGGTGCTTAGCAGCTCCCTTGCGGCTCTGGGTCGAATGGATGAGGCGAATGCTTCGGTTAGGGAAACTCTCAAGCAGTACCCGGACCTGACCGTCGAGAGCATGATTAATGAAGTGGGCTTGAGCACTAAAGAGCGCAGCCGGTTTATTGAAACAATGCCGCTCGCCGGCTTTCCGGCTTGCGCCAAGCCCGAGGCGCTGGCGAAACTCGCCAAACCTGTGCGATTGTCGGAATGCGAGACGGGGGAGGCGAAGCCTCTCGGGCAGCCATAGAACACCCCTGTGCAAAGAAAGGCGAGGGCCGCTGCTCGCCAGCGCGCGAACGGCGCGCGTTGCCAGGAACGACCGCTGTGCATCGAAAGCGACAGTTCACTGGCCAAACGATGAATGGCGGCAAGTGGCGCTTAAATTTGGGTCCTTATCGGCTGCCGGAGAGCCAATCGCTCTCGAGTGCAGGCACTCCAGTGGAGTCCAGACGTTGGATTGGACCCTCGACCTCTACAAAAGCTCACTGAGCTTCGGGTCGGGCTACGACGGCATTCCGAAGCGATCGCTTCGGCGAGAAGTCGTCGTTCTCAATCGGGCGAAGGGGGAGACATCGGCGAAGACGGCATAAGGGAGGATGGGCCAGACCGAGCCGACGGAAAGGTCGTAGCCATTGGAGCGCATAGCGCCTGGCCGGGAGGCCGCCGCCAGCCAGACTTACGCGGCGCGTCGTTGAGCGAGGTGGAGACCCGAACGGGCTCGACGAGGGTCCACGGCGGTCACAATGTGGTGGTGGTGATCGCAGTAGACGCGATCCGGCGAAGTTGGCCCAGCACAAAAACGATAGCCGCCGGGTACTGACGGGTCTTCGCTCACCGGGAAGCGGCACTGATAGAGGCCTAGCTGAATGAGAGGGACGTCTCTCGAAGTTAGTCTGATATTTTCAGGCATGATGGTTTCCTAGTTCACAGCAATTGCCGGCTGACGGCCGCAGTGCGACCCGTCGGGGCGAGCTTCTCTCGTTTGGGAGGGCTACGGACTATATGGTGTTGGTAGCACCGTCAATGAAGCCCGACGCCCTGCTTCTGAAGCCAATAGTTTGCGACTTAAGGCCACACCCGCGAACGCATTGGCAATCTACCATCGTGTCCCCGAGGCACCCGCCCGCCGGTGTTTGTCGGCGGCGGGGCACTGGCTTGTGGCCCCCTATGAGACGCGCTCTGCCGACCCCCTCGTTCACAGTCCGGACCACCTCATGCCGGGTCGCTCTAGCCGCCAAAACCCAAATCACTCTAAGACGACCGAGTTCCGACCCTTGCAGTCGATCAGTTGCGAGCGTCGCATGACGCGATCTGACCCTGAGCTGCCCTTCGTCGGCCCATTTCACTGCCCGATAGCCGACATTCGCGGCACTCGGCACTGACCCCTTGCTGACCTTCTCCAAGACGAGCCCCAAGCGCAAGTCGTGGCCCCAGTGGGGACAATCGACAGGCGCGATCACCCTATGTAGCTGCTTGGCGATCGAGCCTCGAAGTCAACCTGATAGACTTTTGAAATGGGCGGCATAAAATTCGCTTTTCTGCTTTCAATGAAAGCAACGCGAAATGGCCGAAGAACGCGCCCAACGCCGCCTTGCCGCCATATTGGCTGCCGACGTGGTGGGCTACAGTCGACTTCTGGACCAGGACGAGCAAGGAACGTTGGCCGCTTTAAGGAGGAGGAGGAAGGAAATCCTCGAACCACTCGTCCGCGACCGTCATGGCCGTATTGTGAAACTGATGGGTGATGGCGTTCTGGTCGAGTTCGGAAGCGCGGTGAACGCCGTGTCATGCGCCGTGGACCTTCAGAAGCGGATGGCGGCCGCAAACGAGGGTGTGACCGCCGACCGGAGAATCTACCTGCATATCGGCATCAATCTGGGCGATGTCGTTGTCGAGGACGGCGATCTGTTCGGCGACGGCGTCATTGTCGCAGTGCGGCTCCAGGCAATGGCCGGGGCAGGAGACGTCTGTGTGTCCGGCAGCGTCTACGACCAAGTCAAGCGGAAGCTCGATTGCGGCTTCGACGAACTTGGTCCGCAAGCGATCAAGAACGTCACCGAACCAGTGTCTGTCTACCGGATCCGGCTGTCGACCGCATCGGACGATGGCGGGTTCGCGGAGAAAGCGCCTCTGCAGCTCCCCGCCAAGCCCTCCATTGCCGTCCTCCCCTTTACGAACATGAGCAATGATCCGGAGCAGGAGGCATTTGTCGATGGCCTCACCGAAGACTTGATCACGGATCTGTCGAGGACAAGCGAGTTGTTCGTCATCGCCAGCAACTCGGCATTTGCATACAAAGGCAGGCACGTGGATGTGCGTCGCATCGCGCGAGAACTGGGAGTTCGCCATCTTCTTGAAGGTAGTGCACGGCGGGCCGCTGGACGGGTGCGTATCAACGCCCAACTGATCGACGCGATCGCGGGTGACCACCTTTGGGCCGAAAGATTCGACCGGAGCCTAGAAGATATCTTCGCCGCTCAGGACGAGGTGACCGGCAAGATTGTCGAGGCTCTGGTTGGACGCCTGACCACCGCGCCGGCGCGCAACAGACCGAGCAACCTGGAGGCCTATGATCTCTGTGTGCGTGCCCGGGCCCTTGGCTTGCAAACCGCGCTCACCGCGAAAGAGGCCATTTTGCTGCTAGACCGGGCAATCGCGCTCGACCCGGAATACGCGGAGGCGCACCGTTGGCTGGCACTCAACCTCTGGCTGGGCTGGGAGTTCTGGGACGAACCGATGGACCCCAACCGCGCAAGAGCGCTCGCCGAAGCACAGCTGGCGGTCGAACTCGACCCGAACGACGCCGGGAACAGATGGGTATTGGGCGTCATACTTGGACATGAGAGTCGCTGGGTGGAATCGGATGCCGAATTCGATGCTGCCCACGAGTTGGACCCCAACCACGCCGACGCCTGGGCAATGCAGGCCGAGTTGACGACGGAAAAGGGCCAACCTGCCGAAGCCATAGAGCAGGTCCGCAGGGCACTGCGACTCAACCCTCACCCGCCCGGTTGGTATTACTGGATGTTGGGCCAGGCCCAATATGCCCTGGGCGACTACGAATCGGCGATCCAAACGCTGCGCAGGCCCGAAACCTATCGCACGACTTCACGACGCCTGCTTGCAGCAAGCCTTGCGCAACTTGGCCGTTTGGAGGAAGCGCGCTGGGAGGCGAAAATGTTCATGATAAGCAATCCGCACTTCACTATCCGGCACTGGTCGGATTCGCAGCCATTCCCAGCCGAAGACGTGCGCCGGCATATCGTGGAAGGTTATCGCATGGCGGGTCTGCCAGAATGACTGTCATTGGTTATACCTTCGGCCTGCTGTCGACAGGCGTCCCAAGGCTGCCGCAGCAGCGAATATTTTGGTCTTCTGACGGAACGAAATTCGCCATATCGTGCGTTTGTTTCGCCTCATGGCGTGCTTGAACATGGCCAGTGAAGACTTTCGGCACCGGATAGCGCGACGCGAGGACCTCGCCTCCATGATTGCGCTCATGGATGCAGCGATCTCCGAACTCCAGAAACCGTTTCTCGACGATGACCAGATCCGATCCAGCCGCGCAATCATGGGGCTGGACACGCAGCTTGTCGATGATGGCACCTATTTCGTCGTGGAGCACGAGGGCGTCCTGGCAGGCTGCGGTGGCTGGAGCCGGCGCACGACCATGTATGGTGGTGATCAGTCACCGGGACGCAACGCGGCACTGCTTGATCCAGCCACGGACGCGGCGCGTATCAGAGCCATGTATACGCATCCGGACTTTGTCCGGCGAGGCGTCGGCCGCCTTATCCTTTCGCTGTGTGAACGTGCCGCTAAGGCTGAGGGCTTTCGCCGTGCCGATCTGGCAGCCACGATGGCAGGAGAGCCGCTCTATCGAGCCTGCGGCTACCAACCCGCCGAGAAATTCGTCGATGACCGTGGCGGCGCTCCGGTTCCGATCCTGATGATGAGCAAGACGCTCTGAGCTACGCTCAAAGGCCACTCGCTCGCGGCCGGCATTCGCTCCGGCCAGTTTGGCAGGAGGAGGATGCTGGAGATTGAACCAGGCCATCTCGAACGAAACAGTACTTCGCCTGTACTTCCGCTCCATGGTCGAGTCGCGACCGACGTGGAGGTTTTCGCGAACGTCTCGAGATGGCGCACGTGGTCGGGTGGCGCGTTGAGTTTAACCGGATCAAACGACCATCCGCTTCGGGTCCGCATCAGGTCGTAGCGAGAACGACCGCAATGGTGAAGCGCCATGATTGTCAGCAAATGGCGCTCTGTGCTCATTCCCGCCGACTAATGCAGCGCCCTCGGGATCTTTGGTCGGCGGCAGAGCCTCAGCTATCTGGCGGGTTATCTCAGAACCGGCTGGAGCGTTCTTTCGGCTGAGGCGACTTCAAGCCGTGACAGGAGCATTCTGGATCAGCGGGAAGTCGCGCGGCGGTCTCCAGCGCGACCCGCGAGGCTGTCATGGAGAGACTGGGCAGCACGTCCTCCTGCAGCAATTTCTGGCGATTGCGATCCATATAGTCGTTGAAGCCCGCCGTCACTAACGCGCAAGGCACGAAACACGCGCCGATCTCGCGCGACAAGGTCGCCTCAGGGGCGATGGAATGGTTGAGTACATCCGCCCCCATGCCCCGATATGCCAAGGCTTCGGCAGGCGTTGTCAGCCGGGGCCCATAACAATGGGCAGCCACCAACTGCTGTTCGATGCCATAAACGCGGCATTCGGCTGGCCAATGACGGCGGGCCGTTTCGACCAGAACCGCCGCACATCTTGGACACACGATTTGCTTGCCCGAACAGTCAAAGCTCTGACGGTCAGGAAGCAGTGAAAACGGGGTCTGCGTCAGTTCAATGATATCGGCGGTCACCACCATGTCGCCCGGCTGGATCGCCTTGTTGACGGCGCCTACAGTCGAGCAGGCGAGAACTTGCCGTACACCCGCCCGCATCAATACCCAGAACGCGCGGCGATGGCAGGAATGGTCGATACGGTCGCGGGGATTGCCGTGCGAATACATGCACAGCGCGCGTTTTGCTCTCCCTTCCGCTGTGATCGACGCATCGAATTCGAGCAGCTTCCAGTTGTCGGTGCGACCGAAAGGTGTTTCAAAACTCATGTCGCGCCGCAAGGTGCGCACACCATCGAATTCGACATCTTCCGGGAAGGCAAGCCCCCAGTTTGCCGACCCGGTGATGATGGCCAACCCTACCTGAGGGATGTCCGTCGAATGATCCGTCAGATCGTCGGCTGCATGGTAATTGGTGGGCATGTTTCCAGTCTCGGTCAGGATTTTTGGCGAAGGGTCACAATCAGGACCACGGCCACGACGATGACGGTCCACAATGTCGAGATCGCCGCAATGGTCGGATCGATCTGATCGCGCAGCGACAGGAACATAAGCTTCGGCATCGTGCTGTTGCGACCGCTTGCGATGAAGATCGAAATCACGGACTCGTCGAGCGAAGTCAGGAACGCCATCAATGTCGCCGACAGCAAGCTGATCCGAAGTTGCGGAACGATGATTCCGCCAATGGACCTGGCCCAGTTTGCACCGAGGCTGCGCGCCGCCTGAACCTGGTTCCAGTCAAAGCGGGCGACAGCGGGTAGCAACACAATGCAGGCGACCGGAACTGCCAGCACCACATGTCCGACCAGCACACCGAATAGCGTTCCGATCAGATGTTGTGCGGCCAACACAAAGAAGAGACCGATCGCAAGCAGGATACCTGGGGTGATCGAGGGGGTCAGCAGGACGCTCTGGATGGCCGCAGCGGTCTTTCCGCCCAGCCGATTCATTGAAATGCAGGCGAGCAGCGCGAAAGGCACCGTGATCGACGCCGTCAAAGTCCCAAGGATCAAACTCGTTCTGAGCGCGGCCATCCACGTTGCCGAGCCGAAGAAGTTCTCGTACCAGCGCAACGAGTAGGCGTGCGGCGGAAACTCGAGGAGATTCGACGCCGAAAAGGAAAGCGGCACCACCACGAGCGTCGGCAGCATCAGAAATGCCATGACAAGAGCGGCAAAGCTCCAGAGCAAAATGCGGGCGAGCCTGTTTTGCGGATAGGCTTCAAGCATGGGAGGCTTCCACGGTGTTCTGGGCCACCAGGCGGCGTGCCGCCAGCAACATCACACCGATCAGCGCCATAAGAACGAGGAGCAGAATGCCCAGGACGCTTGCCGACCCCCAGTCCTGAAAGGTCGATAGTGTACGCTCGATCCGGGTAGAGAGCGGATTTACCTTGCCGCCGCCAAGCACCGCCGGCGTGATGAAAAAACCTATGGCGTAGATGAGGACGATGATCGAACCCGAGAAGATGCCGCCCGCCGAAAGCGGCATAATGACTGTGCGGATGACCTGCCTGAGAGTGGCTCCCATGCTCGCAGCCGCGCGAATGAGATTTGGGTCGATATCGCGCATCGCAGCATAAACAGGCAGCAGAAAAAGTGGCAGCATGTAGTGCACCATGCCGATGAGCGTTCCCGTGAAGTTGTAGACCAGCGGCAATGGCTCCGCCGTCAGGCCTGAACCGGTCAAAGCCGCGTTGATCAGGCCGTCGCGCCGCAAGAGCACGAGCCAACCATAGGTACGCACCAGAATAGAGGTCCACAGCGGCAGCATGACGAACGCCATGAGCACGTTGGCCAGCCTTGGTCTGACGCTGGCCAGAGCCAGCGCCAGAGGGGTACCGAGAACAATGCAGACCGCCAGCGTACCCAAGGATAGTTCGAGGGTCGTGACGAGCGCCGACCACGTCAGTCCGCTCGAAAGGACCTTCTCGTAGTTGCCGACGGAGTACTCGCCCCCGGTGGTCAGGAAGGATTGCCGGATGATCCAAAGGATGGGCAGTATCGCCGCCAGTCCAACGATGAACAGCGCCGGGAGCGAAAGTGAAAGAAAAAACCGCCGCTCGCGCCGCGCATCCGCCGCGAGCGCCGGGTCCCGGACGACGGTCACGCCATCGCTCCCGGTATCGCGTGAACCTTCGCTGCCGGTGCATATGCGGTCATCCGCTGACCGGCGGCAAGCTCGGCGCAGCCGCCGGCCAGCGCTGCCGGAATGCAGACAAGAACCTCTTGCCCGCCGTCAAGCGCCAGCGTCAAAAGCCAGTTCTCGCCGCGGAACGCTTTGGCGCGCAGTATTCCTTCGAGAGCCACTCCGTCTCCCCCGACGAGCTTCGCATCAAGATGGAAGCTTTCGGCGCGGATCATCAGAGTTTCGCGTGATGCTTCGGCGCCGTCGATTCTGCGCGCTGAGCCCGGGGCCACAATGTTGGCCTCGCCCATGAACTCCGCGACGAAGCGGGTCGATGGACGATCATAAATCCGCTGCGGCGTATCTATCTGCTGGATGCGGCCAGAATTCATCACCGCAATCCGGTCAGACATAATCAGCGCTTCGCGCTGGTCGTGGGTTACATAGATCGTGGTGATCCGTAGATGATCATGCAGACGCCGGATCTCATACTGCATGGTCTCGCGCAGGTTCTTGTCGAGCGCCGACAGCGGCTCGTCCATCAACATCACGCGCGGTTCGAAGACGATAGCCCGCGCCAATGCCACCCGTTGACGTTGGCCGCCGGATAGTGCGGCAATATTGCGCTCCGCCAGACCATCCAGCTTCACGCGGGCCAAGGTATCAAGCGCCCGCTGACGCGCCTCCGCTCTCGGTACCTTGCGCAGCACCAGCGGATACGCGACGTTCGCCAGGACATTCATGTGGGGAAACAAGGCGTAATTCTGGAATACTATGCCGATGTCTCGTTTGTTGGGCGGCAGGCGGGTGATGTCTCGATCGCCCAAGAAAAGTTTACCGGAATCCGGCCGGACAAAACCGGCCAGAGCCATGAGTAACGTGGTCTTGCCCGATCCCGATGGCCCTAGCAGCGTGAGGAATTCGCCAGCCTGAATGTCGAGCGAAACATCATCCAGTGCGACGTAGGACCCATAAGCCTTGTGCACGCTTTCGATGGTGATCGCGAGCGACTTCATGATGTGCTCCAGCCTTAAAGCGCGTCGCGTTCGACCGGCTTCACGCGACGCGCTTTAGGTTCTTGTTTTCATGCATGTCGTTGTCGCGCGCTGCACATTTTTGCGCGACATGCGTCAGAGCTGAGAGTCAGCGAGCCATCATTTCATCGAAGGCTCTTTGGGCAGCCTCGCCATTCTTGACCCACCATTCTGAATTGGAAAACACCGAAGTGCCAGCATTTTCAGGCGCGGTCGCAAGGGTCTTCAGACGGTCCTCGGGAATAAGGCCACCCTCATATGCCGCAGGATTGACTGGGCCGTAGGCAATGAAATCGGTCAGCTTGGCAACCCGCGCGGGCTGCGTCATCGCTGCGATGAGCTTCATCGCGGCTTCCTTGTTCGGCGCTCCCTTCGGCACCCCAAGACAGTCCGTGCCGATGACCGAACCCTTGAACGTGTAGTCAGCCGCGCCGCCATCTGCTTTCACGGTTTGGGCGCGTCCGTTCCAGGTAATGACCAAATCCGCCTCACCGTCTTTCAGCAACTGCGCGGACTGGGC
The DNA here is from genome assembly GCF_040320865.1 of Mesorhizobium sp. M0598. NCBI lineage: Bacteria > Pseudomonadati > Pseudomonadota > Alphaproteobacteria > Hyphomicrobiales > Phyllobacteriaceae > Mesorhizobium > Mesorhizobium sp. M0598. Next base: position 201,829 of record NZ_JAMYQL010000007.1, on the reverse strand, counting down.
GCCCGAGGTCCACCACACGGCGACATCTGGTTTGATCGCTTCAAGCCGCTTGATGGCGCGCTCTAGCCCTTCCGGGGTGCTGAGCACGGAATAGACGTCCGCCGGTGCCACGCCATCGGAGAGAAGCGCGATCTCGATCGAGTCTTGCGCATTGGCGCGCAACGCGCGACGGCCAGAAAATTTGGCAACATCCCAGAATTCCGCCCACGTCTTCGGCGGGTTCTCGCCATAGGTCTTGGTGTTCCACGACATGACGGTGCCATAGGAGTCAAACGGATAGCAGTAGTCGGACTTCGCACCCTCCGGCACGGATTTCGGATCGATGATCTTGTAGTCGAGCGGCTCCAGCAGCGATTGTGCGGCCGCCTGGGCACCTTCCGGCGAACCCAGGTGAATGACGTCGGTCGTGACCGCACCCGAGGTGACCTGCATCTTCAAGGCGGCCAGGCCGTCGCTTAGGGTCTCCTCGCGGACATCATACCAAGCTCTTTTGCAGCCGGGCCCCACATGGCGTCCTTCATGGCGTTACCATAATCCCCACCTGCGGTCGTGATGGTGACCGTCTGCGCATGAACGGGCAGGGCAGCCGAGATTGCGAATGCTGTTAAGGAAATGCGTAGCCAGGACATAGGTTCTCCTCCCCAACTTTATCAAACATCGCTCAAAAGAGCCATTATTTTTGTAATCGTAACGTTACGATTGCATCTCAATGCACTGGAGTCAAGCTGCTTCCTACGGGAGTTCGATTGACCGGGATGTCGAATTCGGTAACGTTATGGCGGTCAGCAAATCAGCCGGCGCTTTCGCAAATGAAGTCGGGCGAACAATGGCCAATCTAAAGCAGATCGCCGCGGAACTTTCGCTCTCGGTGACCACGGTTTCCCGCGCTCTGAAAGATGGACCGGAAGTGCAGCCCTCGACCATAGCCCGCGTCAAGGAGGCGGCTAAGCGGGTCGGCTATTTACCAAATCATCATGGTCGCGCGCTCAAAACCGGTCGAACGCAGACGCTGACGGCCGTACTCCCGATGGAAACACGAGACCATCTGTCCGATCTGTTGAAGCTTCCTTTAATCGAAGGCATGACGCTGGCGGCGCGGCAAGCCGGTTATAGTCTGTCCATCTATTCCACCACTCCCGACGACGATCCCGTTGAGAGTGTGCAGCGGCAGCTTCAGGCGCACAGCGCAGACGGCCTGATCATCACGCGCCTGATGTCGGCTGATCCGCGCGTCAAGCTGCTGCTGGATAAACGCATGCCGTTCGTTGCGTTTGGAAGAACCGACCTGGATATCGCGTATCCTTATGTCGATGTCGATAATGAACAGATTGCCTACGAGGCGACCCGGCGGCTCATGGATAAGGGCTGTCGACGCATTGCGCTGCAACTTCTCGTTCCGGAGGACCAGACGAGTGCTATGCGTCTTGCCGGGTATGGAAGGGCAATGGCCGAGGCCGGTATTCCGATCGACCAATCGCTGATCGGTCATGGCATGTTCACCATGGAATCGAGCGCAGGCTGGTTCGATCGCTTGCTGGCGTCATCAGATCCGCCAACGGGCTTGGCGTGCGCCAACGAACTGGGCCTTCTGGGAGCGTTGCACGCTCTCGGCAAGCGGGATCTTACACCAGGCCGCGACGTCCACATCGTCACCCGTGACAGCACGCGGCTGGCACGCTTCCTGCCGGCAAAGATCGGAGTTCATTCCGTGGATATGGCGGGTGTTGGACGCAAACTTATCGAAGTCCTGGTTAGCCGGATCATCAATCCGCTTGGGCCGGTGGAGACAGTCTTGGTGCAAGGCAGATTCGAGCCGGCCGAATAATCCGGGCTGCCATCAGGAGGCCACCTCGTCTTGAACCGGCCGGATCAGCGCCTTTGCGGCAGCTGCTCCCGCCGCTAGGATACGATCCGACAATTCCGTTCCTTCCACGGCGCGTGCGAGTTGAAGCGCGCCGATGAGCGTTGCAAACATGCCCAACGCAGCGCCCTCGGGATCGTTCGTCTGCGGCAGAGCTTCAGCTATCTGGCGCACCAGGGATTGAGCGCGCTCGGCATAGAGGGCTCGCGTTTCAGGCGGCTGCCGCGCGATTTCCGGCAACAACGCGGCCGAAGCGCAACCCTTTCCAGGATTGTCCCGGTGCTCGGCCGATAGATACGTCTCTATGGCCATTTCCGGACCGCCGGCGGCCAATGCTTCCTGCACTTCATGCGACTGCGCGTCCAAGGCCGCCGCCACGCTTTCACGGACGAGCTCCGCCTTCGACTGGAAGTGCGGATAGAAGGCGCCGTTCGTCAGCCCGGCGTCGCTCATGATGGTTGCCAGCCCGGACGCCGCGATGCCGTCAGATCGAAAACGTTCGGCGGCGACCTCCATGATCCGGCTGCGTGACGCGTCTTTTCGGCCCTTTTCGTAGCGCATGGTCTTTCTTTCCTGTCCTGCTATTGCATTATGCTCATAATCTGATATTACGACCATAATTCAATTTGTGGAAATAAGCTAGACCTCTCGAACCTGGAACATCAAAAATGAATGGGAATTCTGAAAAAACCGCAATCGTGACCGGAGCCTCCTCCGGCATCGGCCGCGCCAGCGCCGAGGCCTTGGCGCGGGCGGGTTTCACTGTCTTCGGGACAAGTCGCCGCAAGACCAGTAATGGTCCGGGCGGAGTGACCATGCTGGCATGCGACGTGACCGATGATGCGGCCGTCAATGCGCTCGTTGCCACCGTGCTCGCGCAGACCGGCCGGATCGACCTCCTGGTCAACAATGCCGGTGTCGGTCTGCTAGGAGGCGCCGAGGAATCCTCGGTCGCCCAGGTACAAGCCCTGTTCGACGTCAATCTGTTCGGCGTCATGCGAATGACCAATGCGGTGTTGCCGTCGATGCGGCGGCGCGGCGAAGGGCGCATCATCAATATCGGCTCCATTCTGGGACTGGTACCCGCGCCATACTCAGCTCATTACTCGGCGGTCAAGCACGCGCTCGAAGGCTATTCGGAATCGCTCGACCACGAGGTGCGCGCCTTCAACGTCCGCGTTTCCGTCATCGAGCCGGCATTCGTCCGCACCGTCTTCGACCAGAACGGCATCGAGCCGGATTCGCTGTTGAAGGAATACGATCGGGCTCGAGCCGGGCTCAAGGCGCTGCTGGGCGATGTGATGCCCAAAGCCGATCGGCCGGAAGTGGTGGCGGATGTGGTTGTCAAGGCAGCGACCGATGCCCGCCCGCGACGGCGCTATACCGCTGGCAACGCAGCGCGCCAGGTCAGCCTGCTGCGCCGCTTTGCCCCCGCGGGGATTTTCGACAAGAGCCTGCGCAAGCAGTTCCGACTGCCGGTCTGAACAACGGCGAGCCAGAGGATTTCACGCACATGCGACTAGCAACTACGACACATTTGGCCAGGCCCTACGAAACGGAGGCGCCAAGCATGACACATAGATCCAATCGGTCGCCGCGTTCACCGGCGTTGTTCCATGACGCGCCAACGCTCCGTCGATGTCGGCGGCATAGCTTTTGCGTACAGGGAACTCGGGCCCAGGACGGGCGTGCCAGTGATCCTGCTCAACCATCTGGCTGCTCAGCTGGACAATTTTGATCCGCGCATCGTCGATGGCCTCGCTGCGACCCGGCGGGTAATTGCCTTCGACAATCGCGGCATCGGTGCTTCGGGTGGCAAAACTCCGTCGACCATTTCCGGCATGGCGCGGGATGCAATCGCCTTTGTCCGGGCGCTGGGGTTCGAAGAAGTCGATCTCTTCGGCTTTTCACTCGGCGGCTTCGTGGCGCAAGAGATTGTGCTGACCGAGCCCAAGCTTGTGCGCAAACTCATCCTGGCTGGCACGGGGCCGGCCGGTGGGCAAGGCATCGACAAGGTGACGCCGCTGACGATCGTGGACATGATCAAGGGCGCGCTGACTTTTCGGGATCCGAAGTACTATCTCTTCTTCACAAGAACGCCGAATGGGCGCCGCGCCGCAAACGCATTTCTGGAACGGCTGAAGGAGCGCCGGAACAACCGGGACAAGGCGATATCGCTGAGCGCGTTCGGCGCGCAACTCAAGGCGATCAAGGCCTACGGACTCCAGGCGCCACAAGACCTGAGCACCATCCGCATTCCCACTTTGGTTGCGAATGGCGACCAGGACAGGATGGTGCCGAGCAGCAATACCTACGATCTCGCCGGGCGTATCCCTGGGGCGCATCTGGTCATCTACCCGGATGCCGGGCATGGCGGGGTATTTCAGAACTACGCCGATTTTGTCCCGAAGGCGCTGTCCTTCCTCGAGGCTGAGGCCTTGCCGCAGGGCGGCCATGCAGCTGAAAACGTTCGGCTTGTTTCGTCCCGAACAGCAACAGACATTCTTAGAAAGTAACTGCCATGAAGGCATTCGTTGTCGATAAGTATAATAAAAAGGGCACCCTGCGGCTGGCCGAAATGCCGGAGCCGGAGCTCCAGGACAGCGATGTCTTGGTCGAGGTCCATGCCGCAGGGGTGAACCTGCTCGATTCCAAGGTCAAAACCGGAGAATTCAAGCTCATCCTGCCCTATCGCCGGCCCTTCATCCTGGGCCACGACGTGGCTGGGAAGGTTATCCGCGTGGGATCGAAAGTCAGCAAGTTCAAGGCCGGCGACGAGGTCTATGCGCGGCCGCGCGACGGCCGGATTGGGACATTCGCCGAATTCATTGCCGTGAATGAGGCCGACGTAGCCTTGAAGCCCGAGAATCTCAGTATGGAAGAGGCGGCGTCGATTCCCCTGGTCGGTCTCACCGCCTGGCAGACGCTCATCGAACGGGCAAACCTGAAGAAGGGGCAGAAGGTCTTCATTCAGGCTGGTTCCGGCGGCGTCGGGACATTTGCTATTCAGTTGGCCAAGCACCTCGGCGCGACCGTTGCGACAACCGCGAGCGCGGCGAGTGCCGATCTGGTCAAAAGTCTCGGCGCCGATGTCGTCGTCGACTACAGGAAAGACGACTTCGAGAAAGTTCTGTCGGGCTACGATGTCGTCTTGAACAGCCAGGACGCCAAGACACTGGAAGAATCCCTGAGCGTGCTGAAACCGGGTGGCAAGCTCATCTCCATCTCCGGTCCACTGGATGCCGAATTTGCCAGGGAAAAGGGACTGAACTTGATGCTGAGGCTGGTGCTGCGCTTCCTGAGTCGCGGAATTCGGGCCAAAGCCAAGCGCCGTGGTGTGCAGTTTTCGTTCCTTTTCATGTGGGCGCAGGGCGATCAGCTGAGCAAAATCACCGCTCTCATCGAAGCCGGCGCGATCCGCCCGGTTGTGGATCGGGTCTTTCCATTCGAAGCGACCAATGACGCCTTGGCCTATGTCGAAACAGGACGCGCCAAGGGCAAGGTCGTCATCAAGGTCAGATAGCAGTTGCCTCGAACGCAGCCTTGAGCGTCTCGAACGGCGCCAGGGCGCCGCGCACCTGCACGACGGCGGCGGCGACGCGATGGGCGCGCAGCACCGCCTCTGCCGGGGCATGGCCGGCAAGGCGGGCGGCGAGGTAGGCGCCGTTGAAGGAGTCGCCGGCGCCGGTGGTGTCGACCGGCGCGGCGACATGCACCGCCGGAACCGATTGCAAGGTTCCGTTTTGCGCGATCAGCGCCGGTTCCTCACCGTTCTTGACGACGACTTCGCCGGCCAGCTTTCGCAGCCGTTCGGCTGTTTTCTGCGGTGTCGTATCACCAAACAGCATCTGCTCGTCGGGAAAGGTCGGGAGCGCGATGTCGGCGACGGCGAGTGCCTCGAGGATCGCGGCCTGCGCGTCCTCGCGCCGGCGCCACAGCCGCGGCCGGTAATTGGGATCGAAGGCAATCAGCGAGCCGGCCGCGCGCGCCGTGGCCACGGCCGTCAGCAGTACCTTGCGTGGAGCCTCGTCGAGGATTGCCAAAGTGATTCCGGAAAAATAGACAAGCGCCTGGTTTTCAAGGCTTTTCTGCAAAGCGGCTGGGTCCGAAGCCAACTGCCTTGCGGCCGCATCGGCCCGCCAATAGGTGAAAGAACGTTCGGCGCCGGTCAGCGTGATCGCATAGAGGCCGGGGCGGGCGCCCGCTATCACCGGGCTGGCGCCGATGCCGATGCCGTTCTCGGCCAGGAACTTGATCTGGTCCCGTGAGAACGGGTCGTCGCCGAAGGCCGACACATAGGTCGCTGGCCGCTCGCCGCTCAAGGCATGCAGCGCCCACAAAGTGTTGAACGTGTCGCCGGCAAAGCCCATGCGCCAGTTCGGCCCGGCCTGGCCCGAAAGCTCTAGCATGCACTCGCCGATCGAGGCGATGCCGTTTCCTGCCATGAAGCACTCCTCCATCCTGCAATTGCGGTGCTGTAGCTTTTTGCAGCCGGCAGCGCCATGCTTGGTGACGGCGGATTCTTGCACTGGGCGCGATTTCCCACAGGGGCGTGGGACGCGATCTGCCCAGCGAAACGTTATCCGCAGAACAGGAATGGGTTTGGCATCGTTATGGCGTTATCTTCTTGGAGGCCTCGGCTTGGCTGCCTTACTCGCCGGCGTGCTGGCAATCGTCGATCTGACGGCGCCGCATGCACCGCAACCAAGTTCGGATGTCGGCCGTTCCAAGACGACGGCGAACAAGCTGTTCGTGGCGACTTTCGAGCCCGAGAAAGGCGTCATCCGGCAGGGCGAACTGGAATCCTGGCTGCTCACGCTCAAAACCGTCGAGGGTGCGCCGGTGGAAGGTGCTGCGATAACGATTTCCGGCGGCATGCCGCAGCACAAGCACGGTCTGCCGACCAGCCCGCAGGCGACCGATTACCTCGGCGCGGGGTGCTATCGCATCGACGGGGTCAAATTCACGATGAGCGGGTGGTGGCAATTGCATTTTGCCATTTCCGCTGCGGCCGGTTCGGACACTGTCGTCTTCAATGTGGTGCTGTGAGCCACTGATGAGCCGGTTTCCCAGTCTTCTCGCGTTGCTGGTGGTGGCCGTGCTTGCCGGCTGCGGCAGACCGGAGTTTTCCGATGCCGAAAAGCAGACCATCGCCTCGCTGGCGCTGTCCAAGCTGCCGCCGCTGAAGCCCGATACCACCAATCGCTTCGCCGATGTGCCGGCCGCCGCGGCACTCGGCTCGACGCTGTTTTTCGACACCGGGATGAGCGGCGACGGCACGGTATCGTGCTCGACCTGCCACAAGATCGACCGGCAGTTCCAGGACGACCTGCCGCAAGCGGTCGGCGTCGGCCGCACCAACCGTCGTACCATGCCGTTGGCCGGCGTCGCGCATGATCCCTGGTTCTTCTGGGACGGGCGGCGCGACAGCCTGTGGGCGCAAGCGCTGACACCGCTCGAAAATCCGCTGGAGCAGGCCGGCAACCGCGCCGCCTTCGCGCATTACATCAAGGCCCGCTTCGGCGAGCGCTACGAGCGCATCTTCGGGCCGCTGCCGGACCTTTCGGGCGTGCCGGCCAATGCCGGCCCGCTCGGCACCGATGCCGAGAAGGCGGCCTGGAACGCCATGCCCGCCAGCCAAGCCGAGGACGTCAACCGCGTCTTTGCCAATATCGGCAAGGCGATCGCTGCCTTCGAGCGCTCGATCGCGCCGCCGCAGACACGCTTCGACCGCTTTGCCATCGACCTGGCTGCGGGCGCCGAGCCGAAAGGCGGCGCCGCCTTTTCGCCGGAGGAAATCCTCGGCCTGAAGCTGTTCATCGGCAAGGCCAATTGCGTGACCTGCCACAATGGCCCGCGTTTTACCGACGGCAGCTTCCACAACACCGGCGTGCCGCCGGTCGCGGGCCTGCCGCCGGATCGCGGCCGCGTCGAGGCGGTGGCGCAGGTCGAGGCCGATCCGTTCAACTGTTTCGGCGCCTTTCGCGACGGCGATGCCAGCGCCTGCCGCGAGTTGCGCTTCATGGTCAAGACCGGGCCGGAACTCGTCCGCGCCTACAAGACGCCGTCGCTGCGCGGTGGCGCCACCCGTCCGCCCTACATGCATGCCGGGCAGTTTTCCTCGCTGGACGAGGTGGTGGCGCATTATTCGAAGGCGCCGGCAAGTGTCGAGGGTGTGTCGGAGGTCCACCCGCTGCAGCTTTCGGACCGCGAGCGCGCGGCGCTGGTGGCATTTCTGAAGACGCTGGCGGAGTGAGGTTGGCGGGGTAGCGATCCTTCGCGCCCCCCTGTGTCCTGCCGGACATCTCCCCCTCTAGTGGGGAGATTGGCAGCTTCGGTGCGCCGTTCACTCCTGCGACGTTTAGAGATTGGCGAAAGCGGCAGTGACAACCGATCTCCCCCTGGAGGCGGAGATGTCCGGCAGGACAGAGGGGGGCGCTGTCCCGCCGGCGTTTCCTACCGATCCTTCACCGTCTCCATCGCGACAAACGTAGAGGTCTGGGCTACGTGCGGCAGGGCGGAGATGCGCTCGCCGAGCACGCGGCGGTAGGCGGCGATGTCGGTGGTGCGGACCTTCAGCAGATAGTCGAAGCTCGATGCCATCATGTGGCACTGCTCGATCTCCGGCACCGCCTGCACGGCGCGGTTGAAGGCGTCGAGCGCGGCCGAGCGGGTGTCGGACAGTTTCACCTGGACGAAGGCGACATGGCCTTCGCCCATGCGCTCACGGTCGATGATCGCCTGGTAGCCCCTGATGAAGCCGTCCTTCTCCAGCCGTTTGACTCGTGCCTGCACCGGCGTCTTCGACAGGCCGACTTTCGCCGCCAGTTCCGACATGGAAAGCCGGCCATTGCTGCCCAGAGCCGACAGGATGTTCCTGTCGATCCGGTCCAATTGGTCTTCTGTCACTGGATTCCTGGTCGAATTGGAGGTGATCAGTCCTAATGATAGATCGATCGATCTGTTCTGTCGACTTCTTTGGACCGACTGCAATCCCTACTTATGTTAGCTTGCGCCGTTCGGTCCGGTGACCGCCGGCCCGCTCCCTTATGCTCGCTCTACAGGACCGCCATGCCAGCGCTCGACACCATCCGCCAGCAAATCCGTGCCAATTATTTGCCCGACGAAGACCAGGCGGTGAAGCGGCTGGCCGAGGCGGCCGGGCTGTCCGCGCAAGACCGCAACGCGATTTCGGCCCGTGCCGCCGATCTAGTGCGCGCGGTGCGCGGCTCGTCCGATCCGCGGCTGATGGAGGTCTTCCTGTCCGCCTATGGCCTCTCGACCAAGGAGGGCGTGGCGCTGATGTGCCTGGCCGAGGCGCTGCTGCGCGTGCCCGACACCGAGACGATGGACGACCTCATCGCCGACAAGATCGCGCCGCACGACTGGTCGGCGCATTCGGGCGGCTCGAGCTCGATCTTCATCAATGCGTCGACCTGGGCGCTGATGCTGACCGGTCGCGTGCTCGACGAGGGCGAGGGCGGCATCGAAGGCACGCTGCGCGCCATGGTGCGCCGGCTCGGCGAGCCGGTCATCCGCAAGGCGGTGGCGGCGGCGATGCGCGAGATGGGCGAGCAGTTCGTGCTCGGCCGCACCATTGCCGAGGCGGTCAGGCGCGGCCGACCGATGACGCAGAAGGGCTATCTCTATTCTTTCGACATGCTGGGCGAGGCGGCCCGCACCGAGGCCGACGCGCTGCGCTACCTCAAGGCCTATGCCGATGCCGTCTCTTCGCTCGATGCCGGCGCCAACGGCCCCGACATCCGCCAGAACCACGGCATTTCGGTAAAACTGTCGGCGCTGCATCCGCGCTATGAAGTGACGCAGAAGGAAACGATGCTGCCCGTCATGGCCGAGCGGCTGCTGTCGCTGGCGCTGGCGGCGCGCCATTCGCGCATGGGCCTCAACATCGACGCCGAGGAGGCCGACCGCCTCGACCTGTCGCTCGACGTCATCGAACGGGTACTGGCCGAACCGGAGCTTGCCGGCTGGAACGGCTTTGGCGTCGTCGTGCAGGCCTACGGTCCGCGCGCGGCCTTCACCATCGACTGGCTCAATGAGCTGGCGAGGAAATACGACCGCAGCATCATGGTGCGGCTGGTCAAGGGCGCCTATTGGGACACCGAGATCAAGCGGGCGCAGACGCTCGGGCTCGACGGCTATCCGGTTTTTACCCGCAAAGCCAATACCGACGTCTCCTACCTGGCCTGCGCGAAGAAGCTTTTGTCGATGACCGACCGGATCTACCCGCAATTCGCCACCCACAACGCCCACACCGTCGCCGCCATCCTGTCGATGACGACGGACCGCGATACGTTCGAGTTCCAGCGGCTGCACGGCATGGGCGAGGCGCTGCATGAGACGGTGCGGCGGGCCGAAGGCACGCGCTGCCGCATCTATGCGCCGGTCGGCGCGCATTCCGACCTGCTCGCCTATTTGGTCCGCCGGCTGCTGGAGAACGGCGCCAATTCCTCCTTTGTCCACCAGCTTACCGATGAAGAGGTCGAGCCCGAGGACATCGCCCGCGACCCGATCGACACGATGGAGAAACAAGGCCCCGCCGCCAATCCGGCGATCGTGCCGCCGTCGGCGATCTTTGGCCCCGGCCGGCGCAATTCCAAGGGCTTCGATATCACCGACACGCTGACGCTGGCTGCGATCGACAAGGCGAGGGCCGAGTTCGCCGGGCCGGAGCGCTGGCACGCCAAGCCGGTCAGCCGCGCCGCCGGCTACGGCAAGCAGCGTCCGGTGGTCAATCCGGCAAAACCTTCCGAAGTGGTCGGCACGGTCAGCGAGGCCGGCGCCAAGCAGGTCGAGACCGCCGTGCGCATCGCCGTCGAGGCACAACCGGCATGGGCAAGACGCCCGGTCGCCGAGCGTGCCGCCATCCTCAACCGCACGGCTGATCTCTACGAAGCCAATGCCGTCGAGTTTTTCGCGCTTGCCAGCCGCGAGGCCGGCAAGTCGCTCGCCGACGGCGTTGCCGAGGTGCGCGAGGCGGTCGATTTCCTGCGCTACTATGCGGCCGAGGCCGCCAATGCCGAGGCGGGCACCGAGGCGCGCGGCGCCATCGCCTGCATCTCGCCGTGGAATTTTCCGCTCGCCATCTTCACCGGCCAGATTGCAGCGGCACTCGTCACCGGCAATTCGGTGATCGCCAAGCCAGCCGAACAGACGCCGCTGATCGCCTTCCGCGCTGTCCAGCTGCTGCGCGAGGCCGGCGTGCCGGAAGATATCATCCAGCTTCTGCCCGGCGACGGCCCCACGGTCGGCGGCCCGCTGACCGCCGATCCGCGCATTGCCGGCGTCTGCTTCACCGGCTCGACCGAGGTCGCCAAGCTGATCGAAAAGCAGCTCGCCGACACCGCCGCGCCTGACGCCATGCTGATTGCCGAGACCGGCGGCCTCAACGCCATGATCGTCGATTCCACCGCACTTCCCGAACAGGCGGTGCGCGACATCCTCGCCTCCGCCTTCCAGAGCGCCGGCCAGCGCTGCTCGGCATTGCGCATTCTCTACGTCCAGAAGGACGTCGAGAAGAAGATGCTTGAGATGCTGAAAGGCGCGATGGAAGCGCTCAGCCTCGGCGACCCGTGGCGGATCTCGACCGATGTCGGCCCGGTCATCGATGACGAGGCGCAAGCGTCGATCCGTGACTATTGCACCAAAATGGGCCTGCAGGGCCGGCTGATCGCCAAGCTCGAAGCGCCGAAGGACGGCCGCTTCGTCGCCCCGCACGTCTTTCGGGTCAAGGGCATCGAGGAGTTGGAGCGCGAGGTGTTCGGCCCCGTGCTGCATGTCGCCACCTTCGATGCCGACGAGATCGATGCGGTGATCGCTGCGATCAACCGCAAAGGCTATGGCCTGACCTTTGGCCTGCACACCCGCATCGAAGGCCGCGCCCAGCATTTCGTCGATGGCATCCATGCCGGCAACATCTACGTCAACCGCAACCAGATCGGCGCCGTCGTCGGCGCGCAGCCGTTCGGCGGCGAGGGCCTTTCCGGCACCGGGCCGAAGGCCGGCGGCCCACATTATCTTCGACGCTTCCGCAAGGGACCGGAGGCCGGCACCCATCTTGCCGAAGGCCGCAAGGTGACGGCGACCGAGCTCGCCGACAATCTGCCGGACCCGGCGTTTGGCGGCTGGTCGACGCGGCCGGATCGCGTCGCCATCCTGAGGAAACATCTGCGCGGCAAGGGCGCCGCGGCTATCGGCACTGCCGCCGGCATCGATTTCGGCCAGGTCGATCTGCCCGGGCCGACCGGCGAGGCCAACACGCTGTCGCTGTCGCCGCGCGGGCGCGTGCTGTGTCTGGGTCCCGACGCGGATACGCTGCTTGCGCAGACGATCCAGGCGCTGGCCGCCGGCAATGCCGTGCTCGCCGTCGCACCCGGCGCGCCGGCGGCACTTTCATCATTGACCGGCAAGGGCCTGCCGCTCGCGGCGATCGATGGGCGGCCGGACCCGGTCGAAGCGCGCTCGCTGCGGGTCGATGTCGTCGCCTTTTCCGGCACGCCCGAGGCCGCGCGCATCGTGCGCAAGGTCATCGCCGAGCGCGCCGGCCCGATCGTGCCGCTGATCAGCGAAGTCTATTATCCGGCCGCCTACGCCCACGAGCGCGCCGTCTGCGTCGACACCACGGCGGCGGGCGGCAATGCCAGCCTGCTGGCCGCGGCCTGAGGGTTTCGCCAGGGCTCGCGTGTCGCGGGCAGGCGGCGCCAACTGGTGCCGGCATGGGGACGATCGCTACCTGATACCGAGCGGCACCTCGAACTGCCAGGCCGAGCGACCGGCTCCGTCTGGAATAGGGGGAAAGGGAGAAGCCCGGCGGACTGCGTCGAGTGCGGCCTTGTCCAGCGCGGCAACACCCGAACTGCCCGTCAGCCTGGCCGACCGGACGCTGCCGTTCGAGCCGACGGTAAAGGCAACCGTAGCTGTGCCGGTGGCGCGCGTGCGTGTCGAATTGAAGGCCCGCACCAGTTTTGACCTGATCTTGCCGGGATAGTTCGTGACGGCTGCATTGCCGATGCCTGATTTGCCGCCCCTGCTGGCGGTCAGGATCTTGCCGTCCTTCTTGCCGTCGGCCATGCCGCGCGCGACATCCGTTTCGTCGCGGCCGCCGGAGCCGGTCTTTTTCTTCTTGGAATCGGCTTTCGCAAGTGCCTTGCTCGCCTTCCTGCGCAGGGCCGGCTTTTCAGGCTCGTTTGGTTCGGCCTTCCTGGCCGGCTTGTTCTTTGCGGTTGCCTTCTTCGGCTGCTTGGGCTCCGGCCTGTCCGGCTTCGGTTCTTCCGCCGCGCCGACTGTCTCGGTCGTCTGAACTGTTTCGGCTGGCTTCGGATCGGCTGGTGCCGGTGCGCTTGTCTCGGCAGGCTCGGCCGTTTCGGCCGCACCGACTGGCGGCGGCACGGCATTGTCGTCGGCAGGCACCAGCCTGTCGGTCACAAGAACGTCGGGCGATGGGTCCTGGCGCGCCGGCTGCGCGGGTGCTGGTTCGGTGCGATCGGCAGGCGCAGCAGTTTCCGTGGCGGCCTCGTTGACCGGCTCAACCACTTCTTTGTCCGATGTCTCCGCCGCATCGGTGGCCGGCTGGAGCGTCTCCTCTGCCGCGGCCACCTGCGCCTCGACCGTTTCGACCGGCTTGGCGTCCAGCATGGTCACCATCGTCACGTTGGCGACGTCCGGGTCGTCTGCGGCATCGCCGGCTGCCTGCTGCGGGTCGGCGCCGAGCAGCATTTCGCCTTGCTGGTCGGCACCTTCGATCCTTGGCCGGTCGTCCGCCAGCGTGAGGAAGGCCAGCGCCACCGCCACGTGGAATGCGCAAGAGCAGGCGATCGCGACCGTCCAGTTGCGGCGCCGCTGCATCTTTCGGGTCTGCCGCAATGGCTCCGCAGGCACCGTCGGCAAGTCGCCGTCGGCATCGGCGATGTAACTGTCTTCCGGCCTGTCGCGCGGCGAAACAAGCAGCGCCCCGCGCGGGATGGCGAAATCCGGATCGTCCGGTTCCGGCGGCAGGAAACCGGCCAATGGCCACGCGACGGGGTTTCGTGCGAATGCGGGTTCCGGTCCCAAAATTCAGACCCCGAAGGCGATGCCGGTCCTGGTCTGCGTCTTCAGCCCGCGCATGCAGGCATTCGGCTCGGCGCCGGCGCATTCCGTGGCGCTGTTGATCAACACGCGGCTGACCTTGCCGCAATCCGTGCCGGCAAGATCGAAACGCGTCACCTTGGTCTTGCCTGCCGGCAGCTCCTTGAAGTCGAGCACGGTCAGCCGGTCGACGACGCCGGCCTCGTTGAACAGCGCGATCTCGAACGCCGCCTTGGAAAGACCGGCGCCGAGATTGTTGGTGACGACGAAGGTCAGGCGGCAGCCCTTGTCGGAGGGCTGCGCGCCATTGAGCTCGAGGATCAGCGCCGGTGCTTGCTGTTGTGTCCACGCCGGAGCCGCAACAAGCGACATTGCCAGCGCCGCGGCGAACAGACGAAGGGATGCTGTCACGCCTTGCCTCATCGTCAGCCTCCAAACCTCATCGTCGCCGCCAGCTTCAGGGTGACGCCGGGCTCGTAGACGACGCTCGTCGTCGATGCGTTCAGCGGGTTGGCGTATTTGACGTCGAACAGATTGTCGGCGCGGAAATCGACCTTGAAATTGTCGGTCGTCTGGTAGCTGGCGAAGGCATTGACCAGCGTATAGTCCTTGGCCACCGGGTTGCCCTGCGGCTTGCCGTTGTACTGCACCTCGCCGCCGATGGTCAGCCTGTCCTCGAGGAAGCGAAAGCCGAGTTGCCCGGTGATCTGGGAGGAGGGGACGGTGACAAGGTCTGCCCGTTCGCCTTCATAGGAAATCGTGTGGCCATCGGTGAACGACGCCGAAAGCCCGGCAAAGCCCCAGGCGGCATCATAGACGCCCTCCATCTCGAAGCCGTGGATCTTGGCCTTGGCGAAATTCTGATACTGGAAGCAGATCGGTATGCCCGGACCGAACGGGCAGCCGCTGGTCGGGTCGAACGCCGAGAGCGTCACGCCGTCGATGTAGTCATCGACATTGTTGTTGAAATAGGCCGCCTTCAGCCGCAGCGCGTCATCAGCCTCAATGACGCCGTTGGTGCTGTAATTGACGCCAAACTCCACGGTCTTGCCGGTTTCGGGCTTGAGATTGGGATTGGGGAGGAACGGGAAGCTGACGCCTGCCGGATGGTTGCCGCTGATCAGGGTCTCCGACAGCGATGGAGAACGATAGCCTTCCGCGTAGGTGCCGTAGAATTGCAGTCCGGAAAGGCTGGCGCTTTCGAAGGGCGACACGCCCACCGTGATGCGTGGCGACAGCCGGTCACCCGAGGTTTCGCCGACATCGCTGTCGAGCTTGTAGCTGTCGTAGCGCAGCCCGGCGATGACCTCGAGCCAGTCCCAGGTGACCTTGTCCTGGACGTAGGCGCCGGAGACGTTTCTATCGCCCGAGGGCGTGTAGAAACTGTCGCCGCCTGCCGTGCCGCCCGTGTCGACATCGTCGCCGACCCAGTCGCCGCCATAGGTCAGCTCATGCGCGATGCCCAGGGTCTCGAACCTCGACGTGTTCCAAATGTCGATGCCGGAGGTGCCGATGTCGAACGTCGATTTCGAACCCGCCGGCAAAACCACGGGCAGACCGGTGACCGGATCAAACCGGTTTTGCGCGACAAGGGTCGTCAGATCGAGCTTGGTCTCGTTGTAGGATGCGTTGATGTGGAGGTCGAGCCAGCTCTTGTCTTCGTCGGTGATGTTGTAGCGGGCCGTGAAGGTATTCGCCTTCAGGTCGGCGTCGTTCACCGGCGCGCTGCCGCTGGTCTCGGTCCATCCGTCGTTCGAGCCGATCCAGCCCAGCTTCAGCTCGCTGTTTTCGCTGGGGCGGATGGTCGTCTTGAGGAGGCCGCTCAAGACGTCGAAGCCGGTGCCCGCTACAGTGTCGCCGCCGCCATGCTTGTAGTCGTCATAGTCGCGGTAGACGATATTGCCGAGCACGTCCCAGTTCTCGTTGATCCGATAGGCGCCGGTGGCGCTGGTGGTCCAGCCTTCGCCGTTGGTTTCGTAGCGCCCGGTCGCGGATGCCGCCCAGGTCTCGTCGGGCCTGAGGAAATCCTGCGCATCCTTGGTGTCGAAAAATACGACGCCGCCGATCGCCCCGGAGCCGTAGGTGTTGGCGACCGGGCCGCGGATCACATCGACGGATTTGATCAGTTCGGGATCGATGTAGAAGGTCGATTGCGTGCCATGATCCGAGCGCTGGAAATTCTGGCGGGCGCCGTCGACGATGACGGAGACGCGGCCGAAATCCTGCAGGCCGCGGATGTTGATGCTGGAACTGACACGCCTTGCGTCGGCCTGGACGGCGACACCCGGCACACCGAACAGCATTTCGTTGGGCGTCGTCGCCATGCGGCGCTCGAGCTGTTCCTCGTCGACATGGCTGGCTGAAGCAAGCGACTCGATCGCCGTCTCGCCGGTACGGCTGAGGATCAGGATCTTGTCGAGCAGTGTGGTACCCGCCGGGGCCGGCTTTACCTTTTCGGGCTGTTGAGACGGGTCAGTCTGCTGCTGGTCGGCTGCCGGTTGGGCGGCCTGCTGGGCGCCGGCCGGTGTGGCGAGCAGCGGGATCGCCGCCGCGCCGGCCAGCAACGCGGCCATTTTGCTTGTCATAGAACAATGTGTCAGGCCGCTGCCCGCCAGCCGTCCCCAATTCGCCAACCCCATGCTGCAACTCCAAGAATCCATGTTCGATGCTGGCTGGCTTGGGGCTCGCTGGCATTTTTCATCGTCCGGCGTCTTAAATGTTGACTCATTTACTCCGGTATTGCACTGCTAGATAACATGATCATTCGAGTCAAGAATTGAATCGGCATTTCACGCAGGCGCCGAGCCAGATGCCAGGCACAGGAAAGGGATCGAACCCATGAACACGCACAATCCCAGCGACTTTCGCTATCGCGTCCGCCGTTCCGACGAAAATTCCGTCCGTTTCGACCGGGTCCAATCGGCCGTGAGAACGCTGTCCAGCAACACGCTGTTCCAGGGCGAGCACGAGATCGGCATCGAGCATCATGGTGCGCTGTACCGGCTGAAGATCACCCGGCAGGGCAAGCTCATCCTCAACAAGTAGGTGGCAGAAATGGACCAGCGCGTAAAACCCGCCCCGCACGAGATCCGGCGGGCACGGGCAGACAATCCGAAAATGCGCGAGCGCGACCTCGCCGCCCAGCTCGGTATTTCGGAGGCCGAACTGGTCGCCGCGCATTGCGGCGACGGCGTCGTGCGCGTCGAGCCGCGTGTCAACGACCTTTTGACTGGCCTCGAAGCTGTCGGTGAGGTGATGGCGCTGACCCGCAACGAAAGCGCGGTGCACGAGAAGATCGGCGTCTACGACAAGGTCGTCACCGGTAATCACAATGCCATGGTGCTCGGCGAAAATATCGACCTGCGTATTTTCCCAAAAGTTTGGGCGCACGGCTTTGCCGTGGAAAAGCGCGACGGCGCCGACATCCGCCGCAGCCTGCAGTTCTTCGACACCGCAGGCGAGGCGGTACACAAGGTGCATCTCAGGCCAGCCTCCAACCTTTACGCCTATCAGAAACTGATGGCCGGGCTGGAATCGCCGAACCAGGAGCCGGCGGTGGCGATTTCAGCGGGCACGGCTGACGAGACCGAGACCGCGGACAATTCGGCGAGCGTCGACGATCTGCGCAACCGCTGGAGCCAGCTGACCGACGTGCACCAGTTCTTCGGCATGCTGAAGACACTGAAGATCAGCCGCCGACAGGCGGTGCGAATGGTCGGCCAGGACTACGCCTGGCTGGTCGACAAGGATGCGGTGAGCGCCATGTTCCATCACGCCGCTGCCGGTGCCATGCCGATCATGTGCTTTGTCGGCAATCGCGGCTGCATCCAGATCCATTCCGGCCCCGTCGCCTCGATCAAGCCGATGGGACCATGGCTCAACGTGCTCGACGAGACCTTCCATCTGCACCTGCGGACCGACCACATCGATGAGGTCTGGGCCGTGCGCAAGCCGACCAAGGACGGCTATGTCACGTCGCTCGAAGTCTATGGCGCCGACGGCAAGATGATCATCCAGTTCTTCGGTAAGCGGCATGAAGGCGAAAGCGAGCGCGAAGACTGGCGCTTTCTGGCCGAAAACCTGCCGCGTATCCCAAGCCCGACCGCAGCCTGAGGAAAACGACGATGGTTCTTTTCTCCAGGCTGGCATCGGTCTCCAGGTCGGCGCCTGGTCCTGTGGCCGCTGTTTTCCTGGCCTTCGCCACGCTGATGCCGGCTCAAGCCGCCGAGGGCATCGCGACTTTCGCCGATCGCTCGAGGATCGTGGCTATTGGTGGCTCGATCACCGAGATCGTCTACGCGCTCGGCGAACAGGATCGCCTTGTCGCACGCGATTCGACCAGCCGCTATCCGCAAGCGGCGGTGGAACTGCCGGATATCGGCTACATGCGCCAGCTATCGCCGGAGGGTGTGCTCTCGGTCAATCCGTCGGGCATATTGGCCCTGCACGGCAGCGGACCGAAGGAAGCCGTCGACGTCTTGAAGAAATCGAGCATCCCGTTCATCGAGGTGACCGAGCGCTATGATAATCAAGGCATTCTCGAAAAGATCCACATCGTCGGCAAGGCGCTCGGCACCGAGGCCAAGGCCGATGCGCTGGCGGCCCAGATAGACGCCAAGCTGAAGGCAGCCGAAAAGCAGACCGCCTCGATCAAGGATCGCAAGCGCGTCCTGTTCGTGCTGTCGATGCAGGGCGGCAAGCTGCTTGCCGCCGGCAGCGACACCGCCGCCGACGGCATCATCAAGCTTTCGGGCGGCATCAACGCCGTCGACGGCTTTGCCGGCTACAAGCAATTGTCGGACGAGGCGGTCATCACCGCCAGGCCCGACGTGATCCTGATGATGAACAATGCGGGGTCGGCCACCGCGGATGACGAATTGTTTTCGAACCCCGCCGTGGCTTCGACGCCGGCGGGTGCCGCCCGCAAGCTGATCCGCATGGACGGCGGCTATCTGCTCGGGTTCGGCCCGCGCACGGCCGACGCCATCCACGACCTCGCCGTCTCGCTCTATGGCGGCCAGGTCACGGATTGAGCGCGATGGCCGATCATTCGATCGCCGGTGCGGCGGGCATCATGGCGATGGCAGCCGAGGGTGACCGTTCGCGGCCCGCCCGCCTCGTCATCGTGCTGCTCTGCGTCGGGCTGGCTATCGCCGTGCTGTTGTCGCTGACCTCCGGCGCATCCGATGCCTCGGCCATCGGCGTCATGCATGACTGGCTGTTCGGCGCGTTGCCCGGCGACGCGGCGTTGAGCGCCCGCGACCGCCTGATCATCCATGACATCCGTCTGCCGCGCGTCGTTCTGGGCGTGCTGATCGGCGCATCGCTTGCCGTCTCCGGTGCCGTCATGCAGGGCTTGTTCCGCAATCCGCTGGCCGACCCAGGCCTGATCGGCGTTTCGGCCGGATCGAGCCTCGGTGCGGTCGCCGTCATCGTGCTTGGCTCGACCATGCTGGCGCCGCTGACTACGGCGCTCGGCACGCTGGCTCTGCCGCTGGCTGCGTTCTGCGGCGGGTTGGCGACGACATTGCTGCTCTATCAGGTCGCCACGCGACAAGGTCAAACATCGGTCGCCACCATGCTGCTCGCCGGCATCGCGCTGGCAGCGCTTGCCATGGCGCTGACCGGCATCCTGATCTTCATGGCCGACGACCGGCAATTGCGCGACCTGACCTTTTGGCAGCTCGGCTCGCTGGGCGGAGCAACCTGGCAGAAGATCGGCTCCGTCGGGCCGGTCATCGTGCTGGCGCTGGCGGCAATGCCGTTCCTGGCGCGCGGCCTCAACGCGCTGGCGCTCGGCGAGGCCACGGCCGGCCATCTCGGCATTCCGGTGCAGCGGCTGAAATACACCGCGATCGTCGGCGTCTCGGCAGCGGTCGGCGCGTCGGTCGCCGTCAGCGGCGGCATCGGCTTCGTCGGCATCGTCGTGCCGCATCTGCTGCGTCTGCTGATCGGCCCCGACAACCGTTACCTGCTGCCGGCATCGGCCCTGCTTGGTGCGGCGCTGCTGCTTTTGGCCGACGCCGTCGCCCGCACCATCGTCGCGCCGGCCGAATTGCCGATCGGCATCGTCACCGCTGTCGCCGGTGCGCCGTTCTTCCTGTGGATCCTGCTGCGCAAGCGCGGCGTCATCGACCTGTGAAAGTTTGCCTATGATCGAAGCGCGCGATGTCTCGGTGGCGATCGGCGGCAAGCGCATTGTCGCCAATGTCGATTTCGAGGCGCGGCCCGGCGAAATCGCGGCCATCGTCGGCCCCAACGGTTCGGGCAAGACGACCTTCCTCAGAGCACTGTCCGGCGATCTTGGCTATTCGGGAGAGGTCACCGTCAACGGCCGCAATCTATCGGCGATGAAGCCGGTCGAGGCGGCGACGGTCCGTGCGGTGCTGCCGCAGGCGACGACGCTGTCCTTCCCGTTCACCGTGCGTGAGATCGTCAGGCTGGGCCTGGTCGGCGGGCGCTCCGGCGCGCTGTCCGGCGAGGACCAGCGCCTGCCCGAACGGGCGCTGGCTCGCGTCGACCTCGACGGTTTTGCCGGCCGTTTCTACCAGGAGCTGTCCGGCGGCGAACAGCAGCGCGTGCAGCTTGCCCGCGTACTCTGCCAGGTCTGGGCGCCGGTGCTCGACGGCAAGCCGCGCTATCTGTTCCTCGACGAGCCGGTGTCCAGCCTCGACATCAAGCACCAGCTGATCATCATGGACATCGCGCGTGATTTCGCCAGACGGGGAGGCGGCGTGGTCGCCATCCTGCACGACCTCAATTTGACGGCGATGTATGCCGACCGGATTTTCGTCATGCATCGCGGCAGGCTCGCCGCTACAGGTTCGCCGCAACAGGTGCTCAGCGACGAGCTGATCGAAAAGGTCTTCGATTGCCGGCTGAAGGTCGGCGTGTTGCCGGCGGCAAACATGCCGTTCGTATTGCCGCAATCGGTCTGTTGATATTCAGGTGATGCCGGCCTGCAAATGGCGGTTTCCTGCGCTTCCGGCCTTCGCCGGCCGAAGCATTCATGAGAGGTGCGGCAGTTAAGGCTATGGCCGGCGCAGGCCGGTACTCACGTACCCAAACGTACGCTCCGTTCCGGTTCTCGGAACGCGCCATTTTCGGCTCGGCCTGACCTGAATCTCAACAGACCTCACCAACTGAGATGCGACCAGAAATCAGGCGGCCGGCGCCCTTTGCACCAGCATGTCGATGCCGAGCAGGTGCCGCACATTCGGGCGCGCCGCCACCAGATCGGCGATCGTGTAGCGCGACAGCACGGCGAAGAAGGCGTTGAGCGCTTCGCGCAATGCTGAATTCAGCGCGCAGCTGTCGACCAGCGGACATTCGGCGGCGTCGTTCTCGAAGCACTCGGCCATGGCAAAGCTTTCCTCCGTTACCCGCACGACATCGAACAGGCTGATTGATTCGGCCGCGCGGCCGAGCCTGACGCCGCCATTCCTGCCGCGCACCGTTTCGATCAGGCCGTTTTCGACCAGCGGCTGCAGGATCTTGAACAGGAAAAGTTCCGATACCGAATAGGCGGCGGCGATCTCGGGGATGCGGCTCAACTGCTCGGTGTTGGCGGCGCAATACATCAGAATGCGCATGGCGTAGTTGGTCTGACGGGTAAGCCGCATTGTGTCCTCACATAACAGTGGTTGGCGTCAATATGGCCTATAGTTTGGAACAATTCCAGACTGGCGCTGCATAATAGATGAATTCCGGCGTCAAGTTTGCGTGCACGATTGCGCGCACCGGAACCAGCGGCGCGCTTTCTGGGGCAGGCGACACTAGATAAATTCGCATACACGATCAGGAGCGGCCCATCATGTCACGACCAGCCCCGGCATTTGCATCCGTTGCGTCCGTCCGGTTCGACGCCGATGCCGACGCCAAGCTTTCGGCGCTCAGGCGCACCAAGTTCATCGCCGCCGCAGCACTTGCGTTTTGCGTGCTGGTCTTTGCGGTGGCGAAATCGTTCGAGAGCCGGCATGCGTGGCTGGGCTTCGTAGCCGCCTTCGCCGAGGCGGCGACGATCGGCGGGCTGGCCGACTGGTATGCGGTGGTGGCGCTGTTTCGGCGGCCACTCGGCCTGCCGATCCCGCATACGGCCATCATCCCGGAGAACCAGAACCGCATCGCCGACAATCTCGGCCGCTTCATCGAGGTCAATTTCCTGGCGCCGGAACCGGTGCGCGAAAAGCTCGCCGAAGTCGACTTTTCGGCGCTGGTCGCGGACTGGCTGGCCGACCCGAACCGCGCCGCCGACCTGTCGCGCTTCGTCGGCCGGCTGGTGCCGCAGACCCTGGCGGCGGTCGAGCAATCCGGACTGCGCGGCTTCGTCACCAGCCGCATGCTGGAGCAGATCGAAAAGGTGCCGCTGGCGCCGCTCGCCGCCGAGCTGCTGTCGGCGCTGACCGACGATCGCCGCCACCAGAAATTATTCGACGAGTTCACCAAGGTGGTCGGCCGCTTCCTGAGCGACGAGCAGGCGCTGGCGACGATGCGCGAGAAGATCCGCGAGGAACTGCCGTCGCTGTTCAACCTGTTTCGCGCCGACGCCTATCTGTTGAAGAAGATCATTGCGTCGGCCGGCTCGCTGCTCGATGAGGTGCGGGCCGATCCGCACCATCCGATGCGAGCCGAATTCGACCTTTTCGTCGAAACCTTCGTCGAGCGGCTGAGGACATCCAAACAATATGCCAGGCGCGCCGAAAAGCTGAAGCGCGATTTCCTTGCCCGGCCGGAGCTCAGCGCGCTGGCCGGCGATATGTGGGACAGCCTGCGGCTGTTCATCGAACAGGACGCCAAGGCGCCGAATTCGATGATCCGCGACCATCTCGCCACCATGTTCGTCGAGGTCGGCCGCCATCTTGCCGACGACGCGCAGATCAGGGCCGACATGAACCAGGGGTTCATCGTGGCGCTGGCGTCCTTCGTCGAAAGCCAGAAGAGCGGCGTGTCGAAGTTCATCGCCGACCAGGTCAAGCGCTGGGACCTCGCGCAACTGACAAGGCTTATCGAAATGAACATCGGCAAGGACCTGCAATATATCCGCTTCAACGGCATGATCATCGGTGGCCTTGCCGGGCTCGTGCTCTACACTGCCGAACGGCTGTTTCTTGTCGGCTGACTCGTCCGAATGGACCGCTGAGCTTCGCTGCACTATCTTCCGTGCAGTGGCGGCGCTCACGGCAACAAGGGGGAGAGAACCAGCATGGCAAAACGACCGGAGTCCGAGTCCTTCATCGACATGTTCGGCAAGTTCGGCCGCGACCTGAAGCTGCCGAATGTCGACGTCGAGGCGATCCTCGCCCACCACGCCAAGAACCTGGAAGCGCTGGAGAAGTCGGCACGGGCGAGCGCCGCTGGAGCCTCCGCGCTGTTGTCAAGGCAACGCGAGATGCTGCAGGACACGCTGCGCGAAATCACCGACATGGCACAAAGCTACAGAGCGCCCGGCAATCCGCAGGAAATGATGCAGAAGCAGGCGGCGTTCGCCAGGAAATCCTTCGAGACCGCGCTGAAGAATGCCGGCGAGATGGCCGAACTGGCGAGGGCGTCCGGCACCGAATCGATCGAAATCCTGCGCAGCCGCATCAAGGAGGCGATGGAGGAGATCCGCGCCGGCCACGACAAGAAATAAGCTGTTCCCCGGCAGCACGCTTGCCGGCGGCGAAGACTGGCGGTTCGCGGCCGAAGATTATGGGCTGGAATCGCACTGGCGAATTGACAGGGGCGGCCCGTCGTGGTCCGGAACAGGCAAGCGATCGGGAAAGCAGGAATGACGCAGATACGGCCGAGGACGCCGCCGACCTTCGAGCAACTCAGGGCGATGGCCGGGCAGGAATTAGGCGTCTCGGACTGGACGCTGGTCGATCAGCACCGCATCGACCAGTTTGCCGAATGCACGGGCGATCATCAATGGATCCATGTCGATCCCGAGCGGGCGAAGCGGCAAAGCCCGTTCCGCACCACGATCGCGCATGGCTATCTGACCCTGTCGATCATCGGCGCGCTGGCGCTCGAGATGGGGATCGTACCCGAAAACACGCAGGCCGCGTTCAATTACGGTTTCGACAAAGTGCGCTTCGTGGCGCCGGTCAGGGTCGGCTCGCGTATCAGGCTGCGCACCACGCTGTTGTCGATGGAAGACAAAGGTCCGGGGCAATATCTAATGAAGGCCGCCAATACGGTCGAGATCGAAGGCGAGCAGAGGCCGGCGCTGACCGCCGAGACGCTCGTCATGCTTTACGCACGCCGCAAGCGGGCCGGCACCTGAGAGTTCAGCCTCAGTTTTGCGGCAGCGCAATCAACGCGACATCGCCTCTTCAAGCGCCCTGAAAACCCGGTCGTCTCCCGATTGGGCGACATTGAAGCGCATGTAACGGCTGGCCGAACGGGACAGGCTGAACGCATTGCCGGGCGCAAGCACGACATTGGCCGACAGGGCATGGCGGGCGACATCCGCGGCATCTATCCCCTCCGGCAGCCTGCACCATAGAAACATGCCGGCGGGCTGATCTATCCATGGCACGATGCCGATCGCCCTGAGGCGGGTGCCGGTTTCTTCCATGGCGCGCGAGAGCCGCGCGCGCAGCAGATCGACGTGCTTGCGATAGAGCCCGTCCTTCAGCAGCGCCAGCACCAGTTCGGATGCAAGTCGCCCGCTGCCAAAGGATGTGGCAATCTTGAGATCGGTCAAACCTTCCATCCAGTCGCGAGGAGCGGCGATGAAGCCGCAGCGCACCGATGCCGAAAGCGTCTTGGAAAAGCTTCCGATATGGATGACCCGGCTGAGGCCGTCGAAGGCAGCCAACCTGGGCGCCGGTGTGTGTTCGAAATCGGCGAAGATATCGTCCTCGATGATCGTCAGCCCCGACTGGTCGGCGAGCTTCAGCAGCCGATGGGCAACGACCGGCGACAATATCGCGCCGGTCGGATTGTGAAGCGCCGAATTGGTGATGTAGAGGCGCGGCCGGTGCTCGTTCAGCGCCTGCGCGAACAACTCGATGTCCGGACCCGAGCGCGTGTAGGGGACGCTGATCACCTTGGCACGATGGGCGCGCAACAGGGCATGGAAGTTGAAGTAGCAGGGATCGTCGACCAACACCGTGTCACCCGGTTCGAGCAGGAACCGGCACAGCAGGTCGATCGCCTGAGTGCCCGATTCCGTCAGCATGATCTGGTCCGGAGAGGCTTCGATGCCGTGCTCGGCCATGCGCCGCGCCAGCAGATGGCGTAGCGCCGGCAAGCCGAGCGGCGTGCCGTAGTCGGTCAGCGCGGCGTCGTCGGCGCGGGCCGTCGTCCGCAGTGCCCGGCGCAATCCGGCCTCAGGCATCCATGCGGCCGGCAACCAGCCGCAACCGGGTTTGAGCACACTGTCGCCGGCTTCCAGCGATTGGCGCGAGACCCAGAGCGGGTCGACGGCACGGTCAAGCCTGGGGCCGATCTCGGCCAGCGACAACGGAGCCAACGGTCCGGCGGCATAGAAACCCGAGCCCGGCCGCGAGCGGATCATGCCTTCCGCCGCAAGACGCTCATAGGCTTCGACCACGGTGGATTTGGAAACCTGCATGGCCTTGGCGAACGCCCGGATCGAAGGCAGCCGCACTCCCGGTGTGAGGCTGCGCGCGGCGATCCTGTGCCTGATCGTCGCCATGACGCTTTCGACAAGCGTCCGGCTGCCCTCATCTGTTGTCGTCTGCTCGTCCATCCGTACTGCTCGCCCTACCATGACGGTTTTGTCAAACTGTACCTGATTGTCTCTGGCGGAGCCAGACGCCCGGCCCGATAGAGGGCGAAATCAGCGGGGCATCGATGGACAAGGCGGCGAGTAGTTGGGCGGCGAGTAGGTGGGCGGCGAGTGGTTGGGCGGCGAGTGGCTGGGTCAACGGGTTCATAGGCGTGCTGATCTTCAGCGGTTCGCTTCCGGCGACGCGCGTGGCGGTGATGGATTTCGATCCGGTGTTCGTAACGGTCGCCCGTGCGGCTTCGGCGGGCATCCTCGGCCTGGCGCTTCTGCTCGTTTTTCGTCAGAAGCGTCCGGAGCGGCGAGATCTGTTCCCGCTGGCGATCGTGGCGCTTGGCGTCGTGGTCGGCTTTCCCCTGCTGACGGCGCTGGCGCTCAAGCACATCACGTCGGCTCACTCCATCATTTTCGTCGGCCTGTTGCCGTTGGCGACCGCGATCTTCGGTGTGGTTCGAGGCGGTGATCGCCCGAAGCCGGCGTTCTGGCTGTTCTCGTGCCTCGGCAGCGCCCTTGTCGCCGGTTTCGCAGTCACCCAAGGCCTGTCGGTCTCGCCGCTCGGCGACATCCTGATGCTGGCCGCCATCATCGTGTGTGGATTGGGCTATGCCGAAGGAGCGGCGCTGTCGCGCAAACTCGGCGGTTGGCAGGTGATTTCGTGGGCGCTGGTGCTGTCGCTGCCCCTCATGCTGGCCCTGACGTTCATCACCATGCCGCCGTCGTTCGAAAGTGCCGGCAGGGGCGCCTGGATTGGTCTGGCCTATGTCTCGCTGTTCAGCATGCTGATCGGTTTCGTGTTCTGGTATCGCGGCCTGGCGCAAGGCGGCATCGCCGCGGTCGGGCAGTTGCAACTGCTGCAGCCTTTCTTCGGCCTCGGGCTGGCGGCAGCGCTGCTGCATGAGCAGGTCAGTCCCGCCATGATCGCCGTCACCGCCGCCGTCGTGCTTTGCGTCGTCGGTGCCAAGAGATATGCGAGATAGGTGCGCCAGCTGCCGGAGTTGCATGCGAACCGGGTGGAAATCCTCAAGGATGCTTGGCAACGATATCAGTTCGCCCGGCAGTGGCGCGGGCTGAAAATACCGCAAGGATCAGCGCCATCAGCACCAGGCCCGTCGCCACCTGGAAAGTGACCTGCATCCCTCTTGCCGCTGCCGCAGGTGCCAACACTGCCAAGCCAGTGCCTTCCCCAGCCGATGCGAAGGCGAACACCGCGCCCATCACCGACGCACCGGTGATCAGGCCGAGATTGCGCGACAGATTGAGCAGGCCGGAGACGACGCCACGCTGGTCGGATGCGACGCCGGTCATCACGGCCGAATTGTTGGAGGTCTGAAACAGGCTGTAGCCGGTGCAGACGATGATGATCGGCACGACATAGCCGGCAATACCGAATTCCGCCCGCGACAGAGCAAAGGTGCCAATAGCGAGATCGAACAGGCCGACGATCATCATCCGGTTCGCCCCGAAACGATCTACCAGGCGTCCGGCCGGCAGCGCCGCCAATGCGGTAACCAGAGGGCCGGTCGACAGAACCAGCCCGACCATGGCTGCGTCTAGCCCAAGCGCGCGCGACAGATAGAATGGTGCGACCACCAGCGTCGCCATCATCACCGTGGCGACGATCAGGTTCATGGCGAGGCTTGCGTTCAACGCCTGGTCGCGGAACCTCGCAGGTTGAATCAAAGGGTTCTGGACCCTTGTCTGCGCAATGACAAACAGCAGGCCAGCCACGGTTGCGGCAATCAGCAAGCCGACATTGAGAGAACCAAAACTGCCACGCCCAAGGGTCATGGCGAGCGCATAGGCGGCTAGCGTCAGCGCGAGCAAAGCCGTGCCGATCCCGTCGAAACCGCGCCGACCTGGCGTCTTTTTTCCGGCCGGCAGGAAGCGCCAGGCAAGCGCAAAGGCCAGCACCCCCAACGGCAGATTGATGAGGAAGATCGCGCGCCAGCCGAGGCCGGCAATCAACTGTCCGCCAAGGGAGGGGCCAAGTGTGGTGCCGATCGCCGACATGGCGCCGAGCAGGCCCATGGCGCTGCCGGTTTTTTCCCGGGGAACCGCGTCGGCGATAAAGGCCAGCGTCAGAGCCATCATGACGGCCGCGCCGAGCCCCTGTGCCGCCCGTGCGGCAATCAGCAGCCAGAGCGTCGGCGCGAGCCCGCAAAGCACCGATGCGAAGGTGAACAGGGCAATGCCGCCGAGCAATAGCGGTCGGCGGCCGAATATGTCGGCGAGCCGCCCGACGCTGACGATCAAGGTGGTGATGGCGAGCAGATAGGCCAGGATGACCCATTGCACGAGCTGGAACGATGCGTCGAACGCCTGCATCAGCGATGGCAGCCCGACGCTGGCGATGCTGGTGGCGAGCGACGACAGCAGCGTTGAAAGCGACAGGCTTGCCAATGCCCATCGGGTCGAGCGTGCGCTCACCGGGGCAACTTCGTCCCAGGTCTTTTCAGCGGTCGATGCCAAGGTGAACTCCTTTGCCGGCAGCCCCCAATCGGAGCTGTCGGACGCTATTCGCTCGCATGATGTGGCGGAAGGTGCAGTATTTGCATCTTATTCATGCATGAAACGCCACATCGCGGCCGAGCTGTGCTACGGTCCTTCCATGTCGTCGCCAGATCTCAATCTGCTTGTCGCCCTCGATGTGCTGCTGACCGAGGGCAGTGTGGCGCGCGCGGCCGGGCGGCTGCGCCTCAGTCCCTCGGCGATGAGCCGGACGTTGGCGCGGTTGCGCCAGGCGACAGGCGACCCATTGTTGGTCCGGGCCGGCCGTGGCCTGGTTGCGACGCCGCGCGCGCTCGAATTGCAGCAACAGGTAGGCCGCGTCGTTCAGGATGCGGAAGCGCTGCTGCGCCCGGCCAAGCTCCTCGACCTCTCTGCTCTCGACAACGTCTTCACGCTGCGCGCCAACGAAAGTTTCGTCGAGGAGTTCGCACCGCGTCTTCTGACCCGTGTCGAAGCGGATGCACCTGGCGTGCGGCTGCGTTTTGCGCCGAAATCCGACAAGAACGACATGTCGTTGCGTGACGCGGCGGTTGATCTCGAAATCGGGGTTGCCAGTGAAACGAGCCCTGAAATGCGCATTCAGGCCCTGTTTCGCGACCGCTTCATCGGTGCGGTGCGAACGGGTCACAGGCTGGGCGAGGGCCCAATGACGCCGGAACGCTATGCGGCCGGCCGCCACATCAGCGTTTCGCGGCGTGGCCGCGAAAAGGGCCCGATCGACGAGGCCTTGAAACTGCTCGGTCTCCAGCGGACGATTGTGTGCATGGTTTCCAGCTTCTCGGCCACGCTCGCCATGGCGCGCGCCTCCGATCTGATCGCCAGCGTCCCGGAACGGCACACGCTGGGCGCGCGCACGGGCATGTACAGCTTCCCGTTGCCGGTCGATATCGAGGAGGTCACCATTTCGATGCTGTGGCATCCGCGACTCGATGCCGATCCGGCACAACGCTGGCTGCGAGCCTGCGTGCGGGAGGTCTGCGCGTCGTTTCGCTGATCCAGACTCAGGGCGTGATCTAGAATCTGGTCACCACGCCGATGCCTATGCCTTCGAAGCCGCCCATCGCCATCAATGCGGCCGGCGCCTCTTCGAGGCTGATCTTCTTGCCGATCAGCAGTTCGGGTTTGAGCTTGCCGGTGCGGATCATCTCCATCATCGCCTGGTAGCGGAAGGCCTGCATGCCGTGGCTGCCGCGGATTTCGAGCTCGAATGCGATCACCTTGTCCATCGGTATCTGCGGCCTGGCATGGTCGCCGAGCATCAGGCCGACCTGCACGTGGCGGCCGCGGCGGCGCAGGTTTGCGATCGAGTTGAACGAGGTACTGGGGTGGCCGAGCGCGTCCATCGACATGTGCGCGCCGCCATTGGTGATCTGCTTGACCGCCTTGACCACGTTCGGCGTCTTTGCCGCGTTGATCGTCGCCACCGCGCCGATCTTTTTGGCAAAGTCCAGCTTCTCGTCGGTCAGATCGATGGCGACGACATTGGCGCCCATGGCGCTGGCGATCATGATCGCCGACAGGCCGACGCCGCCGCAGCCATGCACGGCCACCCATTCGCCGGGCGTCACCCGGCCCTGGTCGACGATGGCGCGGAATGAGGTGACGAAGCGGCAGCCGAGACTGGCGGCGGTGGCGAATTCCATCTCGTCGGGCAAGCGCACGAGATTGGTGTCGGCATGGTCGATGGCGACATATTCGGCGAACGAACCCCAGGCGCTGAAGCCGGGCTGGAACTGATGTTCGCACACCTGGTGGTTGCCCGACGTGCATTCGAAGCAGCGGCCGCAGCCGACGGCAAACGGCACGGTGACGCGCTCGCCGCCCTTCCAG
Source organism: Mesorhizobium sp. M0598 (assembly GCF_040320865.1). Lineage (NCBI taxonomy): Bacteria > Pseudomonadati > Pseudomonadota > Alphaproteobacteria > Hyphomicrobiales > Phyllobacteriaceae > Mesorhizobium > Mesorhizobium sp. M0598. The sequence continues at coordinate 171,806 of NZ_JAMYQL010000007.1, read as the reverse complement.
CGGGTCACCTGGTTGCCTGCGGAGACCACGACGCCGGCCAGTTCGTGGCCCGGCACATGCGGCAGGCGGATGCCGTCGTCGTGGCCAATCCAGCCATGCCAGTCGCTGCGGCAGAGGCCGGTCGCCTCCACCTTGATGACGACGCCTTCCGGTGCCGGCTCCGGATCGGGAACGGTCTGGATCGTTGGCGTTTCGCCGAACTTTTCGAAGACGACGGCTTTCATCGGCAGTTCCTTATGACTTCATGCAATTTGCGGTCTATTCGGCATCGATCTGGTTCTCAGGCGCGGCCTTCTGGAACGCCGGCAGCGCCATGCAGGCGGCATTGATGCGCGAGATCGTCGGGTAGGGCGTCATGTCGACGCCGAAGCGGGCATTGCTGGTGACCTGTGCGACCAGACAGATGTCGGCCAGCCCCGGCGTGTCGCCATGGCAGAATGTCTTGGTCTCGGGCGAGGAAGCCAGAATCTTTTCAAGCGGCTGGAAGCCTTCGTTGACCCAGTGCCGGAACCAGTTGACGACATCCTGGTCGCCGGCGCCGAACAGTGTGCGCAGCGAGGTCAGCACGCGCAGATTGTTCACCGGATGGATGTCGCAGGCGATCATCTGCGCCAGCATCCTGACGCGGGCGCGGCCAGGCGCATCCTTGGGCAGCAGCGGCGGCTCAGGCGTGGTCTCGTCGAAATATTCGATGATCGCCAGCGATTGCGTCAGCAGCGTGCCGTCGTCCAGGACCAGTGCCGGCACCAGCCCTTGCGGATTGACCGCGAGGTAGGCGGGTTCGAGATGCTCGCCGTGGCGCAAATGATGCGGCACGTAGTCGTAGGACAGGCCCTTCATCTCCAGCGCGATCCGCACCCGGTAAGAGGTCGAGGAGCGGTAATAGTTATGGAGGACGATGTCGCTCATCGGATCGGTTGGCCGATGGTCAGTTCGATTTCGCCGATGCCGTCGACGCCACCGGTGATCTTTTCGCCCGGCCCGACGGCGCCGACGCCAGCCGGTGTTCCGGTGAAGATCAGGTCGCCTGGCCGGAGTTCTACCGCCTCGCTGCAAATCGACACGATGTCGGGAACCGGCCAGATCAGTTCGGCAAGGTCGCCGTCCTGCCTGATCTCGCCGTCGACCGCGAGCCAGATGCAGCCCTTTTCGGGATGACCGGATTTTTGCGCCGGGACCAGCGGGCCGCAGGGCGCTGAACGGTCGAAGGCTTTCGACCAGTCCCACGGCCTTGCCGCCTTTTTCGCCTCGTCCTGAAGGTCGCGGCGGGTCAGGTCGACACCGACGCCGTAACCCCAGACATGGTCCAGTGCGCGCTCGCGCCGGATGCGGAAGCCGGCTCCGCCGATCGCGACGACCAGCTCGATTTCGTGATGCAGGTTTTGGGTCAGCGGCGGGTAGGGGATCGTGGTGCCCGAACCGACTGCCGCGTCGACCACCGCGTCGCCCGGCTTGGTGAAGAAGAAGGGAGGGTCGCGCTCGTCATTGCCGAGCTCGCGGGCATGAGCGGCGTAGTTGCGGCCGACGCAGAAGATCCGGCGCACCGCAAAACGCTCCGGCGAGCCGGCCACGGCCACCGACGGGGTTGCGGGCAGGGGAAGGACGAAGCCGGTCACGCACTGTCTCTGTTCAGTGGATCTGTCCCCGGCACATTCGGCTGATTTGGCCGGTCGGGCAAGGCATTGGTTGGCGGAAGAGCAGGCCTGCCGCACGGTGCCGCGGAAATCGTGGGTACATTCTGCTTTAGCCAGCCAAGATGGCAATGTACTATTTGCCGTTAGGTCGGCCATGACGCGCAGCGCCTGCCGCCAACGCCTGAGACTGTCGACCGTTGGTTTCGGGGAACGGACGTGACAGCCCCTTTCGGTCCGTCCTGTGCTTCGGGCGTGTCGTTATCTCGCACTTGCACAAAGTTCTGGTGCGCTGCAATATAGCTGGAGGAATGCGGCCTCCAGCCCGCCTTTCGCAGGTTCAATGAAGGGACCGGCATGACGGACATCTCCGTGACGCGTCTTGTCGTGTCCAGGCCTGTCGCCGATAGCTCGGCAAGAACCAGGCTTGCCTATCTCGACGGCTGGCGCGGCCTGTCGATCGCGCTGGTGCTGATCGGCCATTTCTTCCCCGTTCCCGGCATCAATCTCGGCGTCCTGGGCGTCGAATTCTTCTTCGTGCTCAGCGGCCGGCTGATGGCCGAGATCCTGTTTGTCGAATACTATCCGCTGAAGAAATTCTTCAAGCGCCGGTTCTCCCGCATCTACCCGGCACTGCTGATTTTTGTCGTCGCCACGATGGTTGCCTTGTCCGGCACATTCATCGCCTTCAAATGGAAGGCGGCGCTGACGGCGCTGACGTTCACCTACAACTATGCTGGAATTCTCGTCACCCGCGCCGGCGCGCTCGACCATATCTGGTCGCTCTGCGTCGAAGAGCATGCCTATATCATCCTGGCGCTGATCAGCGTCGTCGTCTCGGGGCGGTCCCGGGTCATCGTGTTGCTCGGCGCATTGTCGGTGCTGGCCATGGCAAACGGCGCCATCTCCTACCGGGCGCTCGCAATCGGCTACGAGGGCACCTATTGGCGCACCGACGTGCACATCGCCTCGATCCTGCTGTCGGCGGTGATATGCCTGCTCAAGGCCGACGACAGGCTGCCGGCGCTGCTCAAGGGGCCGCATGTCGCCCTGGCGGCCTCAGTCGTGGCTGTGCTCCTTTTCATGGCTGCCGTGCCAACCCCCATCCACTATCTGGTAGCGGTGCCGCTGCTGGCGCTCGCCGTCAATTTGCTCGACTTCAGCAGCCGTTATCTGACCGGGTTTCTATCGTCCCTGCCGATGACGATGCTGGGGCTGTGGTCGTATTCGCTCTATCTTTGGCAGCAGCCCTTTTATCAATTCGTCGACACAAAAGGCAGTTCGCCGTGGTTGATGCTTGCGGCGGCGTTCGCTTGCGCGCTGTGCAGCTACTACATCATCGAAAAGCCGGCCCGCTCCTGGCTGAACCGCAATTGGTAGGGCGAACGGCGCCCGCCGTTCAGCCGGCGATCCGTCTTGCATAATACCGCACGACTTTCCTGCCGCCGTGGATTACCGCGTCGCCGACTTCCGCAAAGCCGAGTGCGGCATGGAAGGCGTCCGAAGCCGGATTGGGTGGCTCGGCATTGACTTCGCAGGTGACGATCGCCTGGCCCGCGCGTGACGCCTGCTCGAACAGATCCTCGTACAGCCGGCGGGCATGGCCGCGCCCGCGCGCTGCGGCGGCGACCACGACGCGATCGACATAGACGAACCGCGGGTAGCGCTGGCGAAACCACAGGAAGTTCGGGCTGTCGTAGCTCGCGTGCTGGTCGAAGGTCATGATGAAGGCTTCGAGCGCACCGATACGGCGCGCGTAAAACGCTTCGCCGAGCAGGAAGGACAGGCGCTCAGGTTCGAGCCATGATAATTCCGCAGCGTGCTCGTTGTTGAGCGCGAGGATGGCGGGCTCATCCTGCGGCGAAACCCGTTCGATCGGCAAACGCATTTCGATCATGTTTTTGTTCGATCTTCCAGGATCATGTCCGGGCAGCGGCGATGGTCGCCGCCACCAGCGCCTCGTCGGTCACGGTGTTGCGGTATTCGCGGTCGAGGTCGGTGCCGCCCATGCCGACTTTCGGGTTGCGGTAGCGCATGGCACTCGGCACGTCCTTGAGCGCGGCGAAGTGCATTTCGCTCAACCCGGTTTTCCTCCGCACCTTGCCGATGTTCTCGGGATCAAGCCCGCCGCAGCCGAGGATGATGATGCGGTCGTCGGCCTGCCTGACAAGATCGGCGAGCAGGTCCGCGCCTTCCAGTGCCGTGTCGCGCTGGCCGCTGGTCAGCACGCGGCCGACCTTGCAGCGGATCAGCGTTTCCAGCGCCTCGGTCGGGTCACGGGTCATGTCGAAGGCGCGGTGGCAGGTGACGTTCAAGCTCCCCGCTGCCTGCGCCAGTTCGCTCATGCGCTGCTCATCGATCGTGCCGTCGGCATTAAGGCAGCCGATAACGACACCGGCGACGCTAAGCTCGGCAAGCGCACGGACATCGGCGAGCATCGAACGATATTCGACTTCGCTATAGAGAAAATCGCCGCCGCGCGGCCGCACGATGACGTGGAACGGGATCGTCGCCAGCTCGAGCGCCGTGCGCACCGTGCCGAAGCTCGGCGTGATGCCGCCCTCGATCAGGCTGGCACAGAGCTCGACACGGTCGGCGCCTGCGGCTTGCGCGGCCAGCAGGCCGTCTATGCCTTCGACGCAGATCTCGATCAGCGGGAGGCGAGGGCGTTCGGTCTCGGTCATGGGCGATCCGTCGATGATTTCAGCTGGCCAGCGGTAGCATCGGGCATGGTGCGATGAAAGCCGGAAGTGTTGGCTCAACACGCGACAGGGCGGCCGGCGGTGCTCCAATTTTGCCGCTTGACACATCCATAACCGTTCAGCTATATGTCGATTCATAGCTAGAGAGTTATTGATTGATTAACAGCACAGCCGGCCGAAAGCTGAAATGTGTGGCCGGCAAAAACACGCCTAAGGAGACCACCATGCAAGCACGATTGAAAAACCCGGTGATGCTCATTCCCGGCGCCTTGCAGGCGTTGCTCGCGCTGGACAAGTCGACGGAGACGGCCGACCTGTCCTATGTGACGCGCAAGCTCGTCCATTTACGCGCCAGCCAGATCAATGGATGCAGCGTGTGTATCGATATGCATGCGCGCGAATTGAAGAAGGCCGGCGAAAAGGACGAGCGCGTCTTCACCGTGTCAGCCTGGCGCGAAACACCTTACTTCACCGACGCCGAACGCGCCGCACTGGCGCTGACCGAGGCGGCGACCCGGTTGGCCGACCGGCCGGATCCGGTGCCGGATGCAGTCTGGGACGAGGCCGCCCGGCACTATGACGAAAAGGCGCTTGCCGCCCTGGTCGTCCAGATTGCCCTGATCAACGCATTCAACCGGCTCAACGCAACCACCAGGCAGATGGTCGGCGCCTGGGGCTGAACGGGGCCGGGTTCTCGAAAAGCCACTTCAGATCCGCAGCTTGTGCGAATTCGCGCGGACGAAGTCGATGAAGGCCCGCAGCTTCGGCGGTACCAGGCGGCGGCTCGGATAATAGAGGTGGAGCGGCTCGTAAGCGGGACAGAAAGGCTCCAGCACCTTGACCAGCGCGCCTGAGGCGAGAAGCGGCACGGCGAGGCCCTCGACGGCGAAGGCGAGGCCCAGCCCTTGCGCGGCGGCGGTAATGCACAGCGGAAGTGTGTTCACGACCAGACATGCGTCCGGCGTGAATGCGACTTCGCGTCCATCCACGGTGAACTCCCAGGGCGAAATCGCGCGCGTGCGGGTGAGGGCGAATGCGATGCAGCGATGGGCGGCGAGGTCGGCCGGCCGCTTCGGTGTGCCTTTGCGCGCCAGATAATCGGGGCTACCCACCACGACCATCTGCAGTGGCCCGCCCAGACGCGCGCCGATCATGTCTTTCTCGAGAAGCTCGCCGATGCGCAGGCCGGCATCGAAGCCCTCGGCGGCGATGTCGACGAAGCTGTCGTCGAAAATCAGACTAAGCCGCACTTCGGGATAAGCATCCATGAACGGCCGCATCAGCGGCTCGATCAGCAGCGGAGCGGCGATCCACGGCAGGCTGAGCCGCAGCGTGCCGGCGGGACGATCGCGGCTGTCGCGCAGAGCCGCACCAGCCGCCCAGATGTCTTCGGCTGCCGGGCGCACATGGTCGAGGTAGTGGGCGCCAGCTTCGGTCAAGCCAACGCTGCGGGTCGTCCGGTTGAGCAGCCGCACCCCCAGGCGCTCCTCGAGCCCCTTGACCGCCTCGCTCAACGAGGCCGGAGCGACGCCGAGCTCGGCGGCGGCGCGGGTGAAGCTTTTGGCCTCCGCAACTTTCACGAAGGCGACGATGCCGCTGAACTGGTCGAGGCGCATTGTAAGGATTTTCCAAATAGCCCTGTCGAATTCTACTGGTTTTTCCGGCGAACAAAAGGCGTCATGTTGGGTCCGACGAACGGGCCTCGGGAACGGCTCGAAAAGACAAGGAAACAGGATCGATGACCAGGCTTGCTTTACTCGCCGCCGGCACTCTTCTGGCGGTGTCTGCCGCCCCGGCGCACAGCGGGCCACTGGAAGACCGCAATATCCAGCTCATCAAAGACTATTACGCAGCTTACGCGACCGGCAATCCCGAGGCCATGCGGCCCTTCCTCGCGCCCAACGTCGTGTGGCGTATTCCCGGTCATCATCCGCTCGCCGGCGACAAGCGCGGGCCGGACGAAGTGGTCGCCTTCTTCCGCGGCCTGGCGGACGGCAAGTTCAGGGCCGATCCGATCTTCTTCCAGGCGCAGGGCGACCTCGTCGTCGACATTCATCGCGGCTGGTCGAATGTCGGCTCAGGTCCCGAGATCGACCAGCTCTACGCGCTGATGTTTCGCATCAAGGACGGCAAGATCGCCGAGACACAGAATTTTTTGACCGACATGTACCAGTCGGACGCCTTCTACTGGGCGCATTACCCGCTGAAATCGCTGCCCGGCCGACTGGCGGATGACCGCTGAGACGGCGGCTTTTCTCAACGCGCCGCGCTTCTCACTCCAAGCAAAGGAGACTTGCGATGCTGAAAACCCTGACGCTAGCCGCGGCAACCGCCGTCGCGCTCGCCGCCTCCAATGCCGAAGCCGCACCACGCATCGAGCGCGTCACGTTCGCCTCGCACGGCGAGCAGATCGTCGGCGAGCTTTATCTGCCCGAAGGTTTGGCGGCCAAGCCTGCGCCCGCGCTGGTCGTGACCGGCGCCTGGATGACGGTGAAGGAACAAATGCCGGCCCGCTACGCCCGCGAGATGGCCGACCGCGGGTTCGTCGCTTTGACCTTCGACTTCCGCGGCTGGGGCGAAAGCGGCGGCGCCCGCCGCCAGTACGAGGATCCCAAAGCCAAGATCGCCGATATCAAAGCGGCGGTCGCGTATCTCGCGGGCCGGTCCGAGATTGACAAGGACCGCATCGGCGGGCTCGGCATTTGCGCCAGCTCCGGCTACATGGTCTCCGCCGCCGCCGCGATCAAGTCGGTCGCCCTCGTCGCGCCCTGGCTGCAGGATGCCGAGGTGGTCGAGCAGACCTATGGCGGCAAGGACGGCATCGCCAGGCTTGAAGCTCTGGGCGACACGGCCGAGGCCCAGTATCGCAGCACCGGCAAACAGGCGTTCTTGCCCGCCGCCAGCCTGTCCGACGAGCGCGCGATCATGTTCAAGGTGCCTTATTACAGCGAGCCCGATCGCGGCATGATCCCGGCCTGGCGCAACGAGGCCGATCCGGCCTTCTGGCGCGGCTGGCTGACATTCGATGCCATCCAGGCTGCTCCACGCCTGCGTCAGCCCTTTCTGATGGTGCATAGCGAGGCTGCCGCCATCCCGCAGGGCGCGCATAAATTCTACGCCCGGCTGACCAACTCCAAGCAGGAGCTATGGCTCGAGAACGTCACCCAATTCGACTTCTACGATCGCGCTGCGCCGGTGAAGGCTGCGAGCGATGCCGTCGCCGCGCACTTCCGCGCCACGCTGGGCAGCGCGGGGGAGGCGGGACAATGAACCCCGTCACCCGTCGCCGCGTCTTGGCCTCAGCCGTTTCCGCGATAATGGTTTCCGCTATCTCGGCGCCTGCCTTGAGCGTCCCGGGAACCGCGCTGACGGTCGAGGACAGGATCGCCATCGCCGAGGCGATTGCCGGAATCGGCCTCTATGCCGACCTGCGTGACTGGAACCGGGTCAAATCCTATTTCGCGGCAAGTGTCACGACCGATTATACGAGCCTCTTCGGCGGTAAGGTCGCGACCAGCGATCGCGATGCGCTGGTCGCTCAGTGGCAAGGGCTGCTGCCGGGCTTCGAGGCCACCCAGCACCTCATCACCAACATCACCGTCGAGGGCGCGGGCAATGACGCGGTCGCACGCAGCCATGTCCGCGCAACCCACTGGATCGGTTCGCGGTTCTGGACGGTCGGTGGCAGCTATCTCCACCGGCTGGTGCGGACGCCGGAAGGCTGGCGCGTCAACGCCATTGCCATCCATCGGTTGTACGAGGAGGGGGATCGCGCCATTCTGGCCGCCGCCGCCGACCGGGTGAAGGCTGCGGAGTGAATCCAGTGTTCCTTGCTGGAGTGCCCGACGACCGCGGTTACTGGCGCAACACCGTGTTCTTGGTGCCTTCTTCGACTTGGTCGATGACCAGCAGCTTGACCGGATCGGCGCCGACATTGGTCGCCTGATGCCACTGCCCGATCATCTCGATGATGAAATCACCTGTTTGATAGGTGTTGCTCTTGCCGGTCTCGACATTGGTGACCTGAAGCGTGCCGGCCTCGACATAGGCATAGCGCGGAAACGGATGCTTGTGGACCGGCAAGGTGGCGCCCGGCGCGATCTGATAGGCCGAGACCAGGACCTGGACGTTCTTCTGCGGCAGCGTGATCGGCTGGCCGGACGCGGTCTCGGTGCGAGAGGCAAGCGGGGTCACCACAACCGGCGTCCCGCTGGCATCGAGCGCCTGGGCGTTGTTTGCAAACAGTGCAGCCGCGAGCAGCAGCGTCGATACCAAGATTTTTCGCATGATTCCCCCCGAGCTGCGCCAGCATTGCGCAGCGGGCATTGGCGCGCAAGCTTGTCCTGTTCAGGAGCGTTTATCCCGCTCTTCTGAACATGCCCGGCGTCATGCCATGCATGGCCCGGAATGTACGGGACAGATGGCTCTGGTCGGCGAAACCTGCCGCGATGGCGGCGTCGGCAAGGCCAAATCCCCGTTCGATCAGCGCGCTCGCCCGGCGCAATCGCCGGTCGCGGATATAGGCCGCCGGCGTCAGGCCAATTGCCTTGTTGAAGTCGCGGATGACCTGGAACCGGGTCACGCCAGCCGCGCCGGCAAGCCGCTTGAGATCGAGCCGTGAGCCAAGCTCCCTTTCGACAAGATCGCGGTAGATCGAAAATCTTCGCTGCGATCCGGAGCTTTCGATCTCTTCGGCCTGTCCGCTCGAATCGCCATGGCGAACGATCAGCCGTCGCAGCGCCATGAGCAGGGACGTCTCGGCCGTCATTGTGTCCGCGGATGTCGAGCCCTGGTGCGCTACCGTCAATGCTGCGGCGAGACTGCTGTCTTCGATCGTCGCGCGCGAAAACACCGGAGCGCCGTCGCGGCCGAGTTCGTCGGCAAGCGCGCTCATCAGCGGCACCGAAGGATAAAACGTCCGGTAGGCCCAGCCTTCATACGCCCCGCGTTCGCCGTCATGCCACTCCTCGGGATTGACGACGGCAATGGTGCCCGCCGGAGCGAGAACGCTTTGACGGCCGATGCGAATGCGCTCGCAGCCCGAGGTGATCAGGGCGATCACATAGGTCGGGTGCGTGTGCAGGTCGTAGCGGTGCTGGGTGAAGCGCGCCTCGAACAGGCCCAGGTCGGGGAAGCACGGATGGCGCCAGTATTTCCCGGTCTCTGCCGCTTCGTTTGTCCTTGCCATGGTCAATCCGGTTCAAGACGCCTCTCGCGGGGCCTTCTATGGCTGGCAAACCAAGCCGCTTTTTGTCGGCGGAAAGGAGCCATCATGCTGCACAATGACCGGATCGCCGCGCTGACACCAGAGGTCATAGGCTGGCGGCACCATATCCATGCCAATCCGGAGCTCGCATTCAATGAACACGAAACGGCGCGTTTCGTTGCAGAGAAACTGCGCTCCTTCGGCGTCGACGAGGTGCATGAAGGGATCGGCGGCACCGGCGTCGTCGGTGTCCTGCGCAGCGGCGGCGGCGCACGCGCTATCGGCCTTCGCGCCGAGCTCGACGCGCTTCCGGTGCTGGAGAAAACCGGCCTGTCCTATGCTTCGAGGCAAGAGGGCGTGATGCACGCCTGCGGCCATGACGGCCACACCGCGATTCTGCTCGGCGCCGCCAAATTGCTTAGCGAGTCGCGCACCTTCGACGGCACCGTCACTTTCATCTTTCAGCCGGCCGAGGAGAACGAGGGCGGCAGCATGCGCATGATCGGGGACGGCCTGTTCAAGCGCTTTCCGGTCGAGGCGGTCTATGCGGTCCACAACTGGCCGGGCGTCAGGCTGGGGACGATCGCCGCCCGCGCTGATGCGCAAATGGCGGCCGTCGATAATTTCGAACTGACCTTCGAGGGTCTTGGCGCGCATGCCGCGATGCCGCAGCTCGGCGACGACCCGATCCTGGCCGCCAGCGCCTTCGTGCAAGCCGTCCAGCGCATCGTCAGCCGCTCGGTCGACCCGCAGAGCGCGCTTGTCGTCAGCATCACGCAGATCCATGGCGGCAATGTCGGCAACATCGTGCCGGGCAAGGTCTGGCTGCAAGGCACCTGCCGCTTCTTCGAGCACGGCCTTTCCGACCATTGCGAGAGGCTGATCGGCGAGATCGCACAAGGTATTGCCGCCGCGCATTCGCTCAAGGCCAGGCTCGACTACAGGAAGGGCTATCCGCCGCTGATCAATACGGCGGATGCGACAGCCCGCGCCGTCGAGGCCGCCGCCTCCGTCGTCGGCCGGGAGAATGTCTTGACCGAGTTCAGCCCCAGTCTCGGCTGCGAGGATTTCGCTTTCATGATCCGCGACGCCGGCGGCTGTTATGCGTGGATCGGTGCCGGCGAGGTCGGCCCGGGCGAAGGCCTGCACGGCGACCGCTACGTTTTCAACGACGAGATCGTGCCGACGGTGATGCGCTATTACGTCAACCTCGTCGAGCAGACGCTTCCGCGGGCCGGTCCTTCTACAGCAGTTTTTCCGGCGTGATCGGCAACTCCCGGATCCGCTTGCCTGTGGCGTCGAAGACGGCGTTGGCAACAGCAGCGGCAACGCCGGTGGCGCCGAGTTCGCCGATGCCTTTGCCGCCGATCGGGCTGGCATGCTCGTCCACCTCATCGACGAAGTGGATTATGATGTCGCCGGGAATGTCGGCGTTGACCGGAATGGCGACTCCGGAAAGGTTCTTCGACAGGAACCGGCCAAGCACCGGTTCGTGCCTGCTCTGCTCCATTGCCGCCATGCCCCAGCCCCAGATGATGCCGCCCGTCATCTGGCTGCGTGCGGTGCGGGGATTGACGATGCGGCCGGCGCTGTAGCTGCCCACGGCGCGACGAAGCCTGAGCAGGCCGAGCCCCGGATCGACGCCGACCTCCATGAAAATCGCGCCGAAAGTGCGCATCGCGAGGCCTTTGCCATGCTGCGCCGGATCGAACGAGCCGGAGCCGGTGATCTCGCCGATGTCGGTATGGCTCATCACGTCGGCGATCGTCTGACCGCCGGCAGCGCCTCTGCGGCGAATCTTGCCGTCCTGCATCTCCACCTCGTCCGGCAGCAGATTGGCAAGACGGGCAAGCTGCGAACGCGCATCTTCGGCGGCGGCAAGCACCGCCGCGCCCACCCCCATGGTCGATGACGAGCCATAGGTCGGTCCCGCCTCCGGCAGCTGTGTATCGCCCATTTCCAACTCGATCCTCTCGATCGGCAGGCCCAGCACGTCGGCTGCGATCTGCGGAAAGATGGTGAGTGTTCCGGTCCCTATGTCCTGGGTGCCGGTGCGGATGAGCACCGTGCCATCCCGGTGCAACCTGACCTCGGCTGCAGGCGTCGGGTTGCGGAAACAGCCCATGCTGCAGGTCGCCATGCCGTAGCCGATCAGCCAATCGCCGTCGCGTTGCGGCTTGCGCGGGCGCTCGCGCCAGCCGAACAGGCGGGCGCCTTCCTCATAAGCCTCGCGCAGCTTCTTCGACGACCAGGGCTGGCCGGTGGCCGGATCCGTGTCCGCATGGTTGACCAGACGCAGATCGAGCGGATCGATGCCGAGGCGGTGGGCGAGCTCGTCCATCGCGCTTTCGAGCGCCCAGGTACCCGGACCCTCGACCGGCGCGCGCAGCGCCGTTGGCATGGCGACGTTTGCGCGCTCGACGCGCTGGCTGAGACGCATGGCCGGCGTGGCGTAGAGACCCTTGGAGGCTTCGGTGGCGAACTCGACGAAATCGTCGCTCACGGTGGTCAGGTTGATCACGTCCTGCTGTACGGCGGTCAGCTTGCCCGACCTGTCCGCAGCCAGCACGATCTTCTGTGCCATGCGTGGCTGATAGCCGAGGCAGGAATAGGCATTGGCTCGGCTTAGCGCCAGCCTGACCGGGCGCTGCATGATGCGCGCGGCGGCGGCGGCCAGCACCTGATGCGGCCAGATCCAGCCCTTGCCGCCGAAGCCGCCGCCGGTATGGCGGGAAATCACGCGGACCTTCTCGGCCGGGACATTCATGCGGGCGGCAACCACCTGGCGGACACCGTAGACGTGCTGCGTGGCGTCGTGCAGCGTCAGCTCTCCGTCATTCCACTCAGCGAGCGTCGCCGAGGGCTCCATGGCGTTGTGATGGCGCGACGGCTGCAGGTAGACGGCTTCGACCATGGCGGCTGCGTCGCTAAGCCCGCGGTCGACGTCGCCCTTGGTAAACGTCGGCTCCAGGAACAGGAAGCCGCTCTCCCTCGGCACGACCGCAGCCTTGTCGATGGCGGTCCACTCCGGCGGTGCCGGCAATTCCGGCTCGGCGAACTCGTAGCGCAATGCGACGCGGCGAGCGCCGGCCTCCGCTGCCTCCAGCGTCTCGCCCAGCACAATGGCAAGCGGCTGACCCTCGTGACGTATCTCGTCGCCCTGCATGGGCATGAAGCTCTGCGCTGCCGGCGGGCCTTCGGCCTGCTGCATCTGCGTATCGGGCTCGGCTCTCGGCGATGCGAACCGGCCGAATTTGGGCATGTCCTCATGCGTGAGCACACGCACGACGCCCTCCTCGGCGAGCGCGTCGTCGACCATGATCGACGTCACGCGGCCGGCCGGAACGGGCGCGGTCACGAGTACCGCATAGAGCAGGTCGGGGGCGAAATAGTCGGCCGCATAGCGGGCGCGGCCGGTGACCTTGACGCCGCCGTCAGGGCGGGCAACAGGCTGGCTGATCATCATGACGGCATCCTTGCTGCTCTTTCGATCGCCCGCAAAGCGGCGGTCTTGGCCAGTTCGATCTTGTAGGCGTTCTGCGACAAGGGACGCGCTTCGGCGAAGGATTGCTCGATAGCGGTGCTCAACGCCTCGCGATCGCCGATTTCGGCACCGGCGAGCTGCTCCTCGGCGGCGCTCAGCCGCCACGGCCGCAGCGCGACGGACCCCAGCGCCAGGGCCGCCCGACGGATGGTTTGGCCGTCCATCTCCAGCACAGCGGCGGCAGAGACGATGGCGTATTCGTAGGATTCGCGCTCGCGCACCTTGAGGTGAGCCGATCGCGGCGCCGGCGCCGGCAACTCGATTGCCGTGATCAGTTCACCTTGCTGCAACACATTGTCTGCCTCGGGCCGCGTGTCGGGAAGCAGGTGGAATTCCGCTGCCGGAATGCGCCGGCCGCCGCTGCGGTGCGCGGTGACGATGACCGCATCAAGTGCTGCCAGCGCCACGGCCGGGTCGGATAGCTGGGTGGCGACGCAATCCTCGGTCCAGCCGAATATTGCGTGATTGTCGTTGATGCCATGCAATGCCGAGCAGCCGGAGCCGAGCTGACGCTTGTTGCATGGCAACTGCTCTTCGGCACGGAAATAGGCACAGCGCGTCTTCTGCAGCAGATTGCCGCCTATCGTTGCGAGGTTTCTCAGCTGCGGCGACGCGGCGTTGAGGATCGCCTGGCTCAACACCGGATAGTCGCGCATGACCAGCGCATGCTGGGCGACATCGTTGAGATGCGTCAGCGCGCCGATCGTCAAGCCGCCGCCGGGCAGTGCCTCGACCTGATCCAGCCCGTCGAGGCGGGAGATGTCGATGATCCGGGTCGGCTCGGCAATGCCAAGGCGCAGCCAGTTGAGCAATTCGGTGCCGCCGGCGAGAAAGGCGCTGTCCGGCGCGGCACCGGCTGCGATCGTTTCGCCCAGGCTATCGGCGCGCGCGTAGACGAATGGGGTCATTGGCTCACCCTCCCGGCCGCCGCGCGCACCGCCTCGACGATTTGCGGATAGGCGGAGCAGCGACACAGATTGCCGCTCATCCATTCACGGATCTCGGCATCGGAGCCGGTGTGTCCCTCCTCGATCAGCGCCGCCGCCGACATCACCTGGCCGGGCGTGCAGAATCCGCACTGGAAACCATCATGATCGATGAACGCCTGCTGCACGGGATGAAGCGCATCGCCGTTTGCCAGGCCTTCGATCGTCGTGACCTCGCGTCCCTCGCAGGACACGGCAAGTATCATGCAGGCATTCACACGCCGTTCGTCGAGATGCACGGTGCAGGCGCCGCACTCGCCGAAATTGCATCCCTTTTTCGTTCCGGTCAGATGAAGCCGCTCGCGCAGCAGGTCGAGCAGCGTGACGCGGGGATCGAGATCGGAAAGGCTGTGGTCCTCTCCGTTCACCCGCAACCGCAATAGGTGCCGATCGTGGAAGTCCATTGGGGGTTACCTCGAAGCACATGCCGTACTCGTCGCAGGGACTCGTCCAGCAAGCAGCCACCCACCTGTCGAGGCGAAAATAGGGCGGTCGATTCCGGTGAAAAGGCGCCGCCGGTCAGGGAAGGCTAAAAAACGCGCATTTGAGATTTGCGGCGGAGCGGAAAGGCCCTGCATAACTGTGGTTCACGGCCATCCCAACATGAGCCGAATGCAGACGGTCCCCCTTTAGGGACGATTACCATGAGCTGAAGTCACCTGGTGAGGTCTAAGACTATCTTTCCGGGAGCGTGGCCGGTGCGATTGCGCTCGATCGCGGATGCCAGATCGTCGAAGCCGACCATTTCTGCAATCGTGGACCGCAGCGAGCCGTCAGCGATCTCTTGAGCGATTGTGGCTAGGCGCGCGGTGTCAGGTTTGACTGACAACCAGATGCCATGACGGCCTGCCGGGGCGCGCGAAACCACATCAGTTGCAGCGATGCTGGCCAGGACGCCGCTAGGCGATAGGACCGACCAAGATTTGTCTAAGACCTGGCCCCCGACAAGATCGACGATAAGGTCAATGTCGCTCGCAAGAACCTCGAAGTTCTGTTTCTGGTAATCGATCGCTTCGTCAGCGCCCAAGGCTTGGACATGGGCCACGCTCTTGGTTGAGGCTGTAGCATAGACGGTCGCTCCAGCCGTCTTGGCGAACTGGACAGCGAAGCTGCCCACCCCACCAGCCGCGCCGTGGATCAACACCCGCCGCCCCCGAAGGTTGAAATCGGCGACCTGAAGGACTTGCCATGCCGTCATCGCCGCCACCGGTACTGCCGCTGCGTCAATGTCTGACAGGACCGCAGGCGTCTTGACGAGTTTTTCGGCATTTATCAGCAAGTGGTCGGCATAAGCGCCCAGGCCACCCAGCGCGGCCATGACCCGGTCTCCGACCCTCACGCCTTCGACGTGGAGCCGGTCCGCAGCACGACCCCCGCCATTTCGATGCCAAGCGTCGCGGGCAAAGATAACTTGAACTTGTCGCGGACGTAGCCTTCACGGATTTTCCAGTCGATTCCGTTTACTCCGGCAGCCTTGACCTGGACGAGCACTTGGTCGGGACCAGGCTCGGGGGCGGATAGCCAATCGACTTTCAAGCTCTCTGTGCCGCCATATGCTTGAAGACGTAGGGCCCGGCCGGAGCCAAGCGGTTCAGCCCGGCCGGGGGCGCTTTGGAAGTCATTGTGTTGGTTCATCAGGCTTCTCCTTCCTGTTGGACGATATAGTTTGAAGTCTCTCAAGAAGAACTTCGAATTATGCAGTCCACCTCGGGTGAGAAATGTTATTAGACTACCGGCGCTTGGGGATTTACTTGCTTGCGCTTTACGCGCTCAAAGCAGGATAGTCGGTGTAGCCCAGGGCGGTGCCACCATAGAAAGTGGCTTGGACTGCCGCATTCAGCGCCGCATTGGTCTTCAACCGTTCCACAAAGTCCGGATTGGCCAGGACCATCTGGCCGTAGGACTCCTGATCGGCCAGCCCCGAAGCTACGTCGGCGCCGATCTGGTCACGCGGACGACTTGGCCGATTGAGGGTCAGCGATTGGTGCCAGAGCTTGCGGATATCGGCCAGCAGCGCCTCGTCGCCCTGGTGCATGATGTGCACGTAAGCGAGCCCGAGCTTGTCGAGTTCGGCGACCAGATAGCGGTAGAGGTCCGGCCCTTCGGCGCCTTCGTCGATCCCCCATATCGTCGTCCCCGGTGACAGGCGGATCGCGGTGCGGTCCGCGCCAATCTCCTCGGCGATCGCCGTGGCGACTTCGATGGCGAAGCGCGCTCGGTTCTCGATCGACCCGCCATATTCGTCCGTGCGCGTGTTGGCGCTGGGCGCGAAGAACTGCTGGACCAGGTAGGCGTTCGCGCCGTGAATCTCGATGCCGTCGGCGCCCGCCTCGATCGCCGAGCGGGCCGCATGGCGGAAATCGGCGACCGTCTGGCGCACCTCTTCGGTCGTAAGCGCGCGTGGCGCAGGAATATCCTGCATCCCGGTCATCGTGAACATACCCGCCGCCGGCGCGATTGCGGAAGGCGCGACGGCTTGGCGGTGATGCAGCGTATTGTCGGGATGCGACATGCGCCCGGCGTGCATCAGCTGGATGAAGATGCGGCCGCCCTTGTCGTGCACGGCGGAAGTGATCTTCCGCCAGCCGGCGACATGGCCAGGCGTGTAGATGCCCGGTGTGGTGAGATAGCCCTGGCCGTCATCAGAGGGCTGGGTGCCTTCGGTGACGATCAGGCCGACGCCGGCGCGCTGGGAGTAATATTCTGTGGCAAGCTCGCCCGGCGTACCGTCGAACCCGGCGCGGCTGCGGGTCATCGGGGCCATGACGAGGCGGTTAGGCAGAGTGTAGCGGCCGACGCGGACAGGGGTGAATAAGGGACTCATTGGGATCTCCATTTGCTGGAGCGCTTGTCCACTATTCCAATGTCGGGATAAATCCGGCAGAAGTGAAATCAATATTCCAAATATGGAGCAATAGTGTGAGCCACTTGAACGACATGGCGCTGTTCGTGGAGGTGGCGAGAGCGAGGAGCTTCCGGAAGGCGGCTGAGGCTCTGGGCATGCCCAACTCGACTCTGTCGCGACGTATCAGCGCGCTGGAGAAGGCGATCGGCCTGAGGCTTCTGCATCGAACGACGCGCAAGATCGAGCTCACCGAGGCCGGCCAGCTCTATTACGAACGAAGCAAGCGCATCGTCGACGAGGCACGGCTCGCACACGAGCAGCTCGGCGCCATGCTGGAGCAGCCGAGCGGTGTCCTGCGGGTCTCGCTCCCGGTCGACTTCGCCACGCTTTACCTGACGCCGATCATCGTCGATTTCGTGCGGCACTATCCCGGCATCACCTTCGAGTTCGACCTGACCCCGCGCCGCGTCGATTTGGTGGCCGAGCCGTTCGATGTAGCGATCCGCATCGGCGAGCTGGAAGACTCCAGCCTGATCGCTCGCCTGATCGGGCGCCACGCGCGCCACCTCTATGCGTCTCCTGGCTACATCGAAGCGTCCGACGAGCCGGCGACACCGGCGGATCTGGCGGAGCATGAATGCATCTGCATGCCGAAGATCTGGACCTTGCATCAGGGGACGAACAAGGTCGAAGTCGAGGTTGGAGGCCGCTTCACTGTCAACAGCGTTGGGATGATCCGCGCCCTGGCGGTCAACCACCAGGGCATCGCCCTGCTTGCCGAGAAGATCGTCGCCGAAGATTTGGCCTCGGGCAGGCTCCGGCGTGTCCTGCCCGAATGGCAGGGATCGTCGGTCAGCATTCACGCCGTCACCGAAACTCGCCTCATTCCAGCCAAGACCCAGCGCTTCATCGAATTCCTGTCCGCCAGGCTGGTGGAAACTTGACCCAGATCGTTACGCGGAAAAAAGTCGGACGGCGGCGCGCTGCATCACGCCTTAGCGTCGAAAAGACGGTGGCTCGCCGGAGTCGATGAAGCTGAGAAATACGAATTTGCCATACCCCTACACCAGATACACCAGAGTCGCCAAAAATGCGCAAACGTGACCGGACGGCGCAGAAGCCCTACGCCTCGCCGGCGGGCCGACACCGACGCTCAGGGAGCGGGCCATCGCTCTACCGCGAGGGCGGGGCGAGGTGCGCACGGCTGAACTCACGGCCATCGGCATCCCCGATGCTATCTATCCAGGATGTGCGACGAGCGACTGCTCGTGAAGGTGGATTCGGCATCACAAGGCTTCCCTGTGAGGTGAGATGGCGAGGGCCGGCAAACGGATCGATTCCGACCCTCACCGAAATGCTCGCCATCCCGGCCCGAATCAGCCTTCGCTCGGCACAGGTGTCTTGAGGAGTTGTTGCTCCCACAGGAAGGCGATGCCGCTGCCGCCGAAGTGCTGGATGAGAATCTCGGTCAGCTCTTCGACATGCTCGGTGCGCGCCCAGTCGCGCTGCCATTCGCCAGCGAGCGCCATCACGGTCATCATGTTTGCGCCAGCCGCGATCATCCGCTGGATGGCGATCTGGTGGGACCCGGTCGAAACGCCGCCCGACGCATCGGTGATCACGGACACGTCCCAGCCTTCGCCGAGGGCTTGGATGACAGGCATCGCGACGCAGACTTCGGTCCAAAGGCCTGCGATAATCAGTTGTTTGCGGCCGGTCGCCTTGACCACGTCCACCACGTTCTCGTCCTGCCAGGTGTTCACCCAAGTCCGGTCGATCACTTCCTGCCCCGGGAAGACGTCAGTGATCTGCTTGAAGAGGATGCCGCCACGACCCGCGATCACGCTGGTGAGAATGGTCGGAACATTGAAGCCTTTTGCTAGCTTCGCCAGCGCGGTCGCGTTGTTGACCACAGCTTGCGGATCGTGGCTGTTCAGGTTCGCGAGTTGGTAAGGCTGGTGGTCGATCAGAACGAGTACCGAGTCTTCAGGACGAAGAAGCGAATCAAGGCCGTTGCGAGGGGTCATCAAGACTTCCTTTCTCTGCCGCTATGGACGGCAATGGGTTCACGGGAGACATGCGCCAGCGGGCGAGCGTTGCCTGGACGCAATTTGCCGTTCCTTATGGTGATGCAGTAGTGCCATAATCAGGCAAGCTGTGTCGCGAAATGAGGAACGCTGAATTGGACATCGAAGATCTACAGACATTCGTCGCAGTGGCCGATGCAGGGGGCGTATCGGCCGCCGCGCGCCGGCTCGGCGTCTCCAAGTCAATCGTCAGTCGGCGGCTCTTTCGGGTTGAAGCGGAACTTGGCGTCCAGCTTCTTGCACGAACGACCCGCGGCGCCGCGCTCACCGAAGCGGGAATCGCGTTCAGAGACCATGCGGCCCGGGCCAGCGCAGAGATCGATACGGCTCGGGAAACGATCCTCCCCACCGGTGAGCTGCGCGGCCGCCTGAGGGTTGCCATGCCGCTTACTTTCGGCGCGGACCCACTTCGCCCCCGTGCTCGCGGAAATGGCGCGTCTGCACCCGAAGCTTCACATCCATACTTCCTACAGCGATCGCTTCGTCGATCTCATCGCAGAAGGTTTCGATTGCGCGATCCGGGGCGCCTACCTTCAAGACTCCAACCTGATCGCGAAGCGCGTCGGGCCGATCCATGGAAAGCTTGTCGCAAGCCCGGATTATATCGAGGTGCACGGGTCACCCGAGACTCTGGACGAACTCGTCACCCATCAGGCCCTCATGCAGGGAACGGAAGCCTGGCAGTTCATAAATGGCAGCAAGATTGTTACGGTCCAGCCGCAGGGCAGGTTCAAGGCCGATAGCGCCACGGCGCTTGCCGCCGCGGCGGCGGCAGGTCTCGGCATCGCCTGGCTCCCCGATTGCATCACACATGAATATGTGGCCTCCGGCGCGCTGGTCCCGATCATGACACGCTATCCGGTACCTCCGGGGGCCGCGTATGTCGTCCGACCGCCGGGTCAGCATCCCACGCGGAAAGTGCGGGTGCTCACCGAGATGCTGATTGAGTACTTCAAACGGAACACGGATCTTTGGGGTCTTGACAACTAGGACACGAACGGTGCGAAGCCTCCCCACCGGCAGGAGGCACGGGGGTAAATTCTCCAGGCAACGCCGCAGGCGCGACGTCCACGCGGATCATGTTCAACCGAGTAGGCGTTGAGATCTTGCCTGTGCAGATCTGGCGCGAGGCCTCTCCGCTTTGTCCCAGCGACGCCTCGCGCGCGCAGGCTCAAAGCTATGCAATCCGCCGTCCACGAACACCTCGCGCCCGTCTGTAAGCTGCTGTCGTTGAGGCAGCGACGGCAAGTAATAACGGGCGGCAACGTTCGGACGCCGCCGCGGCGAACTGAACGGCGCACTCGGGCGCGAAGCCGCCGGTCATCAGTATTTCCGCCCGGTAGCCGCCGAATAGGCGTGGGCGGGCGAGCCCTGCTATTCTACGCCTGATTTCATCGGTCCTCGATGCTCTGACACTCTGGAGGCAGGACTATCGAGATCGACGCGTGGGGAGAAATTGCACGCTGGCGCGCAATATCGCGCTATGGCGTAGAAGAGGCGGTGGCTCCCCGGGCCGGATTCGAACCAGCGACCAACCGGTTAACAGCCGGTTGCTCTACCACTGAGCTACCGGGGAACAGAGGCTCTTGCGTGAGTGGGGCAGCCTATAGCAAACCCGTTTCGGCTTTGCAAAGAAGCATTTCGCATTTTTTCGGTGCTTTTTGGCGCAGGGCTTGCTGGCAATGGCCGGCGAGCGCCCTCATATGAGCTATCTCTCGCATGTCACGGAACAGAAAAGGCCGTTGCGGCTTTCTCCGGCTGACGGTGCTACTGATGCAAACGGATCGACATTTCACATGACGGCAATGAGCGACGAACAGCCACCGGCCCGGAAAATCTCGGTCTTCGGCCGCCAGTTCACCATGCCGCGCTCGCGCGGCCTCCGGATTGCGATCGGCGTTGTGCTGATCATCGGCGGCATTCTCGGCTTCCTGCCGATCCTGGGTTTCTGGATGGTGCCGATCGGATTGCTGGTGCTCTCCTACGAATTCGCGTTGGTGCGCCGTCACCGGCGCCGCTTCGTCGTCTGGTGGGAGCGACGGCGCCGGCCGGATTGAGACTGCCCTGCTGACAGGCCGGTATCCGGCAAAATGTCGGAGAGCGGCGTGGTCCGTCCAGGCATCACCGAGGTTGGTCGAAGCAGCTCTCCAGACGTTCGCAAAGCTCGTTGAGAACGGCGGTAGCCGATGCCAGCCGCGCCCGGTCGCGCGGCGGCAGGCTGTTTGCGCCTTCTATGCTGAGGCGGTCGATGACATAGCGCACAAGCTCTGCAGACTGCGACAATCCGCGCGACGTGCCGTCCTTCGTAGCTGCTCGACGCATGGCGGAGCCTCCTCTTTGCCCAACGTGGCCGCCGGTTTCGGGTTCCCGCCGCCCAGAATCATGCTTAACGATAAGCTAATATGTTATTGCTAACATGGGCATTGCGTTGATAAGGCAGGGCATGGAATGTCGAGGAACCGTTGGGAATGCATGGTGGCCGCTTGACGGCATTTTCGCCGCAACCTATTGGAGCCGGGTGGAACGCCGGGAGCAATGAGGCCTCGTGGCGGAGTGGTTACGCAGAGGACTGCAAATCCTTGCACCCCGGTTCGATTCCGGGCGAGGCCTCCAATGCCCGAGCTCCCGCGCGTCAGCGCCAGGGGGCTTCAGTTCCGGTCGAAACAGCCGCGGCCTTTGCGCGGCAAGCGGATGGTTGGAACATGAGCGCTGATTTTGCCGAACGCCGGGTGAAGATGGTCGACGGCCAGATCCGCACCACCGACGTGACCAGCGCACCGCTGCTCGAGGCGATGCTTGTCGTGCCGCGCGAGGCCTTTGTCGGCGCCGGCCAGCGTGACCTTGCCTATATCGACGAGGACATCCGCATCGCCGATACGGCCGATGGCCCGCGCTATGTGATGGAGCCGTCGCCATTGGCCAAGCTGATGCAACTGGCCGATATCGGCCCAAGCGATTCGGCACTCGATGTCGGCTGCGGCACCGGCTATGCGGCGGCGATCCTGTCGCGGCTGGGAAGGTCCGTGGTGGCGCTGGAAAGCGATCCGGTGCTGGCCGAGACCGCCACTTCGACGCTTGCGGCACTTGGTTGCGGCAATGTCACCGTGGTCCACGGGCCGCTGCCGCAAGGCCACGCAGATAAGGCGCCTTACGACGTCATCCTGATCGGCGGCAGCGTCGGCGAGGTGCCGGCGGCGCTGTTCGACCAGCTTGCCGAAGGCGGCCGACTCGTCGCCGTGGAGGGGCAGGGCAATTCGGGCGTAGCCCGGCTTTTTTTTAAGACTGGAGGGGTTGTAACGGGAAGACGCGCATTTAATGCGGCAATTAAGCCACTACCGGGATTCGAACGCATTCCCGCCTTCGAATTCTGAGTGATTTTGCCTTGCAGCGAAGGCGCTGTCATGATCGCTTGCGTTTGAACAATCGTTGCTGATCTGCATAACCGGGCGTTTCTGGGGGCTTTCAGCGGGGGAACGATAAAAAACGCGGCGCCGGCTGATCAGAAGGAGAAGCCAGCGTGGCGCAGTTCCCGTGCAAAACGAATGAGGGAATATAACGTGCCGTCTGTACGCAAGTTGCTTTTTACCGCTGTCCTCGTTTCGGCGACAGCGCTGTCTCCAATGGCCGCCTCGGCCGAAACCATTCTCGGAGCCCTTTCAAAGGCCTATCAAAACAATTCCTCGCTCAATTCTTCACGCGCCGGCGTTCGTGTCACCGACGAGGGCGTCGCCATCGCCAAGTCCGGCTGGCGTCCGACCGTCACCGGTTCCGCGGACATCGACTACACCAGCACCCACATCAATGGTACCAGTCGAACCGCGCGCATAACCACGGGCAACTTTGGCGTCCAGATCAATCAAACCCTGTTCGACGGCTTCCAGACTAAGAACAACGTCGCCGCCGCCGAAGCGCGAGTCAGCGCATCGTTCGAAAGCTTGCGCAACACCGAAGAGAACACGCTGTTCAACGCGGCGAGCGCCTATATGGACGTTATCCGCGATCGTCAGATCGCTGTGCTGACCGAACAGAACCTGCAATTCCTGACCGAGCAGGCGCGTGCGGCGCGTTCGCGCTTCGAGGTCGGCGAGGGTACCCGCACCGACGTCGCGCAAGCCGACGCCCAGCGTGCCTCCGCGGTGGCGCAGTTGAGCGCCGCCCGCGCCACGGCACTGGCAAGTGCTGCGACCTATCGCCAGATCGTCGGCGACGAGCCGGGCAGGCTCAGGCCGGCTTCGCCGCTTTCGAAGCTGTTGCCGTCGAGCCTCGATGCGGCGATCGCGATCGCGTCGGCCGAGCATCCGGCCATCCTCGCCACCGCGCATCTGGTCGACGCGGCGGCGTTTTCGGTGAAATCGGCCGAAGGCGCGTTGCTGCCGCAGCTTTCGGCCAGCGCCGGCGTCTCCAGCGACTATCGCAACACGGTTCCGGGCGTCCTTGGGGCAACGCAGGACGGCACAAGGACGTCGGCGAACATCGGTGCCACGCTGACTGTGCCGATCTATTCGGGCGGACGGACCTCGGCGACTGTGCGCCAGTCTAAGGAATCGCTCAGCCAGGCGCGGATCGAAGTCGACGTTAGTCGCGACCAGGTGCGTCAGGCCGTGACATCGGCATGGTCGCAATACACCGCCGCGCAGCAAAGCGTCACGGCCAACCGGCAGGTGGTCGCCGCCGCGCAGCTTGCCCTGAACGGCGTCATCGAAGAGCGCAATGTCGGCCAGCGCACCACGCTCGACGTGCTCAACGCGCAAGCGACCCTCATCACCGCCAAGATCAATCTTGTCAGCGCCGAACGCGACGTGGTGGTGGCAAGCTACGCCATCCTCTCGGCGGTTGGCCATTTGTCGGCGGAGCGCCTTGCGCTCAACGTGACGAAGTACAGGCCCGAAGAGCATTACAACGCCGTCAAGGACAAGTGGATCGGTCTGCGCACGCCGGACGGCCGCTGATCGCCAAGCCGTCTTTTCAGCCCGCGCTCGAACGACGCGCGGGCTTTCAACTCCCGACCCTAATCTGTTGAAATCCGAGATGTCGCCAGATTGGGGATTCTCGCAAGCCGTTCCGTCGGTTACGCTGTTGCCATGATTCGAATCCGGCATTGCCGGACAGGAAATCTGAGAACGAGTCACAAGGGCGGCGGATGTGACGATGGCGACGGCAAGCAGCGTACAGCGCGAACCTTCCATGGAAGAAATACTGGCTTCCATCAGAAGGATCATCGAGGACAGCGATACCGGCCGCAAGCAGCCGGGCGACGCGGACGAGCTGCGCCAGGATCTGCAACCGGCGCCGGCAGCCGGACGGGCAGCGGAGGGGGATGCGTTCCGCTCCGAACTGCGCGGCGGACTGGAGATCGCCAAGCCGGCCACGCGCGCCGAGGTGCAGCCAACGGCCGCGCCGGTCGTTGATCGCCTGGAAGCGCCGCTGCGCGCCGGCCCGGTAAAGGCAGCGGTGACGCTGGCTGAGGTGAACGCCGCTCCCGAACCGCCCGCAAAGCCGGATCGGCCTGCGACAGCCAAGGCTGCCGAGACGACCGACACCATCATCGCCGATTGGCGGCGCGAGATCGCCGCGGTCGGCGACGCGATGGCCAAGCCGGAGCGCGCCGAGCCACTCCGGACGCCGGAAGCCGAGCCGAAAGCCGAGGTTTTCGAGAACGAGGCGACTGCTGGACTTGTGCCGGAGCCTTCGGAAATTGGGCCGGAGCCTTCGGAAAGCGGCCCGGGACCTTCGAAAATCGGCCCGGAATCTTCGAAAATCGGCCCGGAATCTTCGAAAATCGGATTGGCGCGTCCGGCGGCCAGCGAGGCGCCGCCCGCACGTCCGGCAATCCTTTCGGAGCATACGGGCCGGCAGGTTGCCGCCGCCTTCGGCGAGCTTTCCGACGCGTTTGCCAGCCGCAGCAAGAAGACTTTCGACGAGATGGCCGAGGAGATGCTGCTGCCCATGCTGCAGGACTGGCTGGACAACAACCTTCCGACGCTGGTCGAGCGGCTGGTGCGCGAGGAAATCGAGCGCGTCGCGCGCGGCGCGCAGTAGCAATTCGGAGAGCCGCCAATGGGCGGCGCTCGACCGGCGAATTGTCGAAGTCGGCGCTGCCCCTCATCCGCCTGCCGGCACCTTCTCCCCGTATAGTGACGGGGAGAAGGGGTTGACCGCAATTTAGGCGCCTTTTCCGCAACGTTCGTGACTGGCGAAAGCTTCAGTACAGGCGTTTTTCTCCCCGTCACTATACGGGGAGAAATGCCCGGCAGGGCAATGAGGGGCGGCGCAAACCTGAAGCGATTGCCTTGCAACATTCAGTTCCGCGAGTTGCACCGAACCATCCCGGCGCTATCTATTGGCCATGCCGCCCTTGCGGTTGACTTGGCAACAACCTTCCGATTTACACCGGACCACAAATTCCGGACAGCGCGGACCGTTTTCCCATGCTCGAAAAGACCTACGACGCCAAAGCCGTCGAGCCGAAGATTGCCAGGATCTGGGAAGAGGCCGACGCGTTTCGGGCCGGCGCCGGGGCCGAGGAGGGGGCTGAAGCCTTCACCATCGTCATCCCGCCGCCGAATGTCACCGGCTCGCTGCATATGGGCCACGCGCTCAACAATACGCTGCAGGACATTCTGGTGCGCTTCGAGCGCATGCGCGGCAAGAACGTTCTTTGGCAACCAGGCATGGACCATGCCGGCATCGCCACGCAGATGGTGGTCGAGCGCCAGCTTATGGAAAAGCAGATCCACCGCCGCGACCTGACGCGAGATGAGTTCATCGACAAGGTGTGGGAGTGGAAGGCCGAGTCCGGCGGCGCCATCCTCAACCAGCTGAAGCGGCTCGGGGCCTCGGCCGACTGGAGCCGGGAGCGCTTCACCATGGACGAGGGCCTATCCAAGGCCGTGCTCGAAGTGTTCGTGACGCTCTACAAGGAAGGGTTGATCTACAAGGACAAGCGCCTTGTGAACTGGGACCCGAAGCTGTTGACCGCCATCTCGGATCTCGAGGTCGAGCAGCAGGAAGTCAACGGCAACCTCTGGCACTTCCGCTATCCGGTCGAAGGCATGACCTTCGATCCGGAAAATCCGAAGACCTTCATCACCGTTGCGACGACCCGCCCGGAGACGATGCTGGGCGATACGGCTGTCGCCGTCCACCCCGACGACGAACGCTTCCGGCATCTCGTCGGCAAGAACCTCATCCTGCCGATCGTCGGCCGCAGGATCCCGGTCGTGGCGGACGAGTATTCCGATCCCGAAAAAGGCAGTGGTGCGGTCAAGATCACGCCGGCGCATGACTTCAACGACTTCGAGGTCGGCAAGCGTCACCGGCTGCCGGCGGTCAACATCCTCACCGTCAATGCGGCGGTGAGCCTCAAGGACAATGAGGACTTTCTCGCCGGACTGGACGTGACGCCGGAGCGCCAGACCGACTGGGACGGCCTCGACGGCCTGGACCGTTTCGATGCGCGCAAGAAGATCGTCGAGCTGATGCAGGCGGGCGGCTTTCTCGAGAAGGTCGAGCCGCATCGCCACGCCGTGCCGCACGGCGACCGCGGCGGCGTGCCGATCGAGCCGTTTCTGACCGACCAGTGGTATGTCAATGCGGCGGAACTGGCCAAGCCGGCGATCGCGTCGGTGCGCGAGGGCCGTACCAATTTCGTGCCCAAAAACTGGGAAAAGACCTATTTCGACTGGATGGAAAACATCCAGCCCTGGTGCATTTCGCGCCAGCTCTGGTGGGGTCACCAGATCCCTGCCTGGTACGGGCCGGACGGGCATGTCTTTGTCGAAAAGACCGAGGAAGAGGCGCTCGGTGCCGCCGTCGAATATTATCTGGCGCTGGAAGGGCCGTGGAAGGCCTGGGTCGAGGACAAGCTTGAGAATTTCCAGCCTGGCGAGATCCTGATCCGCGACGAGGACGTGCTCGACACATGGTTCTCGTCGGCGCTGTGGCCGTTCTCGACGCTTGGCTGGCCGGACCAGACGCGGGAGCTGAAGACCTATTACCCGACCGACGTGCTGGTGACCGGTTTCGACATCATCTTCTTCTGGGTCGCCCGCATGATGATGATGGGCCTGCATTTCATGGATCAGGAGCCGTTTCATACCGTCTATGTCCATGCGCTGGTTCGCGACAAGAACGGGCAGAAGATGTCGAAGTCGAAAGGCAACGTTATCGATCCGCTCGAGCTCATCGACGAATACGGCGCCGATGCGCTGCGCTTCACCTTGACGGTGATGGCAGCGCAAGGGCGCGACGTTAAGCTCGATCCGGCCCGCATTGCCGGTTATCGCAATTTCGGCACCAAGCTGTGGAACGCGACGCGCTTCGCCGAGATGAACGAAGTGGCGCGCGACGACGATTTCTGGCTGCAGGACGCCAAGCTGGCGGTCAACCGCTGGATCTTGACCGAGCTGACGCGAGCCGCGCGGGACATAACGGACGGTATCACCTCATACCGCTTCAACGAGGCGGCGGGTGCCGCCTACCGCTTCGTCTGGAACCAGTTCTGCGACTGGTACCTGGAACTGCTGAAGCCGGTGTTCATGGGCACCGACGAGGCCGCCAAGGCCGAGAGCAGGGCATGTGTCGCCTTCGTACTCGACGAGATCTACAAGCTGCTGCATCCGATGATGCCGTTCATGACCGAGGAACTGTGGGCCGAAACCGCCGGCGAGGGCAGGCAACGGCAATCGCTGCTTTGTCATGCGGCATGGCCGTCGCCCGACTTCGAGGACGAGGCGGCCGCCGCCGATATCAACTGGCTGGTCGACCTTGTCTCCGGCATCCGCTCGGTGCGTTCGGAGATGAACGTGCCGCCGGCGGCTATCGCACCGCTCGTGGTGATCGGCGCCAACGACGCGACACACGAAAGGCTCGAGCGTCAGGGCTCGGCTATCAAGCGTCTGGCGCGGGTCGGCGACATCTCGCTCGCCGAGGCGCCACCGAGGGGATCCGCCCAGATCGTGGTCAACGAGGCGACGATCTGCCTGCCGCTCGGCAGCCTGATCGACCTTGCCGCCGAGGCAGCGCGCCTGCACAAGGAGCTTGCGAAGGTGACCGAGGAAATAGCGCGGCTCTACAAGAAGCTGTCCAACGAGAAATTCGTCGCCAACGCGCCGGAAGAGGTGGTGGAGGCCGAGCGTGAGAAACTCGCCGAATATCGCGAGGCGCAAGAGAAGCTTTCGGTGGCATTGGCGCGGGTGCGCGATGCCGGTTGATCGAACAGATTGGGCCGGTTGATCGAACAGATTGGGCCGGCTGATCAAACAAATTGGGCCTGCTGGCCGCAATAGATTCGCCGGTCACGAATCTGCCTTCCAGACAAGCCGCCTGCCACGAAAACGGGCATTCCGCAGCGTAAATCTTGAGGCAAACTGAATGTTTTTGCCCCATTGTTGCCGTAATGTAACAATGGCTGACTGGGCACGCAAAATGCCCTGTTTTGTAGTGATTTAGGGGTTTTTCCCGAGTTTTCTCGTCGATCTGTATTGTGGCGGCCATTTTCCCGCCTCGGTAAGAAGGCCGACACCTTGTCGGAAATGCGTTCAGCCAAGCTGTACATGTACGCACGGCGAATTCGTTGTTGCGCCGTTAACCTGAATTGGTTCTAGCTTGATGCAAGGACATTTCGGGGAGGAGATTCATGTGTTATTCGCGTCTGAAAGTGCTACTGGGCGCGGGGGCTTTTTCGCTGGCTTTGGCTGGGACGGTGCAAGCCGGGGGCTTTGACCGGGGCGGCGTCAATATCGACCAGCTGTTCGACGCGGCGCCATATTCGTTCGACGCAGGCGTCACCTATGTTTCGCCACAGCGCAAACTCAAGAATGTGCAGCGCCTCGATGGCTCGGGTTTGTCGACATCGGCGGTGGACGTTGGTGGCGATTATGCGGTGCCGCATGTCGGCATCAAAGCCAACATCTTTGAGCCCGTAGACTGTCTTGCCACCTATACGAGACCGTATGGTGCGGACGCGAATTTCGGCATGAACAACGCCTATTCGCCGACAGCAGTCAAATACGCCGTCGACACAGACGATTTCGGTCTCACCTGCTCCTATAAGGTGAACGTCGGCAAGGGCGCCATACGATTCATCGGCGGTGTCTCCTACCAGCAGGTAGACGCGTTTCTGTCCCGTCAGACACTGCTCGCCTTCGGCAATACCGGCCTCGGCGTCTTCAAGCTATCCGACGAGGCATGGGGTTGGCGTGCGGGCGCAGCCTATGAGATTCCCGAGATCGCTCTGCGCGCCAGCCTGATGTACTCTTCAAGCTACAAATATGACGGGCTATCGGGAACCGTCGACACTACCGGCTTCAGGGGCGCCTTTCCGGCGGATCTGATTCCTGGCTCTACCGGCGTGTACCCAGTCTCGGCGTCGGCTGAGATACCTCAGGCTCTGGAATTCAAGCTGCAGAGCGGTATAGCTCCTGGCTGGCTGGCCTTTGGTTCCATCCGCTGGCAGGAGTGGAGCAAGCTTGGCGTCATTGCCATCAATGGCGTGCGCAGTCCGGTAACCGGTTTGCCCTCGCCCGTTTCATTCGACCTGCTTTATCGCGACGGCTGGACGGTCACGGGCGGTATCGGGCACAAGTTCACCGATCAATTGTCGGGCGTGGTTTCGCTGACCTGGGATCGCGGCACCTCGACGACCTCCGGCTATCAATCGGATACCTGGGCCGTTGCCAGCGGCGTCTCCTATTCGCCGAACGACCAGGTCGAGGTCAGGCTCGGTGGCTCGATCGGTGTGCTGACGAGCGGGTCATCGACTTTCAGCGGTGTCGGCGACGTGGCAAATGCCGTTACCTATACCTACGGCAACGACCTGCTTCTCGCCGGTTCGGCTTCCGTCAAGATCAAGTTCTAACTATTAAATTTTAAACGACAAAACGGCCGGGCACTGCCCGGCCGTTGGTTGGATGCGTGGCGTCCGGCATTCGTCCGGCGCAACAATTGTCCCCATGATGTTCGCTTCTGTAATTGTGACGTTTTGGCAACAGTTTCTGAACAACCCTCGCGCCACCCGGCCGCCCGGGAACATTGCCCATTTCCCGCCATAAACCCGGCGCACCTCGAACTTGTCTCGGGACATGCGCCAAAAGGCTAGGCGAAGAGGCAGGCCGCACCGCCCGCGGCAAGGACGAGTATGGACGCCAGAGCGATCTCCAAGGCCAAGCTGCCGAGCCGCCACGTGACCGTTGGTCCCGAGCGGGCGCCGCATCGCTCCTACCTTTATGCTATGGGGCTGTCGGCGGCCGAGATCGCGCAGCCTCTGGTCGGTGTCGCCAGCTGCTGGAACGAGGCCGCGCCCTGCAACATCTCGCTGATGCGCCAGGCGCAAGTGGTCAAGAAGGGCGTGGCGGCCGCCAACGGCACGCCACGCGAATTCTGCACCATCACCGTCACCGACGGCATCGCCATGGGTCATCAGGGCATGAAGTCGTCGCTGGTGTCGCGCGAGGTCATCGCCGACTCGGTCGAGCTCACCATGCGCGGCCATTGCTACGATGCGCTGGTTGGATTGGCCGGTTGCGACAAGTCGCTGCCCGGCATGATGATGGCCATGGTGCGCCTCAACGTACCGTCGATCTTCATCTATGGCGGCTCGATACTGCCCGGCAGCTACCGTGGCCGGCAGATCACCGTGCAGGACGTGTTCGAGGCGGTCGGCCAGCATTCGGTCGGCACGATCGGCGACGCCGAACTGCTCGAGATCGAGCAAGCCGCCTGTCCGTCGGCCGGCTCCTGCGGCGCCCAGTTCACCGCCAATACCATGGCCACCGTCGCTGAGGCGATCGGCCTGGCGCTGCCCTATTCCTGCGGCGCGCCGGCACCCTACGAGATGCGCGACCGCTTCAATTTCGCTTCCGGCGAAAAGATCATGGAGCTGATCGCAAGGAACATCCGCCCGCGCGACATCGTTACCATAGAAGCGTTGGAAAATGCCGCGACCGTGGTCTCGGCCACCGGCGGCTCGACCAACGCGGCGCTGCATCTGCCGGCGATCGCGCACGAGGCCGGGATAAAGTTCGATCTTTTCGACGTGGCCAAGATATTCGAGAAAACACCCTATATCGCCGACCTCAAGCCGGGCGGCAAATACGTGGCCAAGGACATGTTCGAGGCCGGCGGCATTCCGCTCTTGATGAAGACGCTGCTCGACCATGGCTATCTTCACGGCGATTGCCTGACGGTGACCGGCCGCACTTTGGCCGAAAATATGGAACATGTTTCCTGGAATGACAGCCAGGATGTGGTCCGTCCCGCCAATAGGCCGATTACCCAGACCGGCGGGGTCGTGGGCTTGAAGGGTAACCTTGCCCCCGAAGGCGCGATCGTGAAGGTCGCTGGTATGGCGGAACTGAAATTCTCGGGTCCGGCACGCTGCTTCGATTCGGAAGAGGAATGTTTCGAAGCGGTTACGCACCGTAACTATAGCGAAGGGGAGGTTCTCGTCATCCGTTACGAGGGTCCGCGCGGCGGCCCGGGCATGCGCGAAATGCTGTCGACGACGGCGGCTCTCTACGGCCAGGGCATGGGCGGCAAGGTGGCGCTCATCACCGACGGGCGTTTTTCGGGCGCAACGCGCGGTTTCTGCATCGGCCATGTCGGGCCGGAAGCGGCAGTGGGCGGCCCGATCGGGCTGCTTAGGGATGGCGACTTGATCTCGATCGATGCGGTGAACGGCACGATCGAGGTTGCATTGTCCAAAGCCGAACTGGCGGCGAGGGCAAAAGCATGGAAGGCGCGCACGACCGACTATCAGTCGGGCGCGATCTGGAAATACGCACAGACGGTCGGATCTGCCCGCGACGGCGCGGTCACCCATCCCGGCGGTGCCAAAGAAACACACTGCTATGCGGACATCTGAGTTGTTGAGGTCGTCTGTCCTTTCGGCACTGGTTGCGCTCGCCACGTTTGGCGCGACCTTGGGCGCCGTCGGCCAGGCCATGGCCTTCGACGACAAGGTGTTCGATGACAAGACCGGCGTGAAGCCGCAGTCGAGCCCTTGGGCGGTGTTCCAGTTCGGCTTTTCCGCCTACAAGAACGGCCATAAGGAGCAGGCCGCGGAAGCCTATAAATATGCCGCGGAGAACGGGCAGATCGGCGCCACCTGGAAGCTTGCGCGCATGTATGCCGAAGGCGATGGCGTGGCGCGAGACGACTACGCGGCATTCAAGTTCTTCAGCGAGATCGTCGACCAGGATGTCGAGCCCGGTTCGCCCGAGGAAAGCTATGTTTCGGACGCGCTGGTGGCGCTTGGCGACTATCTGAGGAAGGGCATTCCCGGCAGCCCCGTCGAGGAGAACGAAGTGGCAGCCCAGGAATATTACATGCGTGCCGCCGCCAACTACCGCAATCCGAACGCTCAGTTCGAGATGGGCCAGATGTTCCTCAAGGGTGAGGGCGGCGTCAAGGCCAGCGTCAAGCAGGCCGGACGCTGGTTCCAGCTGGCGGCCGAAAAGGGCCATGCGGGCGCGCAGGCGACGCTCGGCAACCTGCTTTTCCAAAGCGGCAAGATCGTGCGGGGGCTGGCGATGATGACCGCGGCGCTCGAACGGGCCTCACCCGCCGACCAGCCATGGATCCGCGGCATGCAGGAAGAAGCGTTTGCGGCCGCCGGCGAAGCCGACCGCCGCACCGCGATCTCGCTGGCCGACGACATCCTCACCAAGGGTGGCGGCGACCAATAGGCCGGCAGAAATTCCGTTTTGAAATCAATTATCGGTCGGTTCCGCCGGCATGCCGCTGGGCGCCGGTGTTGAGATCGGCGTGCCCTGCAGATGTGGGGCCAGCGTGTTCTCCGGGCAGCCATCCCGCTGCTTTGTCCAGGACGTGTTGTTGAGCACCATCTCGCAACGGGCGAGGTAGCTTTGGCCGGCAAGCGTCAGGCAGGCGACCCGGCCGATCTGGAATGATTTGCCGTTAGCCAGGCACTCTGCATCGGCAAAAGCCGGCGTCGCCACCGCCATCGCAAGCGCGCAGCCGATCGGGCAGAGTGCAAATCGAGTAGTCATGGGAACCCCAGCCACCATGATGATTTCTCATCAAGCGCGCGATTTGTGGCGATAAGAGGTCAACTTATCAATGTGCCGCCGGACAGCAGCTCCGGTCAGGCCGGCTGCAGCGCCAGATCGATCGCCACCGGCACGTGGTCGGAGGGTTTTTCCCAGGCGCGCACCTGTTTTTCGATCGAAGCCGAGGAAAACCAGTTGGCGGCTTCGGGCGACAGAAGCAGGTGGTCGATGCGGATGCCGTTGTTCTTCTGCCAGGCGCCGGCCTGATAGTCCCAGAACGTAAAAATGTCCGGGGCGTCGGTGACGGCACGCACGGCTTCGGTGAAGCCGAGATTCTTCAGCCGCCGGAACGCCTGCCGCGTCGCGGGCTGGAACAGCGCGTCGCTTAGCCAGTTTTCCGGATATTTCGCGTCGATCGGCTCGGGAATGACATTGTAGTCGCCGGCCAGAACCAGCGGCTCTTCCAGTGCAAGCCGCTCCTCGGCCCAGCGCTCAAGTCGCGCCATCCAGGAAAGCTTGTAGGAGAACTTCTTCTCGTCGTCGATCGGGTTGCCGTTCGGCAGATAGATCGAGGCAACGCGCAAGGCGCCCTTGTCGGTCGAGAACACGCCCTCGATAAAACGCGCCTGTTCGTCGGCATCGTCGCCCGGCAAGCCGCGATTGACCTCGTCGAAACGCAGCTTCGACAGGATGGCGACGCCGTTGAAGCCTTTTTGGCCGTAAGTCTCGACATTGTAGCCGAGCGCCTCGATCTCGGCGCGGGGAAACTGCTCGTCGACCGTCTTGATCTCCTGCAGGCAGGCGATGTCGGGCGCGCTTTCCGTCAGCCAATGGGTCAAATTGCCGATGCGGGCGCGAACGCCGTTGATGTTCCAGGTGACGATTTTCATGGCGGCCTCGATAGGCTGGTGATCCGGAGACTAGCTATCCGGTGGATGACGTTCGACAAGGCCGATCGTATTGCCTGCCGGGTCCTTTAGGAAGGCCATCCATTCGCTTTCCCCCGCCTGGCCGAACAGGCCTTCGGTGTCGCGATGGACGAGCGCCGGCGGCGCGGTGAAGGGAACACCGGCGGCCCTTGCCGAAGCGTGGAACTCGTCGAGGCCCGATATGTCGAGATAGACGGTGCCGGCGGGCAGGCCGTCGGTGAAAAGCAGGCGCACGTCACCGGCCATGATAAAGGCGATGCCCGGCGGATCGAAACGCGCATGCAGGTTCATGCCGAGCACTTCGCGCCAGAACGCCAGCGTCGCATCGAGGTCGCGCCCGGCGGAAAGCGCGACCTGACGGACCGCGCCGATGTCGGGCATTTCTAGATCGAGAAGCTGGTGCCGCAGCCGCAGGAGGCGACCGCATTGGGGTTTCTGATCTGGAACGACTGGCCCATCAGATCGTCAACGAAATCGATCACCGAGCCGCCCATATAGACCAGCGACAGGTCGTCGATCAGCACAGTGGCGCCGTCCTTTTCGATGGCGACGTCGTCGTCATTGCGCCTGTCGACCAGGTCGAACTTGTAGGAGAAGCCGGAACAGCCGCCGCCCTCGACCGAAACGCGCAGCGCCGTCTTACCGGCTTCGCTCGCCACAATCTTGGCGATTCGCCTGGCGGCGGCGTCGGTCATCTCGACTTTCATGGCGGTCTTGGCATCAGCGCCCATGGGCGTCACCTTGCTTTCGGTTTCGTATGATAGGTATGAAGCGCGACGGGGCAAGTCAACTGCGGCATACGCTATGACCAACGAGTTGGGCGACATCGGATTCGGCTATCGGCCGCGCGCGGCCTATGCCAGCGACCCGGCGAAGTCGCGCGGGCGGCTGTTCGACGAGGTGGAAAGCCCGACGCGTACGCCGTTCCAGCGCGACCGCGACCGCATCATCCATTCGACGGCGTTCCGCCGGCTGAAGCACAAGACGCAAGTGTTCGTCGCACACGAAGGCGACCATTACCGCACGAGGCTGACGCATTCGATCGAGGTCGCGCAAATCGCACGCGCTCTGGCGCGGGCGCTGCGCGGCGACGAGGACCTGGCCGAGGCGGTGGCCCTGGTGCACGACTTCGGCCACACGCCCTTCGGCCATACCGGCGAGGACGCCCTGAACGAGAAGATGGCCGCCTGGGGCGGCTTCGACCACAATGCGCAGTCGCTGCGTGTGGTGACGCGGCTGGAGCGGCGCTATGCCGAGTTCGATGGGCTGAACCTCACCTGGGAAACGCTTGAGGGGCTGGTCAAGCACAATGGCCCGCTGACCGATGCCAAGGGCAAAGGGCTGAAGGGGCCGGTGCCGCAGGCTATCCGCGACTATTCCGAACTGCACGACCTCGAACTCGACCGCTTCGCTGGTATCGAGGCGCAGTGTGCGGCGATTGCCGACGACATCGCCTACAACACCCACGACATCGATGACGGCTTGAGGGCAGGGCTGTTGACGCTGGATATGCTGGAGGGCGTCTCGCTGCCGGGGTCGATCCTCAAGGGCGTGCGTCAGCGCTATCCGGCGCTCGATGACGTACGCACCGGCCACGAGCTGATGCGCCGGCAGATCACCATCATGGTCGAGGACGTGATCCTCTCGACGACGGCCAATCTGGCGCGCATCAAGCCTGACAGCGCCGAAGCGGTAAGGGCGGCCGGCGAGACGATGGTGAGCTTCTCCGCCGAGACGGCCGTATTGGAAAAGGAGCTGAAGGCCTTTCTCTACAAGCACCTCTACCGGCATGCGGAGGTCATGCGGGTGCGCGCCGATGCCGACCAGATCGTGAGGGACCTGTTCGACGTCTATTTCGCCGATCCGCGCGCTATGCCGGATGGCTGGCGCGAAGGGCTCGACCGGGCAGAGGACCGCGTCAAGGCGCGCAGTGTTGCCGATTTCCTGGCCGGCATGACGGACACTTATGCACTCAAGGAACACAGGCGTTTGTTTGACCATACGCCGGATTTGAGCTAGGGCGGGCGCGATTTTGCCGGCCAACGAGCCGGATCCCTGCAAAACCGTCAGAGCCACAGCAATGAACATCTTCGCCGATTTCAACGCGCGAATCATAAAGGCCGTCGAAGCGCTTGATTTGAAAGACAAGGATGGCGTGTCGCCGGACCTGTCGCGCATCGCCGTCGAGCCGCCGCGCGATGCCAGCCATGGCGATCTCGCGACCAACGCAGCCATGGTGTTGGCCAAGCCGACCGGCCAGAACCCGCGTGCGCTGGCCGAAAGGCTGGCCGAGGCGCTGCGCGCCGACGAGGATATCGCGGCCGCCGAGATCGCAGGCCCGGGCTTCGTCAATCTCAGGCTCAAGGACGGCTTCTGGCAGGCGCATCTGACGGCGCTGCTCGGCGAAGGCCGCAACTATGGCCGCTCGACTATCGGCGGCGGCAAGAAAACCAATGTCGAATATGTCTCGGCCAACCCGACCGGCCCGATGCATGTCGGCCATTGCCGGGGTGCTGTAGTCGGCGACGCGCTGGCCAATCTGATGGCCTTCGCCGGTTACGACGTGACCAAGGAATACGTCATCAACGATGCCGGTTCGCAGATCGACGTGCTCGGGCGCTCAGTCATGCTGCGCTACCGCGAAGCGCTCGGCGATGAGATCGGCGACATTCCGGCCGGGCTTTATCCAGGCGACTATCTGATCCCCGTTGGTCAGGCGCTGGCCAGCGAATTCGGCCGCTCCCTGCTGCAGATGCCGGACGAGGAGGCGCTTGCCATCGTCAAGGACAGGACGATCGACGCGATGATGGCGATGATCCGCGAGGATCTGGCGCTGCTCAACGTGCATCACGACGTCTTCTTCTCCGAGCGGACGCTGCATGCGAACAACGCCCGCAAGATACGCTCGGCGATCAGCGACCTGACGCTGAAGGGCCACATCTACAAGGGCAAGCTGCCGCCGCCCAAGGGCGAGAAGCCGGACGACTGGGAGGACCGCGAGCAGACGCTGTTCCGCTCGACCGCGGTCGGCGACGACATGGACCGGGCGCTGGTCAAGTCGGACGGCACCTTCACCTATTTCGCCGCCGATGTCGCTTACCTCAAGGACAAGGTCGATCGCGGCTTCGTCAACCTGATCTATGTGCTTGGCGCCGATCACGGCGGCTACGTGAAACGGCTGGAAGCGCTTGCCCGGGCGATTGCCGGCGACGAGGTGAAGCTTACCGTGCTGCTTTGCCAGCTGGTGAGGCTTTTTCGCGCCGGCGAGCCGGTGCGGATGGGAAAGCGAACTGGGAATTTCGTCACTCTTCGGGAGGTCATCGAAGAAGTTGGACGAGATGCAGTTCGCTTCATGATGCTCTACCGCAAGAACGACGCGCCGCTCGACTTCGACTTCGCCAAGGTAACCGAGCAGTCGAAGGACAATCCGGTGTTCTACGTGCAGTATGCCTCGGCGCGCTGCCATTCGGTATTCCGGCAGGCGAGCGAGCAATTGGGCGAGGCCATGTTCGACCGCAACCAGCTGGCCGCCGAAGTGGCTTTGCTGACCGATGAGGGGGAGATCGGCCTGATCAGGAAGCTCGCCGAATATCCTCGGCTGATCGAAGCCGCGGCGCTCGCGCTCGAGCCCCACCGGCTGGCATTTTACCTCTACGAACTCGCTTCCAGCTTCCACGGACACTGGAACCGGGGCACCGATAATCCCGACTTACGTTTTGTTAAGGTTAACGACCGACAATTGACGCATGCCAGACTAGGGCTGGTGCAGGCTGTTTCGGACGTTTTGACGTCCGGCCTGACGCTGATCGGAGCCAATGCGCCCACCGAAATGCGTTAGGTTTGAGTAAAAAACCTGTCACCTTTTGCCCACATTGCGCTGGTAAGGGCCAACCCTACGCGACGTCCATGGCGTCCGAATGAGTGCGAGTTCGGGAACAATAATGGCAGACAGAACCCAGCTGAGAGCAGCCGACCACAACGACATCGCCAACGATGATCCGTTCGCGGAACTGACCAGGATCATGGGGTTCGACCCGCGCCAGCCGGTCAAACCGCAAACCCCGGCCCAGCCGAAAACCGCTGCCGCCGAACCGTCGGTGGACGAGGGCGATTTCGAGATCGATCTCGAGAAGGAGTTGATGGGCGAATTCGGCGCCGACGCCAATGACAATGCTTCCCCGGCCAAGCTTCGCGAGCCGGCGCCCGAACCGGCCGCCGCCGACGAAATGGAGGACGCGCTTGCTGCCTCGTTCGAACAGGATTTCGCATTCGACGACAGTGCGGCGGATGATGCTGCTCCTGTTGCCGCCGCTCCTGTTGCCGCCGACGAAATTGCCTCCGCCCCCGAAAGGGCGTTCGCTCCCGCCGTCGAGCCGGAGCTCGACGACGATTTCGATAACGCCGTCGCCGGCTCGCTCGAAGACGTGTCGCCGTTCGAGGACGACCTTTCGAGTGACGACGAACTTGCCGCATCGCTCGACCAGGATTTTCGGCACGACGACGGTGTGACGGCCAAGATCGCGGTGACCGGCGAGGATGAACCCAGGGCCGCAGCCGAGGCGATCGAGCCGGTCGACGAGCCCGCCTTCGACGATGAGTTCGACAACGCCGTGGCAAGTTCGCTCGAAGACGAGCTGATGCTCGAAGAGCATGAGCCGATGGAGCAGACCGTCGCCGTTGAAACCGCCGCGCAAGCGGCCGCGTTCGATGACGAGTTCGACGATGCCGTTGCAAGCTCGCTCGAAGACGAGCTGATGTTCGACGAGCATGAGCCGGCGGAAAACGTCGCCGCCACGTCATCGCCGGTTGAGGCGGTTTCGGCCGATGAGGATCTTGCCGGCCAATTCGATGATGCCATGGCCGATGTCGACATGGACTTCGATGTTCGCTCGAACGGGCCTGCCGAAATCGAAGAACCAGAGTTTATCGAAGAGCAGTCGATCGAAGAGCCAGAGGCCGCCCGGCTTTCCGGCGCGGCCGCTGAAGCGGCGTTCGACGACGATTTCGATCTGAGCTTCGACGATGCGCCTGCCGAGGAAGCCGAAGAACCCATGGCG
Source organism: Mesorhizobium sp. M0598 (assembly GCF_040320865.1). Lineage (NCBI taxonomy): Bacteria > Pseudomonadati > Pseudomonadota > Alphaproteobacteria > Hyphomicrobiales > Phyllobacteriaceae > Mesorhizobium > Mesorhizobium sp. M0598. The sequence continues at coordinate 132,810 of NZ_JAMYQL010000007.1, read as the reverse complement.
CAAGTTGCGGCCGAACCAGTGGCGCCGGCCGCTGTCGTCCCGACGGCCCCAGTGGCTGAGGAACGCAGCCTGGAAGACGAACTGAACGCGCTGCTCGGTGCGATGAGCACACGGCCGGCACAAGCGGTCAACGAACCTCAGACAAGCCCGCAGACTGCCCAGAAGCCCGTGATGGCTGTTCAGCAGCCTATCGCGCCGGTAGTTCAGAAGCCAGCAGTGGCCGCTGAACAGCCAATGGCGGCGGTCAAAGACGTCGCCAACGAACCGGTGCATGCTGTCGACGAGCTGGATTGGGAACTCGACGAGCACGAGCCCGCTGAGCCGCAGCAGTCCAGTGCCGCCGATGACGCCGATCTTGGCAGTGTCCTCCTCGATGAGCTTGAAGGCGAGGATTTCGGTGTCGAAGCCGCTGCCGGACGCGCGGATGATCTCGACAGCGATGCGCTCGATGCCGACTTCGCCAGGAATATCGGCCTGGATCACGACTCGGCCGACAAGAGTGCGGCAGCTGCTGCCGAGGAAGACCCGCTCGATGCGCTGAACTGGCTGACAACACGCGCCACACCGCCCGAGCCGGCCCGCTCGTGGAGCCGCGTGACACCGGTCGCACAGCCTCAGCCCGCTTTTGCAAGCCAGCCGGTGGCTTCGGCGCGTCCGGCACCACCGCCGCAGCCGGCCGCAACGCCGTCCTATCGGGCCGCACCGGTCGAAGAGAGGCCGTCCTATGAAGATCGGCCCGCCTACACGGAAGCTGCACCAACCTCGCATCAACAGCCTTCCGCCTATGACGAGATGCCCGATGTCGAGACGGTCGACGTGCCCGAGCGCGTGGTGGCGCTGGCGGACGATCTCGACATTCCGGAGCTCAACTTCGACGATGACGAGCCGGTGGCGCCCGCCTACGACGATCTCGATGCCGATTTTGCCAGCCTTCTCACCGAAATGAATGCAACTGACATCGCGCCTGCCCCGGTGCGCAGTGCTGGCTATGACGATGAATACGATGCCGGCTTCGCGTCGGGCTACAAGCAAGATCGTAGCGAGACGCGCGCCTATGGCGCCAAGCCTGCGGAAGCCCCCGTCAGCGCGGCGGCCGCTTCCTATGCCGATGCAGCGGACGGTTTCGATCTGGGCCCATTGCCCGGTGGCCAGCCGGTTTCGCAGGCCGACGATTTCACCTTCGATGAGCTCGACTACGATCCCGAACTGGACGAGGAGATGTCGGTTCCGGGCCTTGCCGAACGCGGGGCCGAAAGGCAGCCGCGCAGGCGCGGGCTGCTGATAGGAGCGGTGGTCGGCGCCGTGGCGATCGCCGGAGGCCTTGGCGCCTTTGCGTTGACCCTCGGCGGCAAGAGCGGCGGCGATGCGCCGGTTATCGTCAAGGCCGACAACAGGCCGATCAAGATCAAGCCGGAAAATCCAGGCGGCACCGTCGTGCCGAACCAGGACAACAAGGTTTATGACGCTGTGGTCAAGGGCGCCAAGCCCGCCGAGCCGGTTCAGCAGAAGCTGGTCACCAACACCGAAGAGCCCGTGGACCTGAAAGCCAACGAACCGGAGAGCCGCGTCGTCGATCTTTCGCCCAATGACCCCGATGCCGCGGACGATATCGACGCGCCCGGCACCGAGGCGTCTGATAGCAATGCGTCTGGCACCAACGCGCGTGACACCAGCGCGCCTGACACCAATGCGCTTGGCGCCAATGCGGCTGGCGCTACCGAAACCGTCGCCGCACCGGCACCCAAGTCCGAGGATCGCATCGCGCAGGTTCTGCAGGAGGCCGAGAAGGGTGCAACCCCCGAGATCGTCGCCGTTGCGCCGCGCAAGGTACGGACCATGGTCGTGAAACCTGACGGTTCGCTGGTGGCGCGCGAGGATCCGGCGCCTGCCGCCCCGCAGATGGCTGCTGCCGAGCCGGCCGATCCGGCGCCGCAGCACGTCGCTCCGTCGGCCCAGGCCGACGCCGCCGCGCAGACCGGCACCGTGCCCCTGATCGACCAAATCACAAGTGATCCGAAGATTGGCGACCAGCCGAGTGGCGACCAGGCGAGCGGCGATCAGGCCGAAACCTCCAAGCTGCAGCCGGCGCCCAAGCCCGACACAAAGGCTGAAGCTAAGCCGTCAGCCAGCAAGCAGTCCGCCAGCACCCCGGCCACGGTTCCGGTGGCGCCGCAGCGTCCGTCCGACCAACCGGTCGATGTGGTTGGCGAGGTCAAGCCCGATCAGGTTGCTTCCATCGATCCGGCCGCGGCCGGGGCTGGTTCGTGGTCGATACAGATCGCTTCGCAGCCGACAGTCGAAAGCGCCCAGGCGACTTACCAGGATCTGCAGCGCCGCTACGGCAGCGTGCTTTCCGGCCGCACCGCCAACATCGTCAAGGCCGAGATCGCCGGCAAGGGCACCTTCTACCGCGTCCGCGTTCCGGCGCAGTCTCGCAACGAGGCGATCAAACTGTGCACCAGCTACAAGGCTGCCGGCGGCAATTGCTTCGTGTCCCACTAGGCACCAAAACCTCTCGAAAAGTCGGCGTCCGCGCCGGCTTTTTTGCGTGAACGGAAACCTCTGAAGGCAATTGCGGGCGATTCCCTTTGTCGGCGCGAAGCTCTAAACTGTTCCGCATGACCGAATCAAAATCCATGATCCTCGGCTGCGCCGGGAAATCACTGACCCGCGACGAGATCCGTTTCTATCGCAACGAATGCCCGTGGGGCTTCATCCTGTTTGCGCGCAATATCGGCGAGACCGAGCAGATCCGCGATCTGGTGGCCGCCATGCGCGACTGCGTCGGGCGTGCGGATGCGCCGGTGTTCATCGACCAGGAGGGCGGCCGGGTGCAGCGCCTACGGCCGCCGCTGGCGCCGAACTATCCGGCTGCCGGTGCACTCGGCGCCTTGTGGCGCGACGACCATGACGCCGGCACCCGTGCCGCCTGGCTGATGGCGCGGCTGCATGCCTTCGACCTGCTGCGCTACGGTATCACGGCGGATTGCCTGCCGGTGCTCGACGTGCCGATCGAGGGCGCCAGCGACGTCATCGGCGCGCGCGCCTATGGCAAGGAGCCGCGCGCCGTCATCGAATTGGGTCGCGCCGCGGCGGAAGGCCTGATGGCGGGCGGCGTGCTGCCGGTGATGAAGCATATTCCCGGTCATGGAAGGGCCTTCGCCGACACGCATTTCGAACTGCCGACCGTCGACGCCTCGATCGGCGACCTGCAGCGGCATGATTTTGCCCCGTTCAGGGAGCTCAACCATTTGCCGATGGCGATGACGGCGCATGTCGTCTATAGCGCGATCGACCCGAAGAACCCGGCCACCACATCCGGCAAGGTCATCGAAAAGATCATCCGCGACGAAATCGGCTTCGACGGCCTGTTGATGAGCGACGACACCTCGATGAAGGCACTTTCTGGGGATTTCCCGTCAAAGGCGGCCGCTATCCTTGCGGCGGGCTGCGATCTGGTCCTTCACTGCAACGGCGTGTTCGAGGAGATGGCCGGCCTTGCATCGCGCACGACCGGGCTTGAAGGCAAGTCGTTTGAGCGCGCGGAGCGGGCGCTGACCTATATCAGGAACCGTGACGTGGCGGACGAGACCGAGATTCGGGCCGAATTTGCCAGTTATTTCGACGCGGTGGCCTAGCATCAAAGGAAGCGAAGTGGCGGAAACATTGGACCTGAAGGCCGGCAAGGCCGCACCGATGGACCGCTTGTGGGCCGAGAATGACGATTCCCGGCTGACCGGCGATCCGGCGTTGGTCGTCGATGTGGCCGGCTTCGAAGGTCCGCTCGATCTTCTGCTGCATCTTGCCCGCAATCAGAAGGTCGACCTGTCGCGCATCTCGATCCTGGCGCTGGCCGAACAGTATCTGGCGTTCGTCGAGAAGGTGAGGGCGCTGAGGCTGGAGCTTGCCGCCGACTACCTGGTGATGGCGGCATGGCTGGCCTTCCTCAAGTCGAAGCTCCTGATCCCCAAGCAGCCCGGCGACGAAGGCGAAAGCGGCGAGGAACTGGCGGCGGTGCTGCAGTTCCGGCTGAAGCGGCTGGAGGCGATGCGCGACGCGGCGGCACGGCTGGTCAACCGCAACCGGCTCGGACGCGACGTGTTTGCACGCGGCATGCCGGAAATGGTCATCGTCGAGAAGCGCAATGCCTATTCGGCCTCGCTCTACGACCTGTTGACCGCCTATGCCCAGCAGCGCCAGAAGCAGGCAATAACCAATGTGACGATCGCCAGGCGCGGCGTGTGGTCGCTCAAGGATGCGCGCGACGTGCTGACCAGGCTGATCGGGTCGCTGCGCGACTGGACGGCGCTCGACGGTTTCCTGGTCGAATATCTGGCCGGCCCGGAAGAGCGGCGCACCGCGGTTGCCAGCTCGTTTGCGGCGACGCTGGAACTGGTGCGCGAAGGCAAGATGGAAATGCGGCAGGACCAGGTGTTCGCGCCGCTTTATCTGCGCGGCCGCGCCCAGGCCATCAAGATAGTCGAGGTAACACCATGAGCGAACGCGCCAACGCTTCGGTCATTCCGTTCAAGGTCGACGACGACGCCGAGCAAGGCGCAGTCGCCGAAAACCCGGCACAAAATCAGGGGCAGAATTTGTCGCGGAATCCTGGCGAGCGGCTGCATATGGCGGAGGCCGTACGGATGGCCGAGGCGATCGTATTCGCCAGCGCCGAGCCGGTCAGCGAAAAACAGCTCACTTCGCGACTGCCCGACGGCATCAACATTGCCGCGGCAATGGCCGAACTGCAGCAGATCTATGTGCGGCGCGGCGTCAATCTGGTGCGCGTCGGCGATGCCTGGGCTTTTCGCACCGCCGGCGACCTCGCCTTCCTGATGAGCCGTGACACGGTGCAGCAGCGCAAACTGTCCCGCGCTGCCCTCGAAGTGCTGGCGATCATCGCCTACCACCAGCCGGTAACGCGCGCCGAGATCGAGGATATCCGCGGCGTCGAGACGTCAAAGGGGACGCTCGACACGCTGATGGAGACCGAATGGGTGAGGATGCGCGGCCGGCGCCGCACGCCCGGCCGTCCCGTCACCTACGGCACGACCGACATTTTTCTCGACCATTTCGCGCTGGAGGAGATACGCGATCTCCCCGGCATGGACGAATTGAAGGGTGCGGGGCTGCTGTCCGGCCGCATGCCGTCGAATTTCTCGGTGCCGCTGCCGCCGGCCGACCCCGATGCGCTCACCGACGACGAGGATCCGCTGACCGACATCGACCTCGAAGAACTCGGCCTTTTGACGCCGCGCGTCACGGAAGATTGAGCCGAGCGCCATCTTAAAGCCACAGGCAGGATGGAACTGCGCCGATTGGTAGCGGGCCGCCGTGCCGAAAGTGCGTGACTTCGGCGACTCATTCATGAACTCTGTCGCAGTTCTGTTTGAATCCGAACCCGAAAGCGCATAGATCAGCGTCTGGGAAACCGTTCGAGAGAGATTTGCTATGGGTTCATTTTCGATTTGGCACTGGATGATCGTTCTGGTGATCGTGCTGCTGGTGTTCGGCCGCGGCAAGATCCCCGAGCTGATGGGCGACATGGCCAAGGGCATCAAGAGCTTCAAGAAGGGTATGGCGGACGACGAGACTGCCGAGGACAAGCGGACCGTTGAACACCGTGCCGACGAAACCGTTTCGGTACCGAAGGAAAAGGCCAGCAAAGGCTGAGCCCAAACTTTAGTCGGAACGTATAGCTATGTTCGAAGTCGGCTGGACCGAGATGCTGGTGATCGCGATCGTCATGATCGTGGTCGTCGGGCCCAAGGATTTGCCCAACATGCTGCGCACCTTCGGCCGCACGACGGCGAAGCTGCGCGCCATGGCGTCCGATTTCCAGCGGCAGTTCAACGATGCGTTGAAGGAAGCCGAGCTCGACGACGTCAAGAAGTCGGTCGATTCGCTGAGAAGCCTCAATCCGGCAGCCGAGATCAGGAAGCAGCTCAATCCATTCGAGCAGGCCGCCGCCGACGTCCGTTCCGGCGTCGACGCAGTGATGAAACCCAAGCCGGCCGTCGATGCCGCCGCTTCGACGGAGCAGGCGGCCGAGCCGCTTAAGAACGGCGCAACGACGATGCCGGGCGTCAGCCCGCCGGAGCCGACGCCGGCCACGCCGATCTTTCCGGCGATGACGGACGAGTCCGTCGTAGCGCCGGCAGTGCAGGCGCAAACGGCTGCAGCGGCCGTGCCGAGAAAAGCACCTGCGGCAAAGAAGAAGCCAGCGCCCGCGAAAGCCGCGGCCGCCGTCCCGGCCAAGCCGGCAAAGACTGCTGCGCCAAAGGCTGCCGCAAAAGCTGAGCAAAAAGCGCAGTTGTCAGCAGCGAAGAAGCCGGCGTCAGCAACGAAGAAGCCGGCCGCCAGGAAAACGGCGGGAGCCGCCAAGTGAGCGTTTCGGACAAGGAAAAGGACGAGATAGAAAAATCGTCGGCTCCGCTGATGGAGCACCTGATCGAGTTGCGCCGGCGGCTGATCTGGTCGATTGGCGGTTTTTTTGTTGCCTTCCTGGTCTGCTTCTTTTTCGCCAAGCGGCTGTTCAACCTTCTGGTCATTCCGTTCAGATGGGCGACCCAATGGGCCGGGCTCGACCCGCACAAGGTCGAGCTGATCTATACGGCGCCACAGGAGTTCTTCTTTACCCAGGTCAAGCTCGCCATGTTCGGCGGCATGGTCATCGCCTTTCCGCTGATCGCCACGCAGATCTACAAATTCATCGCGCCCGGCCTCTACAAAAACGAGCGCAACGCCTTCCTGCCGTTCCTGATCGCCTCGCCGATCCTGTTCCTGATGGGCGCATCGCTGGTCTATTTTTTCTTCACGCCGATGGTGATGTGGTTCTTCCTCGCCATGCAGCAGACCGGCACCAACGACCAGGTGCAGATTTCGCTGCTGCCGAAAGTGTCCGAATATCTCAGCCTGATCATGACGCTGATCTTCTCCTTCGGCCTGGTGTTTCAGCTGCCGGTGGTGACAAGCCTGATGACGCGGGTCGGCATGCTGTCGTCCACGGCCCTGGCCGAGAAGCGCAAATGGGCGATCGTCATCGCCTTCGTGGTGGCGGCGGTGCTGACGCCGCCCGACCCGATGAGCCAGATCGGCCTCGCCATTCCGACGATCCTGCTCTACGAGGTCTCGATCTGGTCGGCCCGGCTGATCGAACGCAGCAAGGAGCGCGACCGTGTGGCCCGCGAAAAGCAGGACGCCACCGAAGAGGTGGCCGAAAAGCCGGCGGACGCGTCTTCGACATAGCGATTGAGGCGGGCAGTTTTCGAAATCCGTGGGACAGCGCTCCCTCTGTCTTGCGCTCGACCTCTCAAGACCTGGGTTCCTCGCCCACGCGAAGCGGGGGAGAGGTGGCCGCGGAGCGGCCGGCGCGTGGGGGTTTGGGAGGGGGCGGGTTGCCCGCTACCGGGGCGCGGGGCCCCGCCCCCCGGGTTGGGGGGGGTTGGGGGGCCGCCCGGCGCCCGGAGAGTGGGTCTTTCGTAGGGCGCGGTTTCCCCTCTCCGTCTCGGCTTCGCCGAGCCACCTCTCCCCACTTCGTGGGGCGAGGAACCCAAGCCGGAATTAGGCCACGATTCTTCGCTGAAGGAGCAACTTTGTTCTTGCTTTGTGCCGGCAGCTATGCTATTAATTTCGGTATGGTGCCAATTGGCTCCAAAAACCCGCCTCCCGAGGCGGGTTTTTTGTTTCCAGGGTTCTTTCGATCGAACGTTGCGCGTGCTGCCTACCTGAGGTCGGCGCGAAGGAACTCTGCCTTGACGTCTTGCATCGATGCGGTTTACGCCCTCTGGTCTTTGTTTTGGGCATCTCGTTGCCCCAAATCCGCTGCGCACTTGTGGGCGACATGCCCCCCTGAGGACGAACAGACCATGCTTGACATCAAATGGATTCGCGACAACCCGACAGTCCTTGTCGAAGCGCTTCAGAAGCGCTCGTGGTCGGCTGAGGATGCGCAGTCCACGGTCGATGATTTGATCGCACGGGACGAGGCGCGGCGCGAGCATCTGACCGAGCTGCAGACCAGGCAGGAACGCCGCAACGCCGCATCGAGGGAGATCGGCAATGCCATGCGCTCGGGCGATGCCACCCTTGCCGAACGGCTGAAGGCCGAGGTCGGCGAGATCAAGGCCTTCATCCAGAATGGCGAGGCGCGCGAGCGCGAACTCGACAAGGCGCTGAACGATGCGTTGGCAGTGCTGCCAAACGTGCCGTTCGAGGACGTGCCGGTCGGCAAGGACGAGCACGACAACGTCGTCAAGCGTGTCGTCGGCGAGGTGCCGAGGCGGCCGAACTGGGTGAAGGAGCATTTCGAGATCGGCGAAGCGCTCGGCATGATGGATTTCGAGCGGGCAGCACGGCTTTCCGGCTCGCGCTTCACCGTGCTCAAAAGCGGCCTGGCGCGGATGGAACGCGCGCTCGGCCAGTTCATGCTGGATCTGCACACCACCGAGCACGGCTATGTAGAGATCCAGCCGCCGTTGATGGTGCGCGACGAGGTGCTTTTCGGGACCGGGCAACTGCCGAAATTCGAGGAGGATTTATTCTTCGTTCGGCACGGGGACGGCAGGCTTGGCCTAATCCCCACCGCCGAAGTGCCGCTCACCAATCTCGTTCGCGACGAGATCACGCCGCACGAAAAACTGCCGCTGCGCTATACGGCGCTGACGCCGTGCTTCCGCTCCGAGGCGGGTTCGGCCGGGCGCGACACGCGCGGCATGCTGCGCCAGCACCAGTTCTACAAGGTCGAGCTGGTGTCGATCACCGACCAGGAGACTTCGGTTGCCGAGCATGAGCGCATGACCGAATGCGCCGAGGAGGTGCTGAAGCGGCTCGGCCTGCCGTTCCGCACCATGACGCTGTGCACCGGCGACATGGGCTTTGGCGCGCGCAAGACCTACGACATCGAGGTCTGGCTGCCCGGCCAGAATGCCTATCGCGAGATATCGTCGTGCTCGGTATGCGGCGATTTCCAGGCGCGGCGCATGGACGCCCGCTACAAGGACAAGGACGGCAAGGGCAACCGCTTCGTCCACACGCTGAACGGTTCGGGCACCGCCGTCGGCCGCGCGCTTATTGCCGTCATCGAAAATTACCAGAATGAGGACGGCAGCGTAACCATTCCTGAAGCGCTTCGGCCTTACATGGGCGGTCTCGCAAAGATCGAATCATCGAAGTGACAAGATTGTCGGCCCCGCGTTCCTTCGCGCCCCCCTCTGTCCTGCCGGACATCTCCCCCTCAAGGGGGGAGATTGCGCCGTCATCACAGCTTTCGCCAACTGTTGGCGTAGCAAGGAAGGCGGCGGCTACGGTATTGCCGATCTCCCCCCTTGAGGGGGAGATGTCAAGTGGTGGAAAAGAGGGCAGGACAGAGGGGGGTATCGTAGAGCGCTGCCGTCAATCCAATTCTGCAAAGGCGGTCTCATGCGCATCCTCCTGACTAACGACGACGGCATCCATGCCGAGGGCCTTGCGTCGCTCGAACGCATCGCCCGCACGCTGTCGGACGACGTCTGGGTGGTGGCACCGGAACAGGATCAGTCCGGCTATGCGCATTCGCTGTCGATCTCGGAGCCGCTGCGGCTCAGGAAAATCGGCGAAAAGCACTTTGCGGTGCGCGGAACGCCGACCGACTGTGTCATCATGGGCGTGAAGAAGATCCTGCCCGAAGCGCCTGACCTGATCCTGTCCGGCGTCAATTCCGGCGCCAACATCGCCGACGACGTCACCTATTCGGGCACGGTCGCCGGCGCCATGGAAGGCGCGCTGCTCGGCGTGCGATCGATCGCCATCAGCCAGGCCTATTCCTATGTCGGCGAGGACCGCGTCGTTCCCTACGAGACCACCGAAGCGCTGGCGCCGGCCCTGCTCGAAAAGCTCGTCGCCATGCCGTTGCCGGACGGCGTGCTGCTCAACGTCAATTTTCCGAACTGTGCGCCGGAAGAGATCGCCGGAACTGTAGTCACTTCGCAGGGCAAGCTGGTCCACAGCCTGTGGGTCGACGAGCGGCGCGACGGGCGCGGCCTGCCCTACTACTGGCTGCGCTTCGGCCGCGAGCCAGTCGAGGGCAAGCAAGGCACCGACCTCCATGCCTTGCGCAATCGGCTGGTGTCGGTGACGCCGCTGCAGCTCGATCTCACCGCGCATGAAATCCGCGATCAACTGGCCAAGGCGCTCGCATGAACTTGAACCACGCTGCAACGGTCGACGAGCGCGAAGGTTTCGCTGCCTTCCTGCTTCGCCTGCGCGGCAGGGGGACGGTGCCGAAGGCGCTGATCGCCGCCTTCGAGGCGACGCCGCGGCGCGGCTTTCTGTCTCCGCATTTCCACTCGATAGCCTGGTCGGACCGTATGCTGCCGATCGAATGCGGCGAGGCCATCGAAGGCGCCGACCTGCAGGCGGCGGTGATCGCGGCACTTGCCATCGAGCCGGGCAACCGGGTGCTCGAGATCGGCACCGGGTCCGGCTACACGGCGGCGGTGATGTCGCGGCTTGCCGCGCGGATCGTCACCATCGACCGTTACAAGACGCTGGCCGAACAGGCCCGGCAGCGGCTCGAGGCGCTCGCCATCGGCAATGTCATCGTGCGCCAGGCGGACGGTTCCAACGGGCTGGCCAACGAAGCGCCGTTCGACCGCATCGTAGCCTGGGCGGCCTTCGACAGCCTGCCGCGCTTTCTCCTCGACCAATTGTCGAGCGGCGGCATCGTCATCGCGCCGATCGGACCCGACGAAGGCGAGCAGGTGCTGGCCAAGCTGACCAAGGTCGGCAGCCGCTTCGAACGCGAGGATATCGGCCTGGTGCGCCTGCAGCCGATTCTGCACGGTGTCGCCGCGGTGATCTGATTCCGGGTGCATCGCGCCGCTTGGGGATCAGCCGAAGCCTGTCGTTTCGTCATCCTAGGGCGCAGCGAGGAGCGAAGCGACGCAGCGCAGACCCTAGGATCCATGCCGCGCCCTTGAGGCGTTGCAAGGGTGCAGAATGCTGCTCCGCCGCATTATTCGGCCAAGGTCACGGAACGGATCCCAGGGTCTCCGCGACGGAGCTTCGCTCCTGCTCCGCCCTAGGACGACGAAGTTGAGAGCCTTCCTCGACTATTTTAAGAAAATTTGCGTCTGATTCTACAGGTTTAACCGACCGGTAACATTAACGCGCTTTAATCACACTCAGTTGTACCGGGTCTGTGCGGGTTAGTGCGATGCAATTCAGTGTTTTGAAGGCAAACGGACGCAATCTGGCGCGTGGCTGCGCCGTCCTCATGATCGCAGGCGCTGCGACGGGGTGTAGTTCCCAGGTGGCGCGGTTCAACAGCGTCGATGACGTGTTCACCGCCTCGACCAACAACCAGCGCGCCATCATCGACAAGCAGGATGCTGCCCAGCCCTATCCGGGCGATGTTGCGGCCGCGCCGATCGACGGCAGCCACACCCAGTCGGTCAGCCGCTCAAGCCTCGAACCGGTCACGGCGCAGCAATTGCCGCCGCCGGCTCCCGCCCTGGCACCCGCCGCCCGTCCGGTGCGTACCGCTGCCGCGCCGGCCCTGGCGCCTGCCGCCCCTCGTGTCGACAGGACGGCAACCGGCACCGTCGCACCGGCGGCAAGGCCGTTCAAGAACGCCGAGCCCGACGCGCCGCGCATGGCGACGGCCGCCGGCGCGCCACATGCAACCGAGATAGTCGTCAAGGATGGCGAGACCATTTCCGGCCTATCACGGCGCTACGGCGTGCCGGCCGATGCCATCATGAAAGTAAACGGGCTGAGCGCGACCAAGGGGCTGAAGACCGGCCAGAAGCTCGTCATCCCGGCCTATGCGTATTCGAGCAACGGCGCCACGCCGAAAGTCGCCGACGCCAAGCCTGCGAACGGCACCAGGCACGACCAGCCGGCCGACGCGCCGGAAAAGGTGGCCGTGCTGCCGCAGCAGCCGAAGCTCAGGGAAGGCAAGTCTGCCGCGCAGGTGGACGCCTCGGCTGCCGCAAGCCAGCCGAAGGATGGAAAGACCGCGCCCAAAGTGGCTTCGGCGACGGCCAAGCCAGCCGGTGCCGGCGGCACCTACACGGTTCAGCAAGGCGATACGCTGTCGGCCATCGCCAGAAAGACCGGCGTCGGCGTCGTCGCGTTGAAGCAGGCGAACGGCATGCAGGATGGACTGCTCAAGATCGGCCAGACCCTGAAAGTGCCGGCAGGCGGAACCGCTGTCATCGCCGGCGTGAAGCCGGCAAAGGTCGATCCGGTGACGACGGCCACCACCCAGCCGCCTGCCAAGGCCACGCCGACGCAGACGCTCGCCTCCTACACGCCGCCAAAGAAGGACGCGAAAGTCATCCAGCAGGCCGAGGACGACGATGCGGTGGCGCCGGACGCAACCGGCATCGGCAAGATGCGCTGGCCGGTGCGCGGCCGCGTGATCTCAAGCTTCGGCGGCGGCAAGGACGGCGTCGACATTGCCGTGCCCGAGGGGACGCCGGTCAAGGCAGCTGAAAACGGCGTCGTCATCTATGCCGGTGACGGCCTCAAGGAATTCGGCAACACGGTGCTGGTGCGTCACGAAAACGGTCTGGTCACCGTCTATGGCCACGCCAGCTCGATCGAGGTGCAGCGCGGCCAGAAGGTCAAGCGCGGCCAGGAAATCGCCCTGTCCGGCATGAGCGGCACCACCGACTCGCCGAAACTGCATTTCGAAGTGCGCAAGAACTCGGCGCCGGTCGATCCTTCGACCTATCTCGAATAGACGACGAAAAGCGATTTGCGGGCCACCTGACCTTCAGCCCGCCGAGGAAGTCCGCTCCGCAAGGTGCGGGCTTCTTCTGCTGTTAGTCCTTGAGCGGCTAATCCTTGAGCGATTTGCCGAGCCGGCCTGCCAGATCCTGGGTGAACTGCCAGGCGACGCGGCCCGAACGGCTGCCGCGCGTCGTCGCCCATTCCAGCGCCTCGGCGCGCAGCGTCTCGGGATCGATGGCGAGACCGTGATGGCGGACATAGCCGTCGATCATGTCGAGATATTCGTCCTGCGAACATTTGTGGAAGCCAAGCCACAGGCCGAAGCGGTCCGACAGCGAAACCTTCTCCTCGACCGCTTCCGACGGGTTGATCGCCGTCGAGCGCTCATTGTCGATCATGTCGCGCGGCAACAGATGCCGCCGGTTCGAGGTGGCGTAGAAGATGACGTTGGCCGGGCGGCCCTCGACGCCGCCTTCAAGAGCTGCCTTCAGCGATTTATAGGACGTGTCGTCATGGTCGAATGACAGGTCGTCGCAGAACAGGATGAAGCGGAAGGGCGCTGCCTTCAGCAGGCCCATCAGCTTCGGCAGCGTGTCGATGTCTTCGCGATGGATCTCGATAAGCTTGAGCGGCAGGTCGGGCTTGGCCGAAGCGTTGACCGCGGCGTGCACCGCCTTGACCAGCGACGATTTGCCCATGCCGCGCGCGCCCCACAACAGCACGTTGTTGGCGGCGTAGCCGGAGGCGAAGCGCTCGGTGTTGTCGACCAATATGTCGCGGACGCGGTCGACGCCGCGGATCAGGCCGATGTCGACGCGGTTGACCTTGCGCACCGGTTCCAGATAGCCGGGATCTGCCTGCCAGACGAAGCAGTCGGCATCGCCGAGGTTGGTTTGCGGCACCGGCGGCGAGGCGAGGCGGGCGACCGCCTCGATCAGGCGGTCGAGCTTCTGGCTCAGGATATCGATGGTACTGTCGGTCATCTCTTGTCTTTTTGCTTCGCGTTCAGGACGGTGCGGCAGCGCAACCTACCTGATTTCAGCGGTTTCGAAACTCGCCCCAAGCATTTGTTCGGCCATGATCTTTTGCGAAAACCGAGCGTCGCTTTTCGGGATCACCCTGTAACACGGCTCACCAGGCCGGAAAAGCAGCCGATTTGCCCGGCCGCGCAGTTGCATTGGCAACGTTACCGACTATATTCCGGCCAAATTTGGCGGGGCCGTCAAATTCCCAGAACGGTTTGGCGGCTGTTTTTAAAATTCAGGAGTACCTCGATGTTCGTGACACCGGCATACGCCCAAGGCATCGGCGGGGACTCGTCCGCAATGTTTATCCAGATCGTGCCGTTTGCTCTGATTTTCGTGATCATGTATTTTCTGATCATCCGGCCGCAGCGCACGCAGCTAAAGAAGCGCGGCGAGATGCTGGCGGCGGTTCGTCGCGGCGATACCGTTGTCACCGGCGGCGGCTTGGTCGGCAAGGTGACCAAGGTGATCGACGATAACGAGCTGGAGATCGACCTTGGCGGCGGCACCAAGGTGACGGCGCTGCGCTCGACGATCGCCGACGTGCGCGTCAAGGGCGAGCCGGTGGCGAACCAGAACGCCAAGAAATAAAGCTCAGGAGATAACCGGGTCTTCGGGCGGCACGATCCGCAACGGGCAACGCCATATGTGGTTTTCGCGCCTTACCAAGATTCTTATCTGGCTGGCTGTTGCCGGCATGGTGGTCTTGGGCGTGATGCTTGGCGCGCGCGCTATGAAGCCGGACGGTACGCTCGTCGACCTTCTTGCCTGGCTGCCGAAGCGGCAGGCGAGTTTCGACCGGCAAGGTGGCTGGCAGATTCTGCTTGAGGTGGATAAGGAGGATCTGATCAAGAACCGGCTGGAGACGGTGCGCAATGGCGTTCGCTCGCTGCTGCGCGATGCCAGGATCGGCTATACGGGCCTTGCTGGATGGGGTCGCGAGGTCAAGGTCCGCATTTCGGATCCGGCTCAGATCGATGCCGCCAAAACAGCCCTGAAAATATTCACCGATCCGGTTGCCGGGACGAACCCAGTCGAGGAGATCGCGCTTGATGAGCCGGAACCCGGATTGCTCAGCCTCACAATAACGGATGCTGGCGTCAGGCTTCGGACATTGATGGTGCTGGTGCCGTCGATGGAAGTCATCAAACTCCGGGTTAGCGAGAGTGGCGCTTTCGAACCGATCGTGCAGCAGCAAGGCGATGACCAAATACTGGTTCGGGTGCCCGGCTTGCGGACCCCAGTCCGGTTCAAGGACATTCTCGGACGGACTGGCAAGTTGACATTTCAAATGGTCGATACGTCGTGGCCTGTGCAGGATGCGCTCAACAACCGGGCGCCGCGAGGCTCTTCGGTGCTCTATTCGCAGGACGATCCGCCAATTCCCTATCTGGTCGAAGATCGTGTGATTGTTTCCGGTGACAACATCGTCGATGCCCGGGCGACCTACAATTCGGCCATGAATGAGCCGGTTGTATCGTTCAATTTCGATTCCAAGGGTACAACGCGTTTTGCTCAAGCGACCTCACAGAATGTCGGCAAGCAGTTTGCAATGATCCTCGACAGTCAGGTGCTTTCGGCGCCAGTTATCCGCGAGCCGATCCTTGGCGGCTCCGGCCAGATATCAGGCAACTTCACCAATGAGAGCGCCAAAGAACTTGCCCTGCTTTTGCGTTCTGGTCCGTTGCCGGCAAGACTGAAAATAGTTGAAGAACGCACTATAGCGCCTGGCGGCGGGCAGAATTAGAATAGGGCAGGAGATCAGCCAATTACGTCGGAACCGATCCCGGCGGCGGCGCCAAATTGACTGCACCGCGCTCGACAATTGACGATGTGCAGGTTAAGGGCGAGCCGGTGGCGAACCAGAATGCCAAGAAATAACCGAATTGAAGGCGGAACGCAGCCGCTTGTACGCCTGAACGGACGATAACCAATGCTCTATTTCTCGCGCTTCAAGATGATCCTGATCTGGCTGGCCGTGGCCACCACAGTGGTCCTCGCTGCGCCCAACCTTTTTTCCGCCAGCACGCTGGCCAAGTTGCCCGACTGGGTGCCGAAGCGGCAGATGACGCTCGGCCTCGACCTGCAGGGCGGCTCGCACATCCTGCTCAGGATGGATCCGAACGATCTGATCAAGGACCAGCTGGAGACGACGCGCGACGAAATTCGAACGCTGCTGCGCAATGCCAAGGTCGGCTATACCGGGCTTTCCGGATCGGGCCGCAGCGTTCAGGTCCGCATCACCGATGCCAATCAGGTCGATGCAGCCAAGAATGCGTTGAAGACATTAACCGATCCGGTGCAAGCTGGCCTGTTCAGCGGCGGCTCCATCCGGGAGATGACACTGGATGAATCCCAGCCCGGCCTGCTCAAGTTCACCGTCACCGATGCCGGCATCAAATACCGCACCTCGGCGGCGCTGACGCAGTCGATCGAGGTCGTCGGTCGCCGCGTCAACGAGCTCGGCACCACCGAGCCGATCGTGCAAAGGCAGGGCGACGATCGCGTTCTGGTCCAGGTGCCGGGCCTGCAGGATCCGCAGCGGCTGAAGGAGATCCTCGGCCAGACCGCCAAGCTGACCTTCCAGATGGTCGACCAGTCGATGCCGGTGCAGGATGCGCTCAAGGGCCGCCCGCCGGCGGGGTCCTCGGTGCTCTATTCGCAGGACGATCCGCCCGTTCCCTATCTGATCGAGAACCGCGTCATCGTCTCGGGTGAAGACCTCGACAAAGCGAGTGCGACCTATAACTCCCAGACCAACGAGCCGGTGGTTTCGTTCACCTTCAATTCCAGGGGAGCGACGCGGTTCGGCCAGGCGACATCGCAGAATGTCGGCAAGCTGTTCGCCATCATCCTCGACAATCAGGTGATTTCGGCGCCGCAGATCCGCGAACCGATCCTTGGCGGCAGCGGCCAAATCTCGGGCAATTTTACTGCCGAGAGCGCCAACGACCTCGCCGTGCTGCTGCGTGCCGGCGCTTTGCCGGCGACGCTGACTGTGATCGAGGAGCGCACCGTGGGGCCTGGTCTCGGCCAGGATTCCATCCATGCCGGCAAGGTCGCGGGTATCATCGGGTCAATCCTGGTGGTGGCGTTCATGTTCGTCGCCTACGGTTTCCTCGGCTTCCTCGCCAACATCGCGCTGGCGGTGCATGTTGCGATGATCGTCGGGCTGCTGTCGCTGCTTGGAGCGACGCTGACCCTACCTGGTATCGCCGGTATCGTGCTGACCATCGGCATGGCGGTCGATTCGAACGTCCTCATCTATGAACGCATCCGCGAGGAGCGACGTGCCGGCCGCTCGGTCATTCAGGCGATCGATACCGGTTTCAGCAAGGCGCTGGCGACCATCGTCGATTCCAACGTGACCTCGCTGATCGCAACCGTGGTGCTGTTCTGGCTCGGAACCGGGCCGGTGAAGGGCTTTGCCGTCACCTATGCCATCGGCATCCTGACCACGGTCTTCACCGCCTTCACCTTCACCCGCCTGCTGGTGTCGATCTGGCTTCGCCGCGCCCGTCCGAAGGAGTTGCCGCGGGCGCCAGTGACGTTCATTCCACCCGGCACGAAAATTCCGTTCATGGGCATCCGCCGCTGGACGTTCACACTGTCCAGCGTGCTTTCGGTGCTGTCGGTCATCGGCTTCATGACCATCGACATCAATTACGGCATCGATTTCAAGGGCGGCTCACTGATCGAGGTGCAGGCCAAGACCGGCAATGCTGATCTCGCCGACATCCGCGGCAGGCTAACGGAACTCAACATCGGCGAGGTGCAGGTTCAGCAGTTCGGCGAACCGAACGACGTGCTGATCCGCGTCGGCACGCAGGAGGGCGGCGAGAACGCCGAACAGACCGTCATCGACAAGGTGCGCGGCGAGCTGCAGGACCAGTATGATTTCCGCCGCGTCGAAGTGGTCGGGCCGACGGTCTCGGGCGAGCTTGCCAAACAAGGCACCATTGCCATGCTGGTCGCGCTGCTCGGCATCCTAATCTATGTCTGGTTCCGCTTCGAATGGCAGTTCGCGGTCGGCGCCATCGTTGCGACCGTTCACGACGTGGTCATGACGATCGGCTTCTTCGTCATCACCGGCCTCGAATTCAACCAATCATCGCTGGCGGCGATCCTCACCATCATCGGTTATTCGCTCAACGATACGATCGTCGTCTATGACCGTGTTCGCGAGGATCTGCGAAAATACAAGCGAATGCCGCTGCCGCAATTGCTGAACAACGCCATCAACGAGACGCTGTCGAGGACGACGCTGACGTCGGTGACGACGATCCTGGCGCTGCTGGCCCTGGTGCTGTTCGGCGGCGAGGTGATCCGCTCGTTCACCATGGCCATGCTGTTCGGCGTCGTGTTCGGCACCTATTCGTCGATCTTTATCGCCGCGCCACTGCTTATCCTGTTCAAGCTGCGGCCGCAGGCCACAGCGTCGGACGAGGAAAAGCCGGTGGGCGGCGGCAAAGCCATAGCCACCTGACGGCTTGCCTCAAAAGTGGCCAAGGGCATCGTCATCCGCGAGGCGCATTTCCCCGGCCGCGCACCGATCGAGGCTTACGGCAATGGCGGTTTCCGCTTTGCCGACATGTCGCATCGCGGCTCGCTGCTGTGCCTGCCTTCGGGCATCTATGGCTGGGAGCCGGCCGATCCGCTGGCGCTGACGGCAGCGGATTTCGCCAAGCTGTTCAACGAGGCAGACAAGGTCGAGATCCTGCTGGTCGGCAGCGGCAAGGATTTGAGGCCGTTGCCCGCCGCGCTGCGTACGGCACTGAAAGAAGCGGGCATCTCCGCCGATCCGATGTCGACCGGGGCGGCTGTGCGGACCTACAATGTGCTGCTGGCTGAAGACCGCGCCGTGGCCGCAGCACTCATCGCCGTCGACTGACGTGGCCGAAAACACCAAACTCGTCATGGAGACGGTGCGCGCCGCCGATCATGACCGCTACCTGACCGCGCTCTACGCGCCCGAAGACAAGCGGGACGCGCTGTTTTCGCTCTATGCCTTCAACGCCGAAATTGCCGGCATTCGCGATCGCATCCGCGAGGCGCTGCCGGGCGAGGTGCGGCTGCAATGGTGGCGCGATGTCATCGCCGCCGAAGAGGATGGGGCTGAGGTCGGCCATCCCGTGGCGGACGCGCTGAAGGCGACTATTTCCGCCCACCATCTGCCCAAGGCCGCTTTCGAGAACATGCTCGAAGCGCGAATCTTCGATCTCTATGACGACCCGATGCCGTCGCGCACTGACCTCGAAGGCTATTGCGGCGAGACTGCCGCCGCGCTCATCCAGCTTGCGGCGATCGTGCTCGATCCGGTCCAAGCACCACGCTTTGCCGAACTTGCCGGCAGGGCAGGTTGTGCGCAGGCGATGACCGGTCTCCTGCTTCTGCTGCCGCTGCATCGCAAGCGGGGACAGTGCTTTGTCCCGGCCGATATTTTGGCGGCGGCGGGATCGTCGCCGCAAGAGTTCGTTACAGGTGACGGCGGGCCGGGCGCGGAACGCGCCGTTGCCGCGATGATCGCGCTGGCACGCGAGCATCTTTCCGCTTTCGAGCAGGGGGCGTCCGCTCTGCCGGTTTCGCTACGCCCGGCCTTTCTGCCGCTGGCTCTGACGGGCGCGTATCTCGGCAAGATGGAGGGCTCCCGCCACTCACCGCTTGATAGCGCGGTGCGGCTCTCTGTCCTGCGCCGGCATTGGCTTTTGTTCCGGCGAGCGACGCGAGGCTGGCCGGCCGCATGAAGGCTGATGACCAATGAGGAAGTCCGGGGAGGCCGCCAAGCCTGGACTGCAGGCGGCGAGCATCGCCCCGGCCGAGTAGTTTTTCATCACGATGGATTACTCGATCCGCCGTCGCGCATCAGCGTCTCATAATCGCGACCGCCGCAGAAGATGCTGACGATGCGAACAAGATCGTGGCTGCCAACATAGGCGATAATAGCCGAGTGCTCGAACGGCACCGTTCGCAACCCTGGTGCAAATGTCATCGCGCGGCCGGCCTCCACGCGGTGCATTGCCGATGCTCGGCAGCGATCTTCGATTCGAAGCACGAATTTCAGCGTTATGTCCGGATTTCCGCCGGGCTCGATGATATGCTTGAAAATGTCAGCCAGATCGTTTCTGGCGGTTTCACGGTAGTCGACCTCAAGCCGCTGAATCATCAGCGCGGCCTGAATACTGAGCAAACAGTCCTCGGAGATGATCGCGCACTTCTTCTCCGGTATAGCCAGGCTTGGTATCCTCGATCGACCCCTTTATACGCGCCCTGATCGAGGCCATGCGCTCGGCATGTTCTTCCTCCTCGCGCTGGAAGGCGCGAAGCGCTGCGCGGATGACTTCGCTGGCCGAACCGAAGGAGCCGTCTTCAACCTTTTCGCGGATCATACGCGCCATGGCGGGCGTTACGGTGATTGACAGTTTCTCAGCGGATTCCATGGAATTTGGCCTCGCGATACAAAGTAGGATGTTATCCTACTTCTGCGCCGCGCAATCCGCAAGCAGGGAGCTACTCCGCCGCTTCCGCCCGAAAAGGCAGCCCCAGCCATTCGCGGCAGTCGGCGAGCGCGCGCGACGTCACGGCGTGCCGCTTGGCGACCGTCTTGTCCTTGCCGCGCAGCCGCTTGCCTTCGATCTTCGGCGCGTCCACCGGCGGGAACAGGCCGAAATTGACGTTCATCGGCTGGAAGGAGCGCTTTCCCGGCTCGTCGTCGGAGACAATATGGCCACCAGTGATGTGGTTGAGCAAGGCGCCGAAGGCGGTGGTCAAGGGCGGCAGCGACGGCGCATGGCCAAGCCTTTCGGCAGCGGCAAAGCGCCCGGCGAGCAGGCCGATGGCGGCGCTCTCGACATAGCCTTCGCAGCCGGTGATCTGGCCGGCAAAACGCAGGCCGGGCCGCGACTTCAATTGCAGCGAAGCGTCGAGCAGCGTCGGCGAATTGATGTAGGTGTTGCGGTGCAGGCCACCGAGGCGGGCGAATTCGGCGTTTTCCAGCCCGGGGATGGTGCGGAATATGCGCACCTGCTCGGCGTGCTTCAGCTTGGTCTGGAAGCCGACCATGTTGTAGAGCGTGCCCAGCGCATTGTCCTGGCGAAGCTGAACGACGGCATACGCCTTTACGGACGGATTGTGCGCATTGGTCAGTCCCATCGGCTTCATCGGCCCGTAGCGCAATGTCTCGATGCCACGCTCGGCCATCACCTCGATCGGCAGGCAGCCGTCGAAATAGGGCGTGCCTTCCCACTGCTTGAATTCGGTTTTCTGGCCGTCGACCAGCGCCTGCACGAAGGCAAGGTACTGCTCCTTATCCATCGGGCAGTTGATGTAATCCTTGCCGGTGCCGCCGGGGCCGACCTTGTCGTAGCGCGACTGGAACCAGCAGATGTCCATGTCGATCGTGTCGAAATGGACGATCGGCGCGATGGCGTCGAAGAAGGCGAGCGCGTCGGCGCCGGTTGCTTCCGCGATCGACTGAGCGAGCGAAGGCGCTGTCAACGGTCCGGTGGCAACGATTGCCTGGTCCCAGTCCGCCGGCGGCAGGCCCGGCATTTCCTCGCGCCGAATGGTGATGAGCGGGTGGGCTTCGAGCTTTCTGGTTACCGCTTCGGAAAATCCGTCGCGGTCGACGGCGAGCGCACCGCCGGCCGGCACCTGATGCGCGTCGCCGGCGCTCATGATCAGCGAACCGGCCAGCCGCATTTCGGCGTGCAGCAGGCCGACGGCATTGGTTTGCGCATCGTCGGAGCGGAAGGAATTGGAACAGACGAGCTCGGCCAGACCGTCGGTCTTGTGCGCGTCGGTACCGCGGACGGGACGCATTTCATGCAGGACAACGGAAACGCCGGCTTCGGCCGCCTGCCAGGCGGCTTCGGAGCCGGCAAGTCCGCCGCCGATAACGTGAATGGGGTTCTTGTCCATGAGCGCCGAAATAGTCGCTTGGCGCAAGGATTGCAATTGCCAGGGATCGCACCGCAAGTGGGCTGCCTAGGAAAGACCGCCCAAAACAACAACACCCGCCGAGGGAGGAGATCCGGCGGGTGTCGTTTTGTTGGCCGATCCTCGGGAGGAGGTGAAGATCGACCGTATTCGCCATCGCCGGGGAGGAGGTCGGCTTTGACGAAATTCTTTTCGCCATTTGAAAGGGCGCGAAACCCTTTTTAGAAACAACCTGGAAACAGCGCCCGCCGGGGGAGGAGGTCCGGCGGGCGCCGTTTTTGTGGTCAACCCTCGGGAGGAGGTGAAGGCTAACCGTATCCGTCAGGGTCGGGGAGGAGGTCGACCCTGGCGAAATTCTTGTGGTTAGATCGCCCTGCGAGCGACCATCTTGATCTCGTCGCGGACGATGCCGAGATCGTTGAGCTGGCGATTCGACAGGCGACCCAGCTCGGTAACCGTCTCGCGGTAGACGCGCCAGTTACGATAGTTGCGGATCAGGTTCATTGTCGTTCTCTTTTCAAAACTGGTTCGGACCATTTGCGGCCCGAAGGATTAGACCGCCTTGCGGGCGACGTAGTGAATGTCGCTGCGGCTGATGCCGAGGTCGGTCAGTTCACGGGTGCTCAGGCGGTTCAGCTCGGACACGGTGTCCCTATAGCGGCGCCAGTTGCGATAGTTGCGGATCAGGTTCATGGTAGTCTCGTTTCGTCTTTCTTTCGGATCATTCCGTCTTTGAGTGCACCGTGAAAATAGGTGGGGTCATATCGATTTAAAAGCGCTATTGGTGCATGGCAGCAATGCAAATTGTGCAATGCAGCATTAACGCGCGTCCGGTTTTCCGCCCAGATCGGAAAATGCCGTTAGGTCAAACGCTTGGCCGGACGAGCTAAAAGGACCAAGCAAAGGGGGAGGGGCATGGCGAGCTATTCGTCACGGGTCAGGTCGGATATCGCGCGATGGCAGCAGGCTGGCCTGATCGACGCGCCGACAGCCGATGCGCTGACGCGCGACGTCGAGGCAAACGAACGCAAATCGCTGAGTTTCGGCTCGATCCTGGCGATGATGGCGGCGCTGCTGTTCGGCGCGGCTATCCTGATCTTTATCGCCGCCAACTGGGAAGTCATCCCGCGGCTGGTGCGGGTCGCGGCACTTTTTGCCGTTATCCTTGCCGGCTATGTCGGCGGCGCGGTGCTGAAGATGCGCGACCATGCGGCGATCGGCGAGGCGCTGTGGATCGTCGCGGCGGCGGCATTCGGCGGTTCGATCGCGCTGATCGGCCAGATGTATCATTTGTCGGGCGACGAGGCCTCGGCCTTGATCACCTGGGGCGCCGGCACGGCGCTGGCGGCGGTGGCGCTGCGCTCAAACCCGCTGACCGTCGCTGCCGTCGGCATCGCCGATGCCTGGCTGTTCCTGAGAGGGTTCGACTACTTCCGGCGCACGGAATTTCCGCATCTCTTCGTGGTCATGGCGCTAATTCTGTTCGCCGTTTCGTTCTGGACGCGCAGCCAGGCGGCGCGCCACCTGATCATCCTGTCGGTGCTTTTCTACCTCGTGCTGTTGGCCATGGAATACGACACGCTGCAAGTCGCCATCCCGCTCGTTGCCGCGTCGGTGCTGCTTTTTACCGCTGCGATCTTTGCTGCCGGGCCGGTCGAGAGGGTTTTGCAACTCGGCGGCAGGTTGCCCTTGCACGCGCTGATCGGCTTTCTCACCGGCCTGGCGATGATCCAATTCGAACTGGCGGATGAAAGCAGCTACAATAGCGGCTTCGCCATTGCCTCGGCTGTTGCGCTGGCCGGCATCGTCGCGGCGATCGTGCTGGGCGGCCGCGAGAGCCGGGGACTGCGCTGGGTTGCCTATGCGGGCTTCGCCTTCGAACTCGCCATCATCTATGTGGTGATGCTGCAATCAATGCTCGACACGGCAGGCTTCTTCCTTGCGGCGGCGGTGCTTCTCGCCGTTCTTGCTTTCATTATCATCCGCATAGAAAAGCGCATGAACGCCTCGAACATGACAGGAGCGGCGGCATGATGACCGGCAAAAGACTGATCATCTCGGCGCTGGTCCTGGCGCTCGTCCAGATCGGCTTTCTGAGCTGGATCATCGCCGGACGCGCGGCGATCCTGCGCGATGGCAAGCAGGTCCTGCTCAGGGTCGAGCCGATCGATCCGCGCGATCTCTTGCGCGGTGACTACATTCTGCTCGGCTACGATATTTCGCGCATACCGGTGAAACTGATCGGCAACATTCCGGCCGGCAAGCTTTCCAGCGAGGAAACGTCGATCGTAGTCAGGCTGAAGCAGGGCGCCGACGGCTATTGGGGGCCGACCGCGGCT
The DNA here is from genome assembly GCF_040320865.1 of Mesorhizobium sp. M0598. NCBI lineage: Bacteria > Pseudomonadati > Pseudomonadota > Alphaproteobacteria > Hyphomicrobiales > Phyllobacteriaceae > Mesorhizobium > Mesorhizobium sp. M0598. The sequence goes on along the minus strand of NZ_JAMYQL010000007.1, from coordinate 108,794 downwards.
TGGTTCGGGCAAGCGCCGGCGCCGGCAGCATCCGATGAAGCCGATATCGTCGGACATGTCTCCGAGGGCTGGAATATCAGCCAGGGAGCAACGACGATCGCGCCGGATTACGGCATCGAGCGCTTCTATCTGCCGGAAGGCGAGGGGATGGCGATCCAGAACGACATGCGGGTGCGGCCGTTCGGCATCCGCGTGGCGATCGCGGCCAACGGCACCGCGCAGATCAAGGCGCTGGTGGATGGCGACAAGACACTGTTCGAGGAGCCGCTTTATTAGATCGCGGCAGGAAAGGGAACGGCGATGAACTTAGCAACTCGCTTCGCAGGGAACACGCTCTGCTTTCGAATGTTCCTATTTTTGTTCCAAGTCCAGGAAGAGCTAGGAGAGGTAGGAAAATAATCCCCATAGATCTATCATTCTGAGTATGGACAAAAGCGTGGAAGACAATGGGAAGCGTCTACCTTCTGAGTTCATGCGCGGAAGGCGAGCGTACCTCTTTTCCGACTCTACCGAGATCGAAGAGGGGGCAGTGTCGCGGGAGGTTCTCGCCTATCATCTTGAAACGCTTACGAAACAGAAGGATGAAGTTCCCTTCGAGCAGTTCGCTCGCCGTCTCGCACAGAAATTTATCGCGCCAAATATGCGTCCGCAAACGGGTCCGTCCGGCGGTGGCGATGGCAAGACAGATGCCGAAAGCTATCCGGTGAGCGCTGTCGTGGCAGCCAGGTGGTACATCGCCGACCCTGCAAACGCCGATGGACGCATGGCCTTTGCATTCAGCGCTAAGGAGAAGTGGCGGCCGAAGGTCAAAGACGACGTCAAGGAAATCGCCGGAACGAGACGCGACTATAGGCGGATCTATTTCATCACCAATCAATACGTCCCGGCCAAAGACAGCGCAGCAGTTCAGGACGCGCTTGAGAAAGAACACGGTATCCCGACTATCATTCTAGACCGCAACTGGCTTTTGGACCGCGTTTTCGAGGACAAGAGCATGGACATCGCGATCGATACGTTGGGATTGGGCGATGGTAGCCGGCGCGTCATACGTGTCTTAGGGCCGAAGGACTACGAACGTCTCCAAAAGCTCAATGCAATCGAGGATCGCCTTGCGGACGCCACCAACTACGCAGGGGCGTCGCACCAGCTTATTGAAGATGCCCATCGAGCAGCAATCCTGTCGCGAGGGCTCGAGAATCCGCGGCATGAAACTGACGGCAGGTTTCAGCGCGCCATACGGTTGGCCAGGCAACACAATCTGCCCCATCTCGAATTGGGCGCGATCTATGACCAGGCGTGGACGACCAACTTCTGGTTTGACGATTTCGCGGAGTTCTCGCGGCTCTACGACGAGGTTGAGCGACTTGCGATCGATAGCGACACGGTGGACGACGTCGAGCGCCTCTGCAACCTACTCGGCCCCTTAACGACTGCCGTCGCGGTGGGGCACCTGCAGCCAGAGTTGGCAAAGCTGGATTCGCGGACTGATAGACTTCGGCAAGCCCTGACCCGCTTGAAGGAGGAGACGTCTCGTCCCAACAACTCGCATCACGCGCACGCGATGCTCCTGATGTTGCAGGTCACCGAAATGGCGCATGAGGGAAATTCGGATGATCTCACGCCGATCTGGAATGAGTTCCGCGACCTCATTATTGCCGCAGAAGGCCTCGGGTTCTTTCCCTTCGAATCAGTTGCCGACATCCTTACTGAGTTAGGTGGATTTGTCCCGGAGAGCCCAGCATTTGACGAGCTATATGAAGTTCTCACGGATGCCCTAGCCAAGCGTCGCTCAGAAGGTGAGGCGGCCAAGCGAAACTCACAACGCGGCTTCCAAAAACTCGACAAGAATTTGCCGTACGAAGCTATTCGCTGGTTTGGCCGTGCCGTTAGCCTCCTTGTCAAGGATGAGTATCGCGATGAACTAGTCGAAGCCCTGGTGGGATCGAGCTTCGCCTATGAAAGGGCCGGATTGCTTTGGGCCGCATATCTCTATGCTTCGTCAGCAGTCGCTCATGAGCTAGCACGCTTCAAGAAATCTGGATCGCTTGATGAGGTCAATCCGGCCAACCTCACCCGCTGGATGGTTCTCGAATTGACCTTGGGCAGATTGCCCTTCGCGCTGTCCGCCTTCGAACTCACCATGATGGTGAGACACCGACGCGCAACTACCGACAAGCAACGAGAGAATCTTGAGCAGCGTAGACTCGATTTTACGATGTGGTTCGGCGCATTTTTGTTGCGCAGTCGATTTTCTGATCTGGCTCAAGTCAAGAATTTTCCGGACAGCCTCGATCGCGTGGGATTGGATGAGGCGAGGATGGCCTTACTTTACCTGATGGGGCGCCAGGACGTTCTCCGCGAAGAGGGTTCAATCCCGGCCGAAGAGACCGACGAGGACGTAGAGGCGTATTTTCAGGAGTTTTACTTCTTCGGACGCAAAATGGAGCTCCCTAGTCACCCGGACTATATGCTTGCCGACCGCACCCAGCTCACATCACATGTCGTTGGATGTGACGTCTTAGTAGACTGCCCGAACAATCTCACGTCGCTTGCGATTGCGGGTTCCCTCCTCGGTGCGCTTGAGGCGCTTCTCGCCACTAGTCTCAAACATCCGATCTTTCCGATATTGGACCGGCTGGACCTCCGAATTGAGCCGGATACAGCGGCAGGCATCGCTCCCACGCTGGAGTTTGTAGAGGAGAACGGCCAAACGGTCGGGGTCATCCGCCACAGGGCGCAATTGATCTTCAGGGACAGAAAGGAAGCGGCCAGCTTTCCCCAATGGCTTCATGAAGCGGTGATCAAGGTATTCATGACATTTGCCGTGCCGCATGATTTTCAGAGCTGGGCCGATACAGTTCTCAAGGACGAGAGTGGTTTCGACCGTGCCATCACCTTTGCTAACCTCCCCAGTACCTACTCGATCATCTACGGCAACAAGGAGCGTCTCAGCATCGTTGATTGGATAGAAGAGGCCGACGCTGATTATGAGTTAGGTCGTTCTACTCCGTGGATACCCAGCAATGAAGCAGAGTCCGAAGAGGTAAAGGAAACTGAGCCTAGGTTTTCAGGCGTCAGGGCCCCCGAAGGCATGTTCAATCCTGAGGAAGGCAAGCACACAAATGTCCGGGTTATCAGCCCAATCGATGTGCGTAAGTGGGATGGGGCCGATTGGAGCGGTGCATTCTTTATGACCAGCCCCGGCAATCCCCATTTTCCTCCGGTCTTGGGACTCATATTTGGTAACGGAGAGGCGGGCGAAGCCATTTTCAGAGGCTTGAGGGGACGGTTTGGGTTCGACGATCCTGACGACGCGTTGCGTGTTGCCATCATTCAAGGCGTGCGGATTTCAAACTCGCACGCATACGCCGTTAAAGTCGGTCCCAATCGCAACAAAATCAAATTCAAGAAAGGCGATATCGTCGGGCTCATGTCTCGACACAACCTCATGACGCCCACCAGTTCGGAAAATCTTGAGCGTTTCCTTGCGGCCTATAAGGAGCATGGCCGCTATCTGCTGGCGCCAGCACACCTCAGCGAGCCGGGCAAGCCGCCGGACCCTGTTCTTGATCTAGGTATCGGCAAGTACAACCTTCACGTGAAGGATGCCTGGACAATCGGCCCCGGTGACGACGATGCGTCTGTTCTCGATCTGGACGATCCACCATTTGTCCCGGTCGATGAAGCCGATCCTCCTGCAATCAGGGCGATGGAGCTGTTGGCTTCGTTTCGTGGCAAGCGTTAGTCCCAAACTTGGGAGAGAAACTGCTCGACTTTGTCAGCCCCGAGATAGCCATCGTTCCGGTAGCCCGTGACCACCAGACGTTAGGTGTCGATGCTGCTCACCGTCAAAGCTCCTAGGCTTGCCACCGGAGAAAATACTTGGCCATGCGCACGGATACGATTCTCGACGTCGCCAAACCTGTTCAGGTAAGGCTTTATTGTCGGAGAGAGTTCGTAGATCGCCATATTGGTGCGGATGAAGGGACTCGAACCCCCACGCCTTTCGGCACTGGAACCTAAATCCACTGTCGGGGTGGTCGATGGTGCGGGTAGAGGGACTCGAACCCCCATGTTTCTCAACGCTTGGACCTAAACCAAGTGCGTCTACCAGTTCCGCCATACCCGCTGGTTGTGACCTGTGCCACGTCCATGCCACAAGCCATGTCACAAGTTCAAGGCCTAAGATTTGTGAGGTTTCTTAGGCCCCACTTTAGCGGCGAGTGCGAGATTTCCTCCGAAAAATCTTACCTGTGAATCGCGGGCATGAAGGTACCTTTCTTAATTTTCTTGGTTTGTTCTCGGCCCGGTGGGCATATGTAGTTGGCCATCTGAAATCCGCGAAAGGATTCGCACCGATGACCCTGCTCCAAATTGCCTACGCAATGCTCGCTGTCTCGTATATTGTCGCGGCCGTGGCGCTATGGGCCGGGCATTGACCAATGGAAGATTTGACGACGGCGCAGATAATCGGCTTCGCTCTGACCATACTGGGCTTTGTGTTAGCCGCTGTAGGGTATCCCTATCTAAAGCGTCGCTTCTTTGATCCGACAATGCTCCTGCGGGCGGAAAACTACTCGGTTTGAAAGGGAAATTTGATGACGATAGCGGAACGGAAGGCTCGGGAGCAAATGGACCGCGAAAATCCTTGGCGCCCGATGAACACGGCAAAGCCGGATGGCTTGATTTGCGAATTGCTGTTCAACGACTTGGCCGGCGAGTTTGCGACCGATGGCAGTCAATATTTCCTGGACAGTGACCGCGTTTGGTTTCGGATCGATCCGCCCAAATCGATGGGATTGAATGCCCAGCCCATAAACTGGCGCCCAGCCTATGCGAGGCTCACCCCTGAGCGGCGGGCCATCCTCAAGCAAAGGTCGACTGCATGAACCAGCTCGTTCAAAATCGGAGCGGACTTCATGCTCTCTTTCCTCCCTGTTTGACCAGCTTAAGCTTCGTCTTCGGCGTCGTCATGCGGTCAAGCGCATCGGCCCCGATCTCAAGGTTCTTCGGGCTCAGCTTGACGTACCGCTGGGTGACCAGAAGGCTGGAGTGATCCATCCATTCCTTGATGCGGTTCGCGTCGATCCCGGCGATGGCCAAGCGGCTGGCGCAGGAGTGACGGAAGACGTGGAGTGGCTGGGTCACGTCGAGGTATCGCCCGCCGAGGTGTTCGTAGACCTTGGTGAGCTGGGCCACAGCCCACTTGTATTTGAAGTCGCCGAAAGGCCGGTCGACGTTCGTGCTGTGGATGCGGCGGCGCTCCAGGGCCAGGGTGGCGCGCTTGGTGAGCGGGATGACGCCGAACGATCCGTTCTTCCTGTTCTCCAGCCGCAGTCGGCCACCGTGGATGGTCTTCCAGTCGACCGTCAGGGCCTCCTCAATGCGCGCCCCGGTGTCGACGAGGAAGATGACGAGGTCATAGAGCTGGTCGAGACCACGGTGCTTTAGGTGGGTGAGGATCGGGTCCTCCTCGCCAAACTCGAAGTAGTTGACCGAGCCGGCGCTCTCCCTGAACTTCTCGCAATACGGGACGCCGGGGATGATCTCGCGCTGCACGGCGACACGCATCATGGTGCGGCCGGCCGAGACCTTCCGGTTGATCGTGGCGTTCTCATTGCCGAGCGAGCGGCAGTGGTCGACGTAGCTGTAGAAATCGGCCGACTTGATCGAGGTGATCAGGCGGGCGCGGCCTAGGAAGTCGGTGAACAGCTTGCCGTTGCGCACGAGGAAGCTCGAAGCCTTGGCGTTCTTGGCCGACCACCGGGTCTTGGTGACCTCGTCGAAGAGATCGCCCAGCGTCTCGATCCGCCCGCCGCCCTGCACCGTGGAGTTGGTGGCCTCAGGCAGCGGGCGACCCATTTTGTCCGCATGGCGAGCGTCAGCCTCCCACGCCTTGGCCTTGGCCTCGGTCTCGAAGAAGGGCCGGTGACGGACACCGGACAGCTTGACGTCGACTTGGAAGCCCTTGCCGCGTGGATTGACTGACATGCTCAGCTCCCTAGGATTTGGATGAGGGTGTTGTAGACGCGGACGCCTCGTGGGGTCAGCTTGACCCGCTTGAAGCGCCTATCCATGGCGTCTTCGTACAGCTCGATGAGGCCGTAGCCGTCGACAAGAGCTGGCACCTGCTTGCCCGTTTGGGGGTCCTTCTGGAGAACCTTACGGGTCGGGCTAAGTGCGTCGAGGTTGCGAGTGATGGTGCCACCATCGCCAAGGTCGGCGCGCTGGCTGTATTCCCTGATGGTGAGGTCAGGCTGGGCCGCAACGTGGAGAAACAGCGCAATCTGGTTGGCCTGCATCTCCTTATTGAGCTTCCGGAACTCTTCGATAAACGCGATGAACTTCCGAGCTGTCTTGTTCTCCACAGGCGTAGATATTGTCTTGGTCATGGTCTTGTCCTCTCCCTGCCATAGTCATGGCTTATGTAGGCTTATCCCAGTACCGCATCTTCTGCAACAGCGGAGATATAAGCCCCCGTAATCTCCGCTGTTACGTCCTAACTAGGCTATCAAACTACGCTGCGATCCGTTCCGCCAGGAGGCTCACAGGGTAGGCGTTCAGCTCGGTGATGCCGCTGTCGATCAGGGCCTCAGGAGCGGCAACCTTGACGACCTTAATGCCGCGTCGGGCTGCCTGATGGGTAAGCCAGAAACCATCGCGCTGGGTGTCCGCGACGGGCTCAGACATCATGTCGAAGGCGCTTGGCAGCATCTTGGAGAAATAGCCGAGGACCGTATCATACTCGTTAGGAACGTTCGGGCTGTCCCATGGCGAAGCGGGTATCTCAGCCTGAACGGGGGGTGCGGCGGGCTTGAAGGAACCTCCGCTCATAACCGTAAGAGCCTCCGCGATCTGCGAGAGGTGATGGATGATCTGTACTGCATGCACTGCGGTCATCATGCTATTCTGCTTTCCTGAGGGTGCGAGCGACCCAGAGCGGGGGCTCATGCCGGCTCATTACCGATCGTTAACATTTGTGTCTACGAGTGAACTGTCCACTTTGGACAGGTTAGAAGATGCTTGAATAACGAGCTGCTCAAGCTTCCCATAGAAGCCTTTGACAAGCGGCAGATCACTTCCGATTAGGAGTGGAATCGCTCGCCGGCCGTTTGTGACCACCTTTACCCTGCCAAGCTCCTCAAGGGCATGAATGTGGCGGATCACGGTGGTACGCGGCAGGCTGGTTGCCACAGCGAGAGCAGTCACATCCATAGGTCGCCGTTGGTAGTTCCCAAGTCGGATTGCCATCAGGACGATGTGCATGTCCCGGCTGGTGCCTAGCTTATCAAGTTCGGCGACAAGGCCGAGAACCAACTCGATAACGGCCACCCGCCTCAATTTTTCCTTGGCTGTTATGTTCGGCATTGGCGTGATCCCTGCACTGGTCCTTTAGAAGGACGTAATGCACGGATGTAGGAGGCGCGAGGTTACCTTCGTAGGGTCTCGCGCCGGTCCTAACTATGCCACTTGAAGGTGGTATCGAGCGTACTTCTGCCCGGTGTGGTCCAGCTTCAGCTCGGTGATGATCTTGTGCCCGAGGCGCTTCAGTTCGAGGACGCGGGCCGGCAACTGGCGACACCGCAGCACCCCCTGGGCTTCAAGCGACGTGATGGCACCCTTGCGGCGCAGGAGAGCGAGGACCGACTTTGTCATGGGTGCGGTCGGTTCCTTGGCGTCGATCACCTCGAACTCGTCGGGGTAGAGATTGGCGGTGGTGCCCGTGGAGCTGACGGCTTCAACCAGCCCATGAAGGTCTGGCTCGGTGATGGTCACGGTGCTTCCCGTGGAGAAGCCATCGGTGTGGTTGGCCCACGCCGGCTCGATGATGCGGATGTGCTGGCCTTTGAAGAATTCATTATTGAGCTTGAACATTGTGCTGTTGCCTTTGAGAGTTGCTGCATATTTGGACCCGGAGAGACCATCCGAACCGGGCCGACGACTAAACGCAAGAAAGGGGCCACTTCAGTTGAAGCGGGAGCCGACGACTTCCCAATATTGGCCGCAGCGGGTGCGCCGCTTGGTCAGCTTGGTGCCGTAGGTGGCCGGCCGGAACTCGTCGAGGTAGCCACGGAGGAAGGTGATCGCCTTGCCCTCGTTGAAGAACTGTTCGCTGATGTGGGTCACTCGGGGTCTCCGTTCATGATCGCTTCGAGGGCCGCGATGGCTGCCTCAGGGGTTGGGCCAAACGCATAGATGCCTTCGATCTGCGCGTAGTATTTGATGGCTGGCGTCGGCTCCCAATCAGGGCCGGTCTCGCCGACAATCATTCTCTCGTCTGGTGCCTGGGTCATGCCGCCACCTTCCATGCGGTGATGCGCTCGACCTTCATCTTGCGGACTTCAATCTTGCCGCCGCGACCGGCCAGGACACGGGCGACGATGATGGCTGCTGCCTTCTTGGCGTGGAACCCGAGGGTGACTTGGCCACCACCCGGATACTCCGTGAAGAGGTGCCATTTGTTGCCCCGCTCGGAGCGCTCGGCCATCTTCTGGATGACGTAGGTGGGACGTGGGATGCCTGTCATGGTGATCTCACTTGATGATGAAGTAGAGGGGGATCAGGATGGCGAAGGCCGCGATCCCGGCGATGATTAGGTCGATCATGGTGTGACCTCGCGATAGGTGACGGTTGGACGCCTGCCCTTGATCCAAGGCGGCGTGATCTTCAGGAAGGTGCGGCCGGCGTAGTCGACCGTGGTCACTCGATCTTCTTCAGGGTGAGCGGCTGGCAGTCGACCTCGTGAGGACCACCATCGAAATCGACCCTTACGGTATGGGTTAGGACGCGGTGAACTGTGCCGAGCTTGCCCAGACATGAGACCCGATCTCCTCGCTTAAGGTCGCTCACGGCGAGCCTCTTCCATGGCTTGGGTGACGTGGATCAGCGTGTCCGGCCCGATGATGGTGGCTTGCCGGCCGAACCTCAGGACCGTGTAGCAAGGCCTCAGGTCGCGGTGAGCGAGTGGTGGGGCGATGTCGTCAGCCCCGTTGCGCCAGTTCTTCATGCCGGCTGATCCCACGAGAGATCGAACACGCTGACGAAGAACTCGGCCTCGTACTTGTCGCCCACGGCCTTGACGTAGACCCTGTTGCGGCCGGTCTTCTCCCAGCCCGTCACGATGTACTTCTCGTCGCGGAATGACGTGACCTCGTCGCCAACAGCGACCGGGCGACCATCCTTGTGGAATAGGTGACGGTTCATCATGACCGCACCTCAGCGATGAACGCGGCGACACAGAAGCCAGCGATCAGGGACCAGAGGCCGGCAGCGATTGCGTATTCCATAGCGGAGCCTTTCTGTTGACGGGAGAGTGTCCCTTAGCGGAGACGTTAGTCGATAACAAAGCCGGAGCTGTCGCGCTTAGCGTCATTGCCCTTGGCGTAGAGGCCCACGACGTGCGTTGCGCCCTTAGGGTCAAGGAAGCGCATGTCGGTTTCGTCGCCGTCAATCACCTCGACACCCTCAAAGCCATCTGCAGCGGCCATGTAGCTGTCGCGGATTGCCTTGGTGCGGAACACGACGGCGACGTTCACCTTAGACCATGTCGCGGCCATCTTGACGGCGTCGGCATAGGCGCGGCTTGCCTCGCTATAGGACAGCGTGAGCGAGTAGTTGGCCGGCAGCGCCTTAGAGACGCGCTTGTAGACCTTGGTGTAATCGTAGAATTGCACCTCAGGGAACGCCTCAAAGATGGACGCGAAGCGCTGGCCGTCGCGGTAGCAAGGATGCGCGGTTTCCCAAAGGATGTCCGACGTGCCGTTAAGGCGCACGGCCGGCTTAAGACCATGCTTGGCAGCCTTGCGGGCAAAGCGACCGATATCCCGCACCAATTCAGCCATGAAGGCTTCGCGGCTGGCAAGGTATCGTTGCGTCTTAGCAATGCGCGCCAGATTGATGTTTGGCGTGTAGGAAGCGCGGCCAGCCTTCACTAGGCAGCCGCCGCCATGGTTCGGATCACAGCCGGCCAGCGTGGCCATGCTGCAGAGATTAGCGCCGCCAGCCATGCGGGCCGGTGCCAAGTACATAATGGCGGTTACAAACTCGCCAGCTTTATCGCCCTTGATAGTCTTTGCGTTGCCACCGGAGCGAACCGTTGCACTGTGGAAAGGCTTCATTTGATTGATCCTTAAGATGTTTCCAAGCATGTCCTTAGGACAAGCCAAGAAACACCATTAGGGAAACTTGCGTTCCCCTTAGGTGTTTGTTGCTGGCCTAACGTGGTGGCCTCTATATGCTTTCCGATTGCTTCGGCTGTGTCCAATTCAAGGACTATTCAGCGCACGGGCCAGCATTTACAGGCCTAGATGCAATCCCTCATGGTCTTAGGTGCCATTCGGTAAACCCCGGTCTTTCCCGGCGTCCGAGGCGACAAACCTCAGGTAAGCCCTTGGTGGGCAGTGTCGGCGTTTCCCTTCTGGCCCGTGGCCCCGGCCGAAGCGCCATCCGCTCCGGTGTCTCTTTCTCCCATAGCGGAGATATCTGCACAAGGGGAGAAAACGATAGATGCGGAGAAACACGTCGATATGCTGCCTATTATCAGCTAAACCGTTGATATTGCTGCGAAAGAAAGTTTGAAGAAATCTTCGAATAATCGCTAGGCACCGCTCCCAGCTGGTCAAAATGACCCTGTTTCGAGCCCTATTTGAGAGCCCAAATCGCATGGATTATGTAATGATATTAGGCACATAGCCGAGGTGCTAAGGCCTTGATTTGGTGCGCCGCTTGCCGATGTGCGTTGCCGATGTGCCTTGCTTAGGTGGAAACCGCATGCCTGCCCGCGCGTGCTGTATATGGGCCGGCATTGGTGCAACTGCAGGGTTGTAAAGGTGGGCTTAGGTTGTGCTGATGGTTGCGTTAGGTGAACGTTAGGCAAAAGCACCGATTGGCGAGGGAACGCCTAGGCATTTGTTCCTATGCCCTTCACATGCCCATTTGGTGCCTGTTTAGAGCCCCATTAGCCCCGCCCTAGGCCTTGCTATGGTCCTATGATCCAGTCCGAATACCTATGAAATCAATGGGTTAGATGCATGCTGTGGCACAGGCTGTGACCTAGGGTGCGACACAAGGCCAAATCGAGGGGAACCGAAGGGGGCACGGGGGGAAGTCGCGCGAGCCAGTTATCCGATCCCCCGCTCAGAAATTTCTACCAAACATTCCTGCCCCATCATTCCACAGGAATTGCACATTGATCTTCCATTACTTAGCCGTAATATGTGCCCCAGCCGTCAACGGGCTCTCATCTGCCAAGATGTTCCAGCGCCACTCTTGGGATGGGTTCGTTGCTCTACTCCGGCTTCGTAGTGGTAGCTGGCGACGATGAGCGGTTCGAATGGTTATATCACTCGCGCAAACTGGTCGGGACGCCTTTGGCACTGGTGCCATCATTTGGCTTATTGCGGCCTTCAAAACTCGTATTCTTGACCACATGCCAGGAACGATATTAGCCCACACGGGACGTGAAAATGTGAAGATTTGGGGTGACATACTGCTCCAACAAAATCTAACCATCTACACGCTTGCCGGCTTTGTTGGTATCGGCTTCGTCTACTGCATCTTTACCATGTTCACGCTAAGCTTTTTTGCGTGGTCACAAACCCCATGGTACGACCAGATGGCAGAGGAAGTTTTCCACCTTCCACCTACCCAAACCACTGGCTTATTCTGGATCAAGGTTTTCTTTGCGTTCGTGACAATTCCGCTGGTTTTTGTGCTGTTTGCCGGACTGTATCAACTCGCCAAACTCGGGCTATGGCTGGTTTTCCTTGTCTGATGGCAACCCATTGGTTCTCCCCTCCGGTGTACGTCAAGACCGACCGCCCTGGGGTCACCTACGGGTGCAACAATGTCGAGGGTGCCGCCGAGGAACTCCTGAAGTGGACCAAGATGGGACCTAAGTGGAGGAAGGCTGTGCAACTGTGCATCGACGCAATGGAGGATCGGGTGACCCCTGAGGAGGCCCGCAAGGGCTTCGAGGCTGCTGCCAAAGAGGAGGGGGTTCTCCGTACTGTTGATTAGGGTCTACTGGGTCCCTCTGCCCCCTAAGCCCACCCTGGGGAGAACTCCAAGGCAGGCTCAGGTCGGCATCAGGTGGCACTGAAGGGTCACCTTAAGGGTCCCTCTCAGGTTCCACTTAAGGGTAACCTTAAGGGGGAGAACCCTTAGGGTAGTGCCACTGTTCACCCTATTCAATCTAGGGGTATCTGAGGGGGTACAGCGAGGCTTTAGCCGAGCCTCACCGCTGCCCCATCCAGTTGGGACCAGACATAGCAGACCCACCCAAGGCATTCTCCATGAACCTAGCAAGCTCCAGGTCCAGCAGTTCCTGCTTACGGGTGTCAGCAGCCACGGTCGTGTTCCGAGACATCCATTCCAGCCAGTAGGCGACACAGCCTGCCAGGGCATCGAGCCTGTCGTCATGTGCCAGGGCACCACGGGCTCTGGTGATCCGGGTCATCTGGTAGAACAACCGGGTCTTGTTGACCTCGTCAGCTGGTAGGTTCTCTGTGCTGAGGTAGTCCTTCTCGATGACCGTCTCACACACCACGAGCCTGTGCTGGTTCATGATCGGCTCCAGGGTGTCGATGATCCTGGCCTCCTTCTGGGTCTTCGACCACTCAGCATCCTCAATGAGGACCGGGTAGAACACCGCGGATTTGGCCCTCAGGAGCTGGGCGAACATGCCGTCACCGAAGTTGGGCTCGACCTTGATGATGTTGACGCCCTGGTCGCGGGCCGTGGTCAGTATCTTGGTCAGGGTGTCATCGCCGTAGCCGGCCGAGCGCACAGCGCCCATGGCTGTCAGGTAGAGGGTGCCGTGGAGCATCTTGACGACGGCCCAGGCGGTCTCGTCCTTGCCGCGTCCCGAGGGATCGACGAACATGGCTGAGCCCTCGTAATCTAGGTAGTCCTTCTCGATGAAGATCGGGCGGTTGTAGCGGTCACCGGGTAGCCCCACGTTGGGGAGCTTCTCGTGGACCTGTTCAGGGCCCGAGCCCCAGACCACAGACCGGGGAGCCTTCTTGGGGTTGAGCCCCATGACGATCAGGTCGGACAGCTTCAGCGGGAACTTGTCCTCGTCGGAGAGGCTGGTATCCAGCATGAACTGCAGGGAGAAGCCCGAGCGCCCATAGGACAGCTCACGTTCACTCAGGTCGACGTCATTGAACCGCTCAGGGTCGCTGGGGTCACCCACGCGGCCACTGTCGAGGTCCAGCTCGCGGCCGATGATCGGGGCAAGTCTCGAGCCGTACTTGGCGCGGCGCTCCTCGTCGGGATAGCGGGCCGGCCAGATGCGGACGACATAGCCACGTTCGGGCAGCTTGTTGTAGATCGACTGCTCGGTCTGAGGGGTGCCAAGGAAGATGATGCGCCCGCCTGGAGACAGAACCGCGTCGAACTCCTTGATCTGCTCGGCGAGCTTGTCGCGCTTGAGCTGGGTGTCGGAATTGTTCGGGACTTCGATGTCGTCGGCGATGATGTAGTTTGCGCGTGATCCGGCGATCTGGGAGGTGATGCCCAGGGACTTCACAGAGGGGGCGTGGGAGGCAGCAGCCGGGTGGACGTCGAATGCCACCTTGGACATCCGATCGTCGCCCTGTGGCCTCAGGTGGGCCAGCAATTCCATCTCGAAGATGAGACGGAGGGTGAAGGTTGAGAAGTCGTCCGAGCGCTGCTTCGAGGCCGAGATCACGAGGACTTTGGCCTGGGGGTCGCAGTAGAGTATCCAGCAGACGAAGGCCGAGGTGACCCAGGATTTGCCGACGCCACGGAAGGCTTCAATGATGAGGCGCTTCGGGCCGTGCTGAAGGAATGAGGCAATGTCGTATTGAAGCTTCGTGGGCTTCGCGTTGGGCAGGACGTGCTTCCACACGAGGAACAGGAAGTTCCGGAAGTCGTCGCGAATTGGATCTCGTTCCGTCGACAAATGCGTCGAGGAACCAAGGGATTTCTTGGTCATCAAACCTTTCGGAAAGGGGGTAGGGAGCACTCAGGACGAGCGTTGTGAGCTTGGGGGCTGTGGGGTTGCTGAGCGACCTAGCGCTCGTCCTGAGGCGTCCGTTAAGCCGCTATGAGCGACTCGATTGCAGGCTTGAAGGCGTCTGCCCAAAGCTGCTGGCCGGCATCGTTGAAGTGGACGATGTCGATGTAGTAGTTCGCGGACCAGTAGGCGAACTGCGGGATGTCGAGTTCCACGAGGCGCTCCGCATACGTCGCGTAGTTGGCGCGGAGCCAAGTGTTGTACGAGGTCCGATAGGTCTCCTGCTGCGTGGTCGCGGTGTCCCGGTAAGGGATCGTTGCCGCGATGAGGAGCTGGCTGGCGTGGATGCCGTTCGCGTAGCTCTGGAAGTCAGCGATGAGCTGCGCGTCCGTCCTACCGTTGGTGATGTCGTTGATGCCTGGGCCACCCATGCAGACGATGTTCTTGGTGAACGCAGCATCGTACTGGTTGGTCACGCGACCGGCGACATTCGTCACCATGTTGCTGAGGTACTGACCGCCAACGGCCATATTGACCGCGTAGATTGGCGTCGACACCGACTGGATCAGTTTCTTCGTCCACGTCTGGTTCTTGGAGTGGCCAGAGCCCTCGGTCCTGCTGTCGCCGTCGAAGACGACCTTGACAGTGGAGGAGGTGACAACGTTGCACTGGGCCTTGAGTGCGGCTTCGACAGCCAGGCATTCGGCATCGGACAGGGCTGCCGGATAGGCAACGTAGGCGATGATGTCGAACTCGCCATCGTAGCTGGACGGCGTGGTGGCATTCCACCGGCCGAAGCCCTTGCCGGTCACGTTGCCTGCCACAGGGGCCGTGCCCACGAGGAACAGAGAACCGTTGACGCCGAACTGTTTGCCGGTCGGACCACCTCTCCAGCGGAGAACATGCTGGTTCAGAGGCGGCACCTTCCGGGGACCCGTACGAGTGTCGTTGAAGGGCGTGGTGTTGTTGCCCCTCAGGCCGACGTTTGCCGTCGTGGTGAACAGCGAAAGGGTCGTCGCATCTGCCGGCATCGAGCCGAAGTAGTTGTCGTTGAGAGAGAAGTTCGGCGAGAGCAGGTAGAACTCGGTGAAGTTCTCTTTGGCGACGGTCGGGCCGGTGGTGCAGGCCGTGAACTTCGAGCTTTGGTTCTGGACCAGTGCTGAGCTGTCGAACGAGATCGACGGTGCGCCGTTGTAGAGGACCTCAGGGAAGACGCCCGGCTGGTTGGCCTTGGTGGCCTGCTCCTGATGGAAGCCATTTCCAGTCTGATCGTACCACTTGCGAAGCCCAAGAGCGCTGGCACCACGGAACGATGTGGCGGCTGCGGTGTCGAAATACTTCGAGCCGAAGCTGATGTCCTGCTCAACGTCATCGACGGCGCGCTGAACCCGGATCGCTGGGCCTGAGTAGGCGGCGAGAAGCCTCGTCGTTCCATAGACGACTGCTGGGGCTGTCGAGAGGACCGGCAGATAGGTCGGATCGACAACGACCGGAGGTGGCTCGGACGGAGCTGCGACCGAGGTAGAGGACCACAGGACGTCGCTTAGGACGCCCCTGAAGAACATATAAGGGACGCCCATTAGTAGATTGCAGCCACGATGGTGCCCGACGTGAACTCTCCGGTCTTCACGCCAACGCGGAAGTACCAAGCCGAGCCGGACACGCCCGTCTTCTCAGCGGCAGCCGTAAACTTGTCGATGTCGAACCATGTAGCGGCGTCCTTGGACCGCTGGACGGTCACTGTTGCGACGAATGTGCCGCTGATCGAGACGTCAAAGATGTTGCCGGACTGGATCAGGACAGCGGGGGTGAAGGTGTTCTGTGCGGTGATGTTCACTTAGTGTCTCGCTTGCTCGTCATGTTCAGAGCCGTCGAACGGGAGGCTCGCGGCGATGTCGTTGAGAACCTTGTTGGTGCCCGGAACGACGGTCGTATTGGTGTCCTTGAGGAACTGTCGGATCACGTTCAGGGAGGCGGCGTCGGGGCTTAGCCGAACGATCTCGCCTTCCTTGTCCATGACGGTCTTGCCCTCGGTGATGAGCTTGTTCAGCTCACCAGCGAAAGCGTCGAACAGGTCCGCGAGGGCCTTGTTGTCAGTCTTCATTTGCGGTCCTTGTGGAGGATGTCTTTGGTGCGGCCGATGATCTGAACAACGAGCCAGATAGTACCCAGGATTGGGGCGATGATCGCGGCCCCGTCAGATACGGACTGGAGCATGGGAAGCCAGACAGGGCTCGCGACAGCAGAGATCGCCACGCCTGCTGTGGTGTTGTCCAAGGTAGTGGTTCCTGTGATTAGAGAGAGGGCAGCCATTAGATGGCCTTAGCGAACACCCAGAGGTCGTCGATCTGCTCGGGGGTGATCGAGAAGACGGCTCCCATGGTGTTGATGAGTGGGTGCTTGCGAGAGAATGTGGTTGCCCACTTCCACTCGATCTTGCCCTCAGGGTCGTTGACGAGGACAGCTTCGATGGCATCCTCGGTGATCCCAATGGACTGGAGGGTCAGCCTAAGCTGCCTTGGGGTGATCGACGGCATCGCCGCGCGGCGCTCCTCAATCGTCGGCTCAGGGGGCGAAGCATACGGAGCTGCGATGGCCCTGGTGGAGGCGTAGAGCTGCCTGCCAAGAGCCTCAGGGTCACTCGGGGATGCAGTGAAGGGCACCCACCCATGGACTGGGTGATTGACCTCCACGTCGATGGAGCCTGCTGCGTTGAACTTTGGGTGGCGGTATTCCATTAGGCGATCCTCACGAATTGAGTGAACCGGGCGTAGTTGGTTCCAGTGCTGTAGGAAGACCGACCCAGTGCGCGCCATGTGCCAGACAGAGCGGACCCACCCTTCGTCACGGTACGGTCGCCCGAAGGAGCATTATCATCCGTCATGGCGGTGAAAGAACTCAGTTGCAGACCAGCAGGCTGGATGGAGGAGCCCGCGTAGGTCCCACCTTCAGTAATTCCGGTGTTGTAGATGTAGCCAAACACGGACGAGCCAACAGCGCCGTAGGCAATGCCAGCGATGGCTGAGCCGACTGCGGCTGAGGTTATTGTAGCGTCTGTGCCGGCTGTTCCTTGTGGACCCTGCGGGCCAGTCGGACCAACGGGACCCTGCACACCCTGGATACCTTGGTCGCCCTTAGATGACACGAGGTTCCAGTAGGTCGCATTGGTCGGGAGGTTACCAGTCGAGGCCAGGATGTTGATGTAGGCCGCGCCATTGTAGGCGACGACATCCTTCGGGGTGTAGGCCGTCGGGCCTGCGTAAGCGCCACGCCAGATCATCCCTGGGGTGCCAGCCGCTCCGGTTGCACCCGCCGCGCCCTGCGCACCAACTGGGCCTTGAATGCCTTGGATGCCCTGAGCGCCGGCACCAAAGGCGATCCCTGCGGACCAATCTCCTGAGGTTGCGCTGAGCTTCCAGTAGAGAGTGCCGGTTTGGATATCGAGGTAAGAGAAGCCAAGAGCCTGAGCGTTGAACGCAGATCGGCCTGCGGTCAGACCTTTGCCGTCCGGGGAGTAGTTGTCGCCGGCTGGACCTTGTGGACCTTGAAGGCCCTGCGTACCCTGAGGACCCACTGGTCCCGGGGCACCTACATCGCCCTTGTCACCGGTCTCACCCTTGGGCATGTCCGCTGGGGAGTAGGCGCGGAACTGGCCGTCTGCGTCGAAGCCGAGTGCGTTGTTCCTGCGGCTTTCGATGGATGGGAACTCCAGCGCCACCCGGCCTGCGTCACTGTCTGGAGGCACGAGAGCGCTGGACTTCACTAGGAGAGCTGCGTCGGCCGCTTCCTGCGCCACATACATGGCTTGGAGGGACTGACGATTGAGGTCCACCGAGCGGAGAGATGTGCCGTCGCCAATGGTGACCAGGGGGCTGTCGCCGGGTGTCTCGCGGGCGATCTTGATCTTACCAGCGAGCGTCGGAAGGGTGGTGTTGGTACGGATGGAGAAAGGCCCAACCCACGCGAAGTCGCCATATCCGACACCATCGACATAGACTTTGACGTGGTCTCTGGAGAGGTACGGGAAGCTGAAGGTGAAGTCCCTCGTGACGCCATCGGCATCATAGAAAACGAAGGACTTGATTGGTGAGGTCATTGTGATCCTTGAATAGAAAATGGCCCCCAGGGGTTAGTCTGAGGGCCTGCTTAGGTGACCGTTTGTGGAGCTATTTGCTGTCGCGTGGAGCGAACCGTGGGAGGTTCCCAACCATGGCGCTGACGGCAGTGGTGACGGGCAGCGAGTTGCCGAATGGAAGGACACGAGCGAGCGCCCGAGCTTCCTCCTGCGACCATGCGCGATCCTCGGCCAAACCGGCAATGCCACGGAAGGCCTGCGCTATGTCGTCCAAGCCACCCGTCGTAGGGTTGCCGAACATCATGTTGCTTGCCTGACCGGTGGTGCGGGTGTGGCTGAACAGTGCGTTCTGCCCGGTGAAGTAGGCTCCGGTGTCGATGAGCATAGGAATGATGGACGACGCGCCGGCCCTTGCGAACGCGGCCTCGCCGATCTTGTCCCAGCCCAGCCTCTCTTCAAGGTAGGCCTCCCTGTCCGAACGCCCGATTGAGGCGATCTTGGATTGGACGACGTAGGAGAGGCCGGCGAAGCCCATGGACGCGGCGAGAGCCTTAGCGGCAACCGGATCACGCATGTGCATCGACTTGAGGGTGTTCTTCTCGTAGGCACCGACCATGAACGAGCGGAACTGCATGAGCAGCTTGGCGGCGGGATGAGACATCCACATAGCCATGTTGCCGATGTCGTTCTTCTGGATCACCGTCGTGCCCAGGCGATAGGCTGCCTGACGGAAGGCTTCGGCTGCCTCTTTGTCCTGCCACTTAGCGAAGTGCGCGCGGGCGACCTTCTTCTTTGTGAGAAGGCCAGTCGTGTACTCGAAGTTGCCGGGGTCCTTGAACGACTTGAGAATGCGCTCAGACATCGTCAGGCCCTTATATGTACCCTCCGTGGCTTTGGTCACGGTATCGACACCGAGGTCGGCGAACCGCTTGGCGCTGAAGGTCTTGCCACCATGCGCCATGTCAGCGAAGCGCTGGACGATGGAGGCTGCCGTCCACCTGTTGAGGGCGACGTTGGCAGTGGTCAAACCTGAGGTCTCCGAAGTGAACCTTCCGGCCACGTTCAGGGCATGCTCAGCCTTGTCTCTCCAAGTGCCCGAGGGTGCATCGTGGATGCCCGTCAGGTCGTCGAAGCGGTACTCAGCGGCTGCCGTCAGGCGCTCGCCACCAAACCCTGACCAGACTTCGATGTCGTCGGCCAAGCCAGACCTGAGAATGCTCTCACCGTCCATGTTAACGACGCGCCTGAAGGCTGGCATCTGGGAGAAGGAAGCCTTCACGCCGAGGTGAGCGATTGGCATCCCGACCTCAGAGACCTGAGCAAAGCCCACTTGGTTCATGATGCGCGCGAAGTTGAACTTGCGGATCAGTCGGCCCCAGTGCCCGAAGGCGGTGTTCTCGACGTCATTGACCGGCCGGCCCATGATCGAGCTGTAGGCGAAGTTGAGGCGCTTGATGTCGGCCTTACCCTCGGCCTCGGTGATCTGCCCAGCCTTGATGAGGTCGGCGTTCTTCTGCATCGTCTTGTCGATGAGCTGACGCCACTCACCATCGCTGGTGATGCCGTTGACCAGCAGCTCGCCGGACACAGGGTCCTTGAAGCGGTATCGGGACAGCGCCACGCGACCCGAGGTCGGCCTGATGTAGCGGTTGAAGTTGCCGATTGCGTCCTGCGATAGGAGGTCCATGACGCTCAGGCCCTTCTCGTCTACGGTGCCCAGCTTGGTCATCGGCGCGTTGGCACCTTCCAGCTTGTAGGTCTCGTCGAGGAGCATGCGGCGCTTCAAAGGTGCATCGCGGCCGGCATCGCTCTTGGGTGTCTTGAAGGACTTGAGCAGTGCGTCGGCGTCAGCACGGTCGAGACCGCCGTGGTTCATGAGGGTCTGGACCAGCTCTTCCATGTCTTCGAGACCGACGTTGCCGTGTGCCATTGCTTCGAGACCGTGGGCACGGCCGATGATGGCCTTGGTGAAGCCAGCCGCGAGGCGGGTCGCTAGGCCCGGTTCAATGTCAGCCTGGGCCGACTTGATGGAACCCTCAATGAGCCGCTCGATGGTCCCGTCAGCGTAGTCGCTGTGGGCCAGGATGAGGCGCTGATCGTCCCAGTATCGGGGACCAGACCAGTTGGCGTCAGCCTTGATGTCAAGAGCGCCGGCTACTGGCCGACCAACCATGCCTTCACGCTCGAACGGGTTCTTCATGAGCCCGAGGGTTTCGTGATAAAGCTCCTGCATACGCTTGGCTGTGATGACCACAGACTTGGGATAGCGGGTCGCTCGGTCGGTTCCCTTGTCGAACAGGTACTTGTTGATCTCGACACCAAAGTCATGCTCAGCGCGGCCAGACAGCCGTGCCTTGGCTCCGATGCCCTTCTCCTTGATCCAAGCCTTGAGCTGGGGGTGAGCCACGCGGCCCAGGTTGGTCGAGAAGTAGGTGACCAGACGGTCCTTGTCCTCGGACGCGGCGATGGCGTTGACCATGCCACCCTTCTTGCCCACGCCGTCCTGCACGAGACCAGCTAGGCCACGCGTCACGACATTCTTGGAGGTGTTCAGGTATGCCGAAAGGGACACTCGGGCTTTCCCGAAGGCAGTCTCCTGCATGTCCTTGATGTCGAGAAACTCGAACGCTTCATCCTTGAGGAAGGTGTCGTTGAGTGGGTTCTTGGCTGCACCGACGGAGCCGGCGTTGATTGCAGAGCCTGACACGCTGTCCTCGTAGGAGGCGACCTGACGCTGCGCGGCGCGCTGGATCATGGCACCTTCAGCGATAGTGTCAGCGTTGCGCATGAGGCCACCGGCCAGACCGCCGACGCCAATGCCCATGACTGCGCCATAGAAGACGTCAGCCTTGTGGTGGTTCGGGTTGAACTCTTCCTTGACGCCTTCCGACGCCACGGCACCCAAGCCACCACCAACGGCACCCGCCAGGACACGTCCAATGCGGTAGCCACGCTTGGCCAGGACCAGCTCGGGAAGGACTGAACCAACCACGATGTCCGTGCCTAGGGCGATGGGATCGAGCATCTGAGCGGTGATTTGCAGGGCAGCCCCGGTCATGCCAGCTTGGCTCAGCCGAACGAGCCTATCGTTGTTCACTGAGGCTGCGTTGAGGTTCTCCTGATAGTGGGCCTCGGAGTGGCTGGTGCTGATGTAGTCCTGATTGGTCTCGTCGACCGGGAGGCCACGAGCTTCGAAGTCAGCCTTGATACGGTCGGGTGTCAGGACGAAGCCTGGGTCTTCCTTGGTGTCCGTACGGCCGGCGAAGGGGTTGGTGACGTTGGTCGCCACCGCGTCCTTGGTGGTCTGCCAGAGCGAAGGAGCGACCGGGTCGGGGAGCTGGACCTGCTTAGCGGGACCCTCAGGAATCTCCATGGCTGCCGAGCTGAGATCAGGAGCGGAGCCGCTGTTATACTTGGCCGCACGTGCAGCCCCGAGGTCAGCCCGAGGGCGCTCCCAGTGGTTCACGAAGGCGACCGCAGCGGTCTGAGCCGAGGGTGCCGCCATGACTTTCGCCCATGCTGCTGCCTCGGGGCCTGCGTTCTCCTTCATGAAGAAGTCGAGCTGCGTGTTTCCGTCGTCGACAGACTTGCCCTGAGAGGCAGCGAAGCTCTCTAGGTTGGCCTTCCTCTGACCATTCCACTGGGCGAGCCCGATAGCGTTGCCGTTGTCGCCAACTATGCCCGTATCAAAGCCGCTCTCGTCGCGGAAGTTCATCGCAACGCCCTGGGCGACGTGGGTAGGTACGCCGCGCTTGATAAGGCCAGCGACGACTTGAGCTTCTGTCAGCCTCATGGGGCTCCTTTGGTGAATTGGGGACCCCCAGGGGTTAGCCTGAGGGTCTTGGGTTTATCGATTGGAGAGTGGGGAAGAGATGCGTCTGCCGGTCGGCTTCCACACTGGAGCTGACGCCCCGTCAGGGAAGTCGAACTTCATGATCTCGCCGGTCTTGCTATTCAGCCACCCGGTCTCGCCGGATACAGCTGGCAGTCTGGTGTAGCCCTTGGAGGCCGCACCACTCTCCACGGCGCTGTCTCGCAGCACCTTGGTCTTACGCTCGTTCTCCTTGACCGCGCCGCGCTGGCGGACCTGACCCGTGGTGACGAACGACATGTTGCCCTGGTCGTCGAGGACCGGGCTGAGAGTGTCCTTCTCGACGACGATGAAGCGGCCCCCTGAGGGTCCACTGGTGCCGCCGCCTGCGGGAAGAACTGCAAGGTCGCTCTGGGAGAGGCCGTTGCGCTGCATCACGAGGGGACGGTTCTTGGCGTAGTCGCCGAGCTGCTCGTCCAAGACCTCAGAGAAGTTGTCAGGGACATGCATGCCCTGCAGATCGAGCAGGACACCGTTGTACGTTGTAGAGGTCGCCTTGACCGCCTCAGACGCCATGGTGATCGCCTTGTCCATCGGGACGCCGTTGGCGTTCATGATGCCCAGAGCGAGCTGTGTGACCCGCTGCTCGGCCACCGCGGAATTGGCGGGCTTGGTGTCGTTGGTGCCCCAGAACCACCCCGGCTTGGAGCCCAGGCCGTTGACCGCCGCGCGGACCTGTTCGTGCTGCTTAGGCGATATGCCTGGCAGTCCCTCAGAGCTGATCTTGGTGGCCCTTGTGGCGAAGTTGATGGCTTCCGAGCTGTCCATGCCGAGGTACTGCTGACCGGCCAGATAGGTCTCTGCGAAATCGCGGTCCTTCTCGTCCTTAGCGTGGGACAGAAGGGACTGGGTGCTTTCGTTGCGGAGCCACTTGTAGGCTTCGAGCTTGCTGACCAGCTTCTTCTCAGCTTCGGGGTCCTGGCTGATGCCGGCGTTCGCCATCTGGAAGATGCCAGAGACTTGCTTCTCCAGCTCGGGGTCGTTCTTGGTGCCCATTCGGAAGACGCGAAGCTCACGAGACATCCGTTCAGTCCCGGTCTCCCGGTTCTTCTCGGCGATCTGGGCACTGGTCTTCATGTAGCGGTAGATGACATCGTCGCGCTGGCTGTCGGCCGTGATGACCTTCTCCTCGCCAGTGATCGGTGAGGTGTAGCGCCGTTCCTCAATGCCATCAAGATTTCCCGTTGCCATGAGTTCAGCGTTCTGGGCTGCCACTCCGTCGAGGAAGACTCCCTCTGCCTTCTTGCCAATCGCCTTGCGGGCAACTTCCTGGATTTGCAGGATGCGGTCGCGCTGGGCTGGATCTTGGGCGAGCGAGGTAGTTGCGCCGCCACGGCCCTTACGGGTCGCAGAGATGAGCGCTAGGGCCACCTCAGGCTGCGTCTCGGCACGACGTGCGGCTGCGTTCAGGCGTTCCTGATCGAGCTTGTCGAAGTCGACACCAAGGACACCATCCTTGCCAAGTGAGGCATAGCTGCCCATGACATCCTTGGCGATGTCGTCAGGGTCTCGGCCGTTCTGGATGCCAGCGTTGATGACGGTGTCGAAGCCTGCGAAGGCCGCACCGAGCTGGTCCTTGTTGAAGTTGTCGACCTTGCGGCCCTCGACCACGTTCTGGGCCTGATTGCGACCCTGGTCCATCTGACGGAGGTACTGGGCGACGAAGTTGGGATCGTTGCCATACTTCTCCATGTCGGCCTTGATGGCCTCGGCGTACAGCTGGTCGGGATCGCCAGTCCAGTCGTGCGTCGTGTTGAGGGTGTTCTGCAGCTCAGCCGCTCGGCTCTGGCCATAGGACGAGCCCCATAGGGAACCCATGCCCTTCTGGACGAAGTCGTTGGCGTAGGCCGGCATCTGGCCACCCTCAACAGCCTTGCGCTGCTCCTCGATGGTCATGCCCGAGAACTTCTTCTGGGCTGCCATCAGTTCCAACTCATTGGACTTTGACTTGTCCTGAGTGACCGCAGCGTAGCGGCCGAGGGAGCCCGAGAAGGAACCCAGCGCGTCCACTAGGCGGGCTAGGTTCTGATCCTCCGGTGGGCGAGGTGGGGCGACGTATGTGTCGGTTATATTCTGGGCAGGCTGGAGCCGGATGTCAGACCGCAGCTCGTCAACTTGTACGCGGCCTTGAGCCATTGGTTATCCTTTGGATTTGAATTGGGTCCAGGCGTCTACGCCCGAGCCGAGGATGCGGATTGCCGCGTCGGCGAATGACGGCCTCTGGCCCTGGTCGACGGAGTTGATGCGCCCCTCGGCTGTCGCCCTGGTGCTGTCCATCTGGTCCCTTAGGGCACTGGCGTTCATCTGAGCGTTGTTGGCTAGGGTTCGCTCGTATCGACCCTGCTGGCCATAGTAGTCGGCGATCAGGCCGTCGACGGAGAGACCCATAACGCCGGCTTCACCGGCCGCGACGGAGGCAGTTGCCCGACCCTTCATCGCTTCGATGTTTAGGTTCTGAAGCTCCTGGCCCGAGGCAGCATCATCTTGGAGCTGGCGGTTCTGGATCGAGGCGAAGCTATTCGCGGCTGCCTTGTTCGCGGCATCGCGGTTATTGTGGTACATTTCCTGCTGAGCTTCGTACTGCTGCTGCTGGCCGGCGTATCCGAGGATCGATCCGAACGCAGAGACAGCCACGCTCAGGATAGCTGGGCACATGGGCTTTATCTCAGTCTTGCAAATTCGTGGAAGGGACGCTTCTCCACGCCGTACTCAGGATGGGTCCTCAGGAAGGAGAACCCCATTCGTTTGAGCCAGCGGATGTGCGTGGTGTTTCGCGCGTCAATGTGGTTGCCAAGCAGCGGCCGGACATGGTGAAGCCTATCGAGCCACTCAGGGGCCAGCTTCAGGAGGTCTCGGCGGTGCTTGAAGATGTCGGGGCTCGTGACCATCCAGACGATGCCTAGATGGTCCATGCCCTTGACTGGGTCGATCCCGAAGAGGCCAAAGACCTCACTGTGCTGGTCGACCCCAGCCCATACGCAGTCGCCCTGAACGAGGAGTGGCAGAACGATCCTAGGCTCCATGCCCAGGGCTGCCCTGCATTCGTCTCTGTCTGCTGACCGCAAACGCGGGGCCAAGGATATAGCGTCGGACACCTTGGCCCTGCGTATTGTGATCATCAAATCCTCTTCGATTTCGGGACGTAGTTGGCGACCCACTCAGCGGAGAGGAGGGAGCAGGGGAGGTAGCTGTCGTTGACGACGCTGATCTTCACCCGGTCGTTCTTGCTCAGGATCGGGACGCGGATGTTCCCGTCGCTGAGGTGGACCCGGTCAACACGGTTCTCAGGGTCACCCATAAGGCGACCGTTGGTGACATAGGTGCGGACATCCCCAGACATGGTTGTCACCTCGACCTTGAAGTAGGCGGTCTTGGAGAACAGGATCAGGAGCTGGAGGAGCTGTAGCCGGCCCTCGGTGATGACGCTCGTTCCGCCCTGCGCACTCTGCTGACGAAGGTAGATCGTCGAGAGGTCGTAGCGCATGGAGTAGAGGACGCCGAAGTACAGCGGTATGCCCCTCAGATCGCCGCTTAGGGTGACCGAGGTTGGTGAGGTGGCGAGGATGGCAATCTGCAGGCCGGGGTTCAGGACCGAGGCCGAGGAGCCGGCTGTCACGCAGATGTGGTCGTTGGCCACGTCGAAGGGCACGAACACTGTCGTCGTGTTGGCATACGCATCGAAGGAGTCATAGAGCCGGTCTGCTTCCACCTTGAAGCGTCGGTCGAGGTGACAGACGAAGGTGGCGAAATCGTCCACCCCACCGGGCTGAACATCCATCACCTCAAGGAACGCCTCTTCGCCCCGAAGGAGGACGAGGATGAGCTGGGAGCCGATGAAGCCCATATCGAGGACCTTGTCCACGCCAGGGAACGTCCACTGAGACCACGAAGCCTGGAGCTTCTTGTTCTCGTTCCAGTAGTATTTGTAGACGTACAGAGTATCCAACTGTCCATCGCACTGAGCCACAAGTATATCCTCGTGGGTCGAGGCTATGAGCTTGGTCACCGCACCTGGGAGGTATTGGGGCACATGGCCCGTGATGTCCTCTGCGGTGGCTGCTCCGGTGTTCTGATCGACGTTGAACTCGCGGACCATAGAGAACTGGCCACGGTCGACAGGGAAGAACACTACATCGCCGGCTTGCACCGGTCGGGCTGTGGAGGATGCCGAGTAAGAGGTGACCGGACGGATCGATGCTGTCTTCGGGGTCAGCAGCTCATTGCCCTTGAGCGTGAACTGCATCTGGTCGGCGAACATGACGAGCATGTCGGCGTAGCTCAGTGCCGAGCGTAGGATCGACACGCCGCTCTCGACCGCAGCGACGTCAATCGGATCGTCGTCGAGCAGAGCCGTGGCCGTGGCGCGCCAGTAGTTGTAGTAGCTGCCGTGGCGGGACAGAATGACGTTCTCTTCCGACAGGAAACCAAGGCGGTTCTTGAAGAAGAAGACATCGTTGATCGTCTTGCCGACGAAGGATGGGGACGGGCAGGTGTTCTCGTCGCCGGCCTTTCGCTGATCCCACACCGACTTGCGGAAGGTGAAGGTGCCATCGGCCTCACGAACGAGGACGTGGGGCATGGTTGACGCGTCGAAGGCAATCGACATGCCCGGCTTGGCAATCTCGCGCCAGACGCCGGGGGTGCTTACAGGGTCACTCGGAGACTGCTTGCCGAACCTGACGAAGTAGTCGTCGTACTGGGTTCCCACGGAGCCTGTGACGTTGATCGCCATACCGCTCTCGCAGAAGGCCGGCAGATCGGTGAAGTCCTGCACGGTGTTCTGGACAGCCTTCATGGCGAAGCCGTTGTAGCCGTCCTCGATCCCGATGGAGAACGCGGTGCCGTCGTCCTTCTTGATGTAGAGGGTCCCTCGGGTGACCTTCACGGTCCAGCCGCCAGCGGCGTTGATGCCGTTCGCAGCTAGGTTGGTGTCAGTTGCCTTCCATTCCCAGCCGCCATTCTCTTGGTCGGCGTCAGTCCTCTCCAGCGCCACGGTTTCGCCGGTGGCGAGCCTGCGGGCTATGAAGGCGGTGTCGACAGCGGGGGACTGGTGGGAGTTCGTGCCATCAGGAGTGCGATACCAAGCGACCACAGCACCATTGATCATGATCTTGTAGTTCTTGCCGTAGTTGCCGGCCATGACGTGTACCAGGGCCTCGCTGGGCGAGACTGGCTCGATGATGGCTGGGTCCTTGGAGGTTACCTTGGTGCTGTTCGTGATGAACGTGAAGTCGCCGTTCGTGACCGTCCTGTAGGGCGGCTTGAGGGGACCTGGGGCGTAGCTGAGATAGCCGATGCCGTCTGGGGCGTTGACCGTTCGCTCCACGCCATCCTTGAGCCCGAACACCCGGATGCCGGCCGAGGACATGATGACCTCGTAGCGCTCGGTGGCGTCACGGTTGATCATGTGGGTGTGGATGGGGCCGGTGAAGCCACCACCCAGGGAGGCACGTCGCTGCGTCGGCGGGCGCTTCTTCAGGCCGTCGACGACGGTCGAGTAGGCGTTGAGCTGGAAATCGCCCTGTGAGGCGAGGCGAAGGGCAACAGCTTGCTGGCTGACCCCATTCGCGAAGTTGGGGATAGTCCCGGAAATCTTAGCCATTTAGACGCGGCTTTGAAGGTCCCGAGCGAACTGGCTGTTGAGCATGTTCGGGCCGGTCGAGCGCAGCTCTTCGTCCATCATCGTGGAGCGAGCTTCAGCCTCGTCGGCGGCAGAATAGGAGTGTGAGGCGGTGTCCCCGAAGTAGCGGTCTTGGTACTTCCGAGCGGCCCTGATGGTGATGTACAGGCGGGCCGTGGAGGGCAGCTCTTCGAACGCCAGGGCAACCACAAGGGTCACCGTGGGGGCAGCCGTCCAGACATAGGTCTTGTCGGTCTCGTTGTAGAGCCTGAGGCCACGCTGGACTGCGTTGATGCTGGCCGTTTCGCCGACTGTATCGACCCCGAGGGTGTTCCTGGGGAGGACGACTGTGCCGTCTTGGTCGGGGGCGATGACGAGGTTGTTCTCGGTGTTGAAGTTCCACCCGCGCGTCTGGACCTCGACTGAGGTAGCTCGGAGGGTGTTCATGGCGAGCGAGGCGTCGATCACGGTGTTATCATCCAGCGTGGACACGGGGCTTTCGCTGCCGGTCGCCAGGATTTCGTTGATCGCCTCAAGCTCTGTGAATGGGGTTAGGCCAGTGGCCATCAGGTCTCCAGAGGTCGGGGTGGGAGTTGCTAAACGAAAAAAACCGGAGCCCTGTTAAGGACCCCGGTTCTTTGGTGGTTTGGACGATTACGCCGTCTTCAGTTCGAGACCGCACTCAGGACGCAGGCCGCCGTGGCCGACTGCATACTTGGCGACGATCAGGGTGCCCTGACGGGAGACCATGTATTCGCTCTCGATTGCGACATCGAGCAGCTTCACGGTGCCCATCAGGCCCTTGTGCATGATCAGGCCAGCGGTGTTCGTGAACACGCCCTGGTACTTGGTCGGGCCGTCCGCGACGGTCGTGCCGTTCGGGAGGTTGATCGACTTGATCAGCGGGATGTCGGCGATCTTGATGACCGTGCCGTCCGAATAGGAACCCTTGCCGTCCCAGTCCTTATTGATGACCTTGGTGTTCTGAGCCAGGGCATAATACTGGACGGGCTTCAGGAAGCCGTAGCGGTCGCCGGCAGGGATGTACTTGCCGTCGAGGATTGCAGCCGCGTCGAAGAACGAGGCAGCCATGACGTTGCTGTCCGTCAGCATCGCCGCGTTGGTGACCGAACCACCACCCGGCAGACCGTCGAGAACGGCAGCGCCGCGCGAGGTCAGGATAGCGGTACGAGCGACGTTGCGGTCGTAGGCCTGGGCAAGCTCTTCGCCGAGCTGCTTGGTCATCTCCGAACGCGTGTCGAAGTGGTTCATCGCCTCGTAGATGTTGGCGGTGAAGTAGTCGGTCAGGAGCAGATCGTCGATGGTGATGACGCGCTCGTTGAACTTGGCGACCGTGCCGAGGACTTCCGTGCCCGGGGTGTGATAGCGAGCGCCGCTCGTGCGACCCGTGACCGGGAACGAAGCGGACTTGCCGTTGGAGATGTTGCGAACCATGTGCTTGTCCGCGAACTCGACCGTCTGAGTGAAGGCGGTGAGGATTTCCCCGGTTGCGACCTTGACGAAGTTAGCGTCAAGAGCGCCAGCGCCATTGGCCTGACCGAGGTTAGAGACTACGCCGTTTGCCATAGTATAGGTATTTCCCGTGTTTGTTCTGAGGTTTGTGTGGGCCTCGGAGCAGCACTGGATGACTGTTGGGGATTATCCTGCTTCAATGACCTCAGTCACTGTTGGAGGGTCGCCAAGTAATCGTCTGGTGAGACTTCCTTGGTTCCTTGTTGTCACCGGCTAAAGAGCGGTGTGACATTCACAGAACTTGGAACGGGAGAGAGGTGTCCGAAGAATGCTACAAACTTCGGACACTTTAGGTTATCGGGCGGTGATGCGGAGACCCGAGCGGACATTGCCGCCAATGCTCTTCTTCTTGCTCGCCTCAATCCGGTCGAGCTGGGCGTTGATGCCAGCATTGCGGTCAGTGCCGAGGGCAGAGCGGACGGCCTTGATCAGACCCGTCGACTTGGTGGTGCCCGTCGGGACGATGCCAAGGGACTTCTTAGCGGGAGCACTAGGGGCTGCCGCTGGGGCTGCCGGGGCTGCGACCTTTGAGGTTCCCCGATACTGCGGGGATGGTGATGCGGCTGCCGCTGCGGGGGCAGCAGTCTTGGCGGCGGCGAGAGGCCGGGGCCTCTTCACAGCGGCAGCAGCAGGGGCAGCCTGGGCCGGCTTAGGCGTCGGCCTCGGGGCTGTCTTGGGGGTCGATGCGGCCAGCTTAGTGGTGTAGCGCTTGCCTTCCCATGTGAAGACCTTCTTGCCTGACTTGCGAGCGGCAGCGAAGGCGGATTTGAATGCGGACATTACGTTCCTGATCGAGTTGCGAGGTTGTCGTAGAAGGCGATGAGGCGCTTGCCACAGTCGGTCTTCTCGGTCTCTGAGGCCTTGAAGGCCCCGATCAGAAGCATGACGCGCTTCTTCGGCATGGGACCAACCGCAGGCGGGGCGACAATGGTGTTGAAGCAGATGCGGAGATCGGCCGGGAGTTCCGGGTAGTTAGGGGCGGCGAACCTACCAGAGGTCGCGCAGCCGCTCAGTGTCAGTGCCATCAAGGCACACAGCACCAGTGACTTCGAGCGTTTCCACATAGTCGTTGAGGTTGCCTATCTTGAGCTTGAGGACGTTCTGCCGTTTGGCAGCTTCGGTGGCGAGGATGGTGTCGTTCTGTCGGGCCACTTTCTCGGTGGCCAATGTCGACTTCGTCAGCTCCAATGTCTCGGTGAGCTGAGCGAGTTCCTGCTTGTGGTTGGCGTCGATGCGGCCTTTGCCGTAGATCACGCCGATGAGGATCAGGAGGGCTGCCAGACCGGCAAGCCAGCCGTAGACCTTAGGTATCATGAGGCTCCTCTGAGGTGTCGAGCATGGCCTGCCTGAGGTCCATGTGTCCGACACCAACGTAGGCTCCGTAGACTGCCGGAATCATCACTGTGATCCCTACAGCAGCCGTCTCAAGGCCCCTCCAGATGCAACTGAATAGGGCGATGAAGGACAGAGCCAGGGTGACGGCAAGCCAGAACTTAGAGGTCCTGCGCTTGCTGCGGTTTACGGATACTTTGCCCACGGCAACTGCCAGTGCGGGCCGTCCTTGAATGTCTTCCAGTCGCCACCCCATTCAACAGGGATTTTGACGTCGAGCGCGGCCTGTTTGAAGACCTTGGCCAGCGGGTAGTAGAACTTCCAGTCGTAGGTCGGCTTGCCGTTCGCGATGGGTAGGACGTCAACCGCATGGCCGTCGAGGTGACGGGAGCGCATGGTGGTCGAGACGCCCTTGGCGACGTTCTTGGCTTGCTGTTCTTTGGAGCGTAGACCCTCGCCGACCACGAAGTCGACCGGGGTGATTTCGATGGCGCGCATGACAACCTTCACTAGGTCGGGATGAACGCCCTTGAGGTGCGCGAGAGACAGCGCACTTAGCTTGAAGGTCATGATGTCCTTGAATTTGATGAGGGTGTGGGAACCCGTTTAGTCCCACAATCACCCAGGGCGTGGCCCCTGGAACCCCGATAGATCAGATCTTGTTGGAGCGACCGAGCTTGGCCGAGATGGCGGCACGGTAGGCAGGATCAGACTTGTACTTGGGGTCAGCCATTGCGGCAGTGACCTGAGCCCAGCTATCGAACGTGTCGACGGGATTGCCTGCGGGCTTTCCGCCTAGCAGGACAGGGTCCTTGCCGTTGGCGGCTTCGTACTTCGCCTTGAGCTGTTCCATCGCGATGACGCCAGCGTTGACGTCGGCATGCTGGAACTTCTCGTTGAAGGCATCGATCTCAGCGGGCGAAACTCCGGTGGTTGCCCACGCGAAGATACGGTCCATACCGTCCTTGCCACCGGCAGCTTCGGTGATGCGCTGAGTGGCGATCTGACCAAGAGCTTCCTGGCCGGCGATGTAGCCGTCAACGGTTGCCTTGTCGAAGCCCTTGGCGGCGAGCGTCTCGTAGCTGGCTTCCGACAGAGCGCCGGCTTCAGCATACTCAGCATCGAACGTGGCAAGGCTGAACGGTTCGGCGTCTTCGGCTTCCTCGGTCTCCTGCAGGGCAGGGTCGAGGTCATCGAGATCGGCATCGTCGTCAACCTTGGGAGCGCCAACCTTCTTCTCCAGCTCGGCATAGGATGCGAGCAGAGCTTCGTGGTTCACGGCACCCTTGGCAGCATCCCAGAACTTCTCCGGGACACCCTCAGGGCGCTCAGCTACGACAACAGGTGCGGCCTTGGCAGCTTCATCAGCCGCCTTCTTCGCCGCGATCTGGGCACGAGCTTCTTCTTCGGTGGTCGGGGCAGAAGCTGCTGCGAGGGCCAGAGCCGCCGCGTCTTCCTCTACGGATCGCTCAGGGGCCTGGACTTGAACGATAGTCTGTTCTCCCGCCATTAATGAGCCGTGTAGATCGAGCCGCTATCGAGCAGCGTCTGCTTGTTGGATAGCTTTGGGGCTTTCGCCACCTTGGCCTTGGGTTCGGCTTTCGCCTCAGCGATCACTTCGACCACTTCGGCCACTTCGGCCACTTCTGTTTCGTCAGCCATTGGGTTCTCCTTCAGTGGCGGTTTGTTTCATGTTCTCTTTCGCCAAGCCGCCCATCTGGGAGATAGCCTGGGGTCCGAGGTTCTGTGCGAGGGCCTGGAGCTGAGCCTGTTGGTCAGCCTGAGCAATCTCTTCGTCGGACTTGATCAGGCCACCCATGTCGATGCCAATGGCGGCACCACGGCGCTTGAAGTATTCCCCAACGTTGAGGTATCGGCCAACCTGTTCGGGACCAACGACTTGGTTGGAGCCGGCGATCAGTGTGTCGAGCTTCTGGAGGTCAGACCCACGGCCTAGGGCGTCAATGCCAGTCACGATGGTCGTGCTGGTGATTTCCTTGGGCAGCGGCGGGACCTTGCGGACGAACTCCATGCGAGCGGAGTAGAGGACCGCGACGGGCTGCTGGAACTCTTCGGCGAGCAGCGAGTAAACTCCACCCAGGCCCTGGTCCAGCTCATTGGCAACGAACTTGATCTCCTCGGCTGTGACCCGCTCTCCGTCACGTTGGCTGTGGAGAAGGAAGGCAAGCTGGAGGCGTTCGGTGATCGAGCCAATCATGCGCTCGGCAACGGCAAAGTCGGACTGCTTGTCCAGCCGAAGCGGGACTACAGAGTTGGCCTCAGCCTGCACGAAGCCACCGTTAGCGGCATCTGCGAGGGCCTTAGGCTTGACCGTGGAGTTGGGAGCGACCAGCCAGATGACCTTGGCCCCTTGGATGGTTCCGTCACGCAGGGCTGCGGTGAGAGCGTCGAGGTTGGCGAGGTCGCCGATGTACTCGTCGATGAAGCCCCGGCCGTAGTCCTCGCCTTCGATGTAGGTGAAGCGAAGGGGTATCCAGGGGAGCTTGTCCTTCGGGTAGAAGCCAGAGGCCTCGCCTTCGATCAGGACGCCCTCGATCTCCTGGGTGACAGTGTACTTCTGCCCAGTCTCGTCGAGGGTGATATGCGTGTAGATGTCGACCTTGGCGTCCCGCTTGGCCTCAGCGGCGGTGGGGACGGTATTGATCTTGGCCATGATATCGGCCGGAAGAGCAGTGCGGGCGATGGTCTCTAGGAGAACGATGTCGAGGATGGTGCCAGAGGCGTCACGCTGCACCACGTAGGATGACAGGCGGTGGGCTCTCGGCTTACCCTTCTTGGGAATGTGCAGGAGGCAGTTGCCGGCCAGCAAGAGCTGACGGAACACCTCGAACGACACCGGGCGGAACATCGAGCCGTTCATCTCGGACAGGACTGCCCGTTCGCGAGCGCTTAGTGCCTTCTCGATCTCACCGCGCTTATCATCGGCCTTGGCCAAGTTGGCGAGTGCCAGGTCGTCGATCTCATATTTGAAGAATGGGGCGTTGACCGGGAACAGGGAAACCTGGAGCTTTGAAGCCAGATGCCTAAGTCCACGAGCGCCAAGACTTTGGTTGGGCTCTACGAATGTGGTCGAACCTGTCGTCCCGACTTTGGGGAACAGGTACGGGACCGTGAGTTCAGCAGCCCTGACGGCCCGCTTGATATACGGGTCTCGTTCAGTGGCCAGTGTTTCGTATAGAGCCTTCGCGGAAACGACTTCCGTATCGGGCAAAGATTACCTCGGGATGTTGACGCCAGTGGCACCAGCAGCCAGGGGGATCGTAAGGGAGGAGCGGCCTGTCCGTGCGCGAGCTGCCTTGCCGGCGTCGTTGTTAGCCGAGCGGGCGGTCTCGTTCAGGACCGGAGCCTTGGGTACGGCGAGCAGCGGCGGGGGCGGCTGAACCACATCCGGCTTCTCGATCTTAGGTTTGCTTAAGCACATTGGGGATTGCTTCGTCTTCCTGATTTTGGAGTGAGCCTTGAAGGAATTGAATGACCCTCTGCTCTCCGATCAAAGCCCCAAGCTCACGGTCGGAAATCTCTAAGTTCATCGGGAGGGTGTTGGGAAAGATACGCTTTAGCGCATCGATAGCATCCCGAGAGACTACAGGAGCGGGGATGAACCCCTCCGTAGTGCCACTGTTCACCCTATTCACTTTCGAGGTCCCCAAAGGTGACGACGTGGATGGGCTCGATGATTTCCAACATCTTGTCCTGCAGGTCAGCGATGCTTCCATCATTGGTGACCACATGGTTCACCCAGTCGCTGCTGATGCCGGACTCCGAGGCGTGGCTGGAGGTGCCCCTTCTGTAGACCTTGGGGTGCAGCCGAACGACTTCACCACCGGCAGACATGACCGCCTCGGCCTCGTTCTCGAACCGGCAATCGTCGGTGACCACCGGCCCCTCGACGCTGTCGACCTTGCGCTCCCAGCTCCTGATCCAGAAGTCGTCGCTCATCAGTCCACGGCCCCATTCGGAACCCAGGGTCTGCATTGCGTGGCGCGGCGTGGCACCGTTTAGGTACGGGTCAGGGACTTCCTTGAGGTCACCCTCGATCCGGCGCTCGATCTGCTCGGGATCATCCAGGCCAACGCTCACGTAGAATGCTCGGAGCATTGCCTTGAGCGGGCCTGAGAACTTCACTGTCTGGTAGCCGTGGGCCTCCACGAGATACCGGCCAGCTTC
Source organism: Mesorhizobium sp. M0598 (assembly GCF_040320865.1). Lineage (NCBI taxonomy): Bacteria > Pseudomonadati > Pseudomonadota > Alphaproteobacteria > Hyphomicrobiales > Phyllobacteriaceae > Mesorhizobium > Mesorhizobium sp. M0598. The sequence goes on along the minus strand of NZ_JAMYQL010000007.1, from coordinate 74,194 downwards.
CGACTTGCCGGACCCCGCAGGACCCGACAAGGCGATGACTTTAGATGCCATCAGTTGATTGCGCCGAGAGCCCTAAGGACCGCGACGGTGAGCTTGGCTTCCGTGTGCAGGATGTAGGTGCCGCCAGCCTTGAGCCACGCGGCCCGATTGACAGCGCGGTCGTCGACGAGGATGTCACCCGGCTTGCAGTAGAGCGGCTTGTCGCTGGTCTCACATGTGATGACCTTGACATCCGGGTCGAGGTGCTTCGCGCACCACAGGCGCTTCTGCTCGTCAACGTCGGTGGCATCCTTCTTGGGCAGCGCAGTCAGGATGACAGGCTTAGTGCTGGCCACGGCGTCCCACAGGACGTAGGCATCTTCCTTCGGTTCCATGTACTCGAAGAACTTCTTGTGCTGGTTCAGCTTGTCCCAGAACGCCTTCGCGCCATGGATGAACTCCCACTTGTAGATGTTGTCGGTGCCGAGGATGCGGCCGGCGCGCTGGTCGAAGTCAGCGAGAACGCCGTCGAGGTCGAGGTAGATCGTGGGCTTCACGGCGTCCATAAGATCGGTTCCTTCTTGACATGGTCGTAGTCGTCGTTGCGGAGGATGCGGGCGAGGCGGGCTTGCAGCAGGGCGTCGTCGAAGGTCAGGCCGGCTCTCTCGAACTGGCTGACCACGGCTTCCCATTGGGTTGCCTTCTCGACGGTGCGCCACTTCAGCTCGGTCTCGCCTTTGCGTTTCCCGGTGGTGAACTCATGGGTGTATTGCTCCCACCCAAGGTTCTCGTTCAGGGCAGCCAGGGCAGTGACAGGGCCGAGGCCGGGGCAGCCGGGATAGCCGTCCGTGGTGTCACCGGTCAGGGTCTGGAAGAGCCAGTTCTTGTCGGCCTCCTCGCGGCTGATCTTGGTGATCTCGCCGTTTTGGTAGAGCAGGCCTGGGATGGTCTTCATGTCCTTGTCGGCCGAGCAGATGATCTTCTCGCCCTTGATCAGCCGAGGGTTGGTGGCCAGGATGCCCATGACATCGTCGGCCTCGATCCCGGGCTTGAACTTCGCGCCCTTCTCTTCGATCAGCCAGCGCTTGACTTCGTTGGTTCCGACCGGCTTGCGTGACCGTCCGTGCTTGTATGCAGGGTAGATGTCGTGACGGAAGACCGAGCCCTTCGACAGGGTGATGACCGACGCATCGGCCTTCAGGTCTTTCTCCATGCGGGCGACAGTCGCCATGATGGTTGCTTTGACTTCACCCACGTCACAGGTGAGCGTCCAGACGTCGTCGCCCCAGTCGGTCTCGACCTCCAGGGCAGCTCCGGTTGACACGACGAGGATGTCCCCGTCGATCAGAAGTGTTCTCAAATGGTCTCCTCGGTGAGCTTGAGTGGGACGATGGTGAAGTCAGCTGGGAAGTGTTCCGGCCATTGTGCAGCGAGCCTCTGCCGCTGCCTTATGGAGGCCCTAGCGTTCTTCTCGGAGGTGTACAGGACAGCCTTGGACGGCTCGTCGGTCTCTATGGGTGAGCTGACGAATGCCATTAGGCGTCCGGTGGCGGTGTTGCGGAGGGCGTACAGCATCAGAGGAACAGCCGCGTCTTCAGCCCGACCTTCTCGGACGTGGCGTTGAACTTGTCGGCCACGGCCTTGTCGAGGTTGATGCCCACATCCATGGCGATCAGATCGCAGCAGATGATGACGTCAGCCAGCTCCTCAGCCAGATGCTCTAAGGTGTCTCGGGAACCCTTTAGGCCGAGGCGGGCGCGCTCCAGCTTCTTGAGGACGTTGCAGGCTTCGCCCACTTCGCCGGCCAGCTCGTTTCCACGAAAGGACAGGCTGAGGGGTGGTGTGCCGTCGAGCCACTCGATATTCCGAGCGACGTTGGCAGATCGGAGCGATAGGTGAACTTGGACGCTCACTCGCCGACGATCCCGTACTTGTCAGCCATCAGCTTGGCCATCGCCTTCCGGTCGATCTCCCGAAGACTGCCTGCGATGGAGCCCCCGTAACATGCCGGCCGCATCGTCAGGATGTAGCTCGAACCATTCGGTGCCGGGGATGCGATAGCCATCCAGCAGCTCGTGAAGAATTGCCTCAGCTTGCTTGCGATCATTGAATATCCTCGTTTCGTGGAAGCGATACGCCCGGTCTGGGTCGTTCGTGTTCATCTGCTGAAGGCGGTTCTTTAGGTCCTTCGCGAGGCCGACCTTGCACCGCCCCGGCCACGCTGCATTGACTGCGACGTAGACGTGACCGGGAGTGTTCTGGCTGGCTTTAGTGTGTCTCCGCCCAGTTCTGGCCGTACGAAGAGTTGCCGGCGAGGTGGCAGCGGAACTTGTAATATTCACCAGCGAGGCGGATTGCTTCAGCAGCAGTCTTTCCCACCAGCTCGGCCTTATCTTCATCGACCTCGATCTGCCATTCATCATGGACATTTGCGACGAACTCGTAGTGAACGCCGGGGACAAGCCCGAGGGCCTGTAGGTTGTTGTCAAGGATCACCAAAGCCCGCTTCATCTGGATCGCGCCGGCAGACTGCAGGAGCGTGTTGAGGCAGGAGTGAGGTGACCGTACGGAGAGGATGCGACCGTCGAGACCCTTGAGCTGCTTGGTGGCGAGGCACTTAGCCTGACCGCTGAGATCAGCTTGTTGAGCGCCGGCAGCGCCGCGAGGAACTTGGCCCGCGAGAGCTTACCGACCGACATCTGCTTGGACGGAGCGGCACCCAGGATGGCACCCAGGTTGGCGTCACCGGAACCGTAGATGAAGGCATAGAACCAAGTCTTGGCTTGCTCACGCGTACACCCAAGCGCCGCAGCGTTGAGGGTGTGCATGTCTGTGCCGTTGGCCTTGTTGCCTTCGAGGACGGTCTTTATGTACGCGCCACCATCGTAGGCAGCCATGTATCCGGCGAGGTCTCGCAGCTCCAATGCATCGGCGTCACAGCCGACCAGCACCTTGCCCTTGGACACGGTGAACAGCTCGCGACATTCCCGACCGTAGGGCATCAACTCGCCGGTCTTCTTGTCGTGGATGCCTGGGACCTGACCGATGTTCGGCTTGCTGTGGGTCATGCGGCCGGTGACCGCGCCATTGGTGCTGATGCGCCCATGGATGCGACCGTTGCGGACGTGACGGAGCCAGCCTTCCTTGCCGTCCGAGAGCTGGCCAATTCGCTTCTGAACCATCAGGTAGCGGGTGAGCAGCTTCGCCTCGGGCCAGGGCAGGGCCTGCAGGGTCTCGTCGTCAACCTTGGGGCTGCCGTCCTTGGTGAACTCCGAGGGCTTCCACCCGTAGAGCAGCTTCAGGCGGTCAGCGATGTCATCTCTCGAGCCGGGGTTGAACGGCATGAGCTTGACGTCGGTGTAGAGGTCGCCGGCTCCCCACTGGCACTGGACGTAGATCGGCTTCTTCTCGCCGGTCTTCTTGACGATCTTGAAGTCGCCCTTCTTGTCCCGCTCGTAGCCGAGGATGGGGTGCTGCTTCTGGACCATCGTGCGGTCGAAGGTCGAGGAGCGCTGGCCCTTGTTCCGATACCAGGGCTTGAAGACCAGAGCTAACTCACGCTCAAGGTCGGCCTTAGCCTGGGCCAAGATGCCGTAGAGGACAGCGGCCTTTGCCTCGTCGAACGCGAAGCCGTACTTCTCCTGCCGGCTGACGATCCTGCGAACGTCATGCTCAAGATTCCAGCTCTCTTCCGAGAAGCCTTTGCCCAGGCAGCGAGCCCAAAATTCCGCGGTGACCTCGACGTCCTGAACGCAGTAGTCCTGCATTTCCTGGGACCATGTGCCCCACGTGGGCGACCAGGGCTTCACCTTCGAGACCGAGGGCCTTGCCTTCTGCCTTCTTGATCGCCCCGTAGTCGCCCTTCCACTTGCCCAGGCGTTGGCCCCAGGCTTCGAGGGAGTGGCGGCCGAACATGAAGGGCTCAATCCACTTGAGACCCTTGCGCTTCTGCATGTCGGAACGCCGGAAGTCGGCATCTGTCAGGTCGGCCCAGATGAGGCGCGACAGGATCAGGGTGTCCCGAACGGTGCCCCGAGGTTTGAAGTCGGGGTGCAGCTTCTGGATGGCTGGGATGTCGAACTCTTGGATGTTGTGTCCGACGATAGTGTCGGCATCCATGAGCAGGCGCAGGCCGAACTCGACTGGGAACATCGAACCCGGCTGGTCGCTGCATGACCAGATGGTTCCGGTCTCGTACTCTTTGATGACCAGTGAGTGGATCACTGTCATCTCTGGGATCAGTCCGTTCGTCTCGATATCGAAGACGAGGGTCTGAAGACCCATCAGGCAGTCAGAGCCGCGACGGCGGTGCCGAGGGCCTTGTCGAGCTGCTTGTTCTCGTCCTGAAGGACCCTGATCTGGTCCCTGAGGTTGTCGGCGTTCATGGCGCTGGAGGCGAAGTGATCGCGGCTGCGTTCGACTTCCTTCAGGCGGTTGTAGAGCTGACGCTTCTCTTCCTTCTCAGCGAGCAGGAGGGTCGTCAGGTTGAGGATTGATTGGGACATCGTGGCAGACCTCTTGAATTGCGCACACGATCTCCCTCCACTTGTCAGCGAACAGGTGGACCGTGGCAGTTCTGAACTTGAGGGTGAGTTGGTTCCCCCGGCGCGAGATCGTCACGTCCGAGGGATAGGTATCGTTGGTGTGGTCGTTCAAAACGGAAGGCTGTCGTCTGCCGCCGTCTCATCCACGAAGCCGGTCTTCTCGGCGAACGGATCATCTTCACGCACGAACAGCCGGCCGGTCTCAGCGTCGAAGCCGAGGTTGATGGTCTTGCCGGTGGATCGTCCTGTGTAGCGATCCTTGAGGATGCGAAAGACAGTGGTTGTGGCGATAATCGGATCTTCGTTCTGCTGGTCTCGTTCGAGGCCGAACATGAAGAAGGACCAGAAGCCGATTGCTCGGGAGCCCTTGAAGTGCCTGATCATGACTCGCCCGCCTTCTTCGTGGGGCTTGCCGTCTGGTGTGGTCAGGTGGGAGACGAAGTGGATGATGATGCCCAGCTCATTGGCGAGCCCGGCCATTTCCTTCATGATCTGCTCCAGGCTGCCACGCTCGTCGCCTGTGTCGGCCATAGCCGTCAGGTGGTCGATGTAGATCAGCTTGAGGCCCAGGGTGACCGCCATGTAGCGGACGTGACCCTTGACGATGTCCCAGTCGGTCTGGCCGAAGTTGTCGTAGAAGAACAGCTTGCCATCCAGCTCGGTCGCGGCGCGGACGAGTTCTTCCTCGGTCCACCCTGCGTCGGGCACATGGAACATCCGACCCGCCAGCTTCCCGGCGACCCGCTTGGCGGTCTCGACAGGCTTCTGTTCGAGGAAGATCGCGCCGACATTCATCTGGAGGTCAGTGATGTCGAAGGCGATCTGCTGCATCAGGAAGTCGGTCTTGCCGATGCCCGTGCCGGCTCCGAAGCCGTAGACCTCGCCCATGCGCCGCCCGTAGGTGTGCTGGGTCAGCTCCTCAATGCACCACTTCAGGCCCCACTCGACCGGCTTCATCAGGTCGCCCATGATGTCGCTGACGCCTACGATGCCGTCCGGTCGGTAGACCTTGGCACCCCAGATCGCGTCGATGGTTTCCTTGATGCGACCCTCCATGAGCATCGCATTGGCGTCCTTGAGGGGCAGTGTGGCGACCTTGAGCTTGCCTGGGGTGAACCCGATCTGGCAGCACTCGGCCGTAGCCTTCTGGCCTGCGTCGTCCTGATCGAACATGAGGATGATCTCCTCGTAGTTCTCCAGCCACGCGAGGTTCTTCTTCAGCGCCCTGGCAGCGCCGTCACAGCCGTTGGGGATCGACACGACAGGCCACTTGTGACCCTGCATCTGGCTGACTGATATCGCGTCCAGCTCGCCTTCGGTGATGACGATTTTCTTGCCACCGTCCCGCCAGAGCCACATGCCGTACAGGCACATGTCTTCCTTGAGACCCTTGGACCTGAAGTCCTTGCCGGCGAACCTGATCTTCTGCCACACGAGTTGCTGTGCGGCGTTGCGGTAGTTGAACAGACGGACGGGGTCGCCGTTGAGCGTCGAGCGGGTGAAGCCCCACTTCTGCGCGCTCTCCAGGTTGATGCCACGGCTCTGCCAATCTGATGGTTCCCCGAGAGCAACAAAGTCCGTCGTCCGCTGCTCCGATGGAGCCTCGGTCTGTGTTTCCAATTCATGTTCTCCGGGTTCGTAGTGCCGACAGCCAAAGCAGTACGCGTGGCCGTCCGTGTATCGGGCTAGGTTGTCCTTCGAGCCGCACTTTGGGCACGGCTCTTTGCGAAGGAACTCGCTCTCGGTTTCGTGCATCAGGCGGTCTGGCGGAAGCTCACGCCTTCGCTGTAGTAGCCGTTGGAGCTACCGAACCATTTGATGTCGACGTGGCCCTTGATGGTGGCGAACTTGTAGAAGGTCCAAGTGAAGCTCTCGGCGTAGTTCTTGGCCTCGAACTCCTCGTCGTCACTGGACACTTCCTCAGCAACCAGAATGGGGTTGCCGACGAGGCTCTGAAGATCGCCCACGACATCGTCGATGGTCACGTTCTCGCAGCAGTCCTGCTCGTGGAACATCACGAACCGGCGACCGTCGTTGGTCTCGAAGGTGATCTCTTCGTCGCCATCCTGATGGACGCGCGAAAGGGTCGCTCCGAGCATGTCGGAGACGTTGGCATATCGGTTGACCACAAGGGCCTCCTATCCGTTGAAGGGGGTGTTCTGGTGCTGCTGGAGCTGGAACTTGACCATCAGCGGCGAGATCAGGGACTTGCCCTGCTGCCGCCCGGTCACGATGAAGGCCTTGCCGTAGAGGGCGAGGTCGCGCATGAAGCGCTGCTCGAAGGTCAACCGACCTCCTCGACCTTGATGTTGTTGGCGATCATGGTGAGGCGGGTGCTGGCGAGCAGGGTCTGATGGCCGATGAAGCGCATCATGTTGGCCAGCTCGTCGATGTTGAGGACGTTGGGCTCGACGGCGGCGAACTGAGTGATGTTGTCGGCGAGAGACTTGTCCATCATCTCGCGGATCGTGGTCATCAGACCGTCAGTGGCCTCGTCAGCCAGCTCGAAGGTGGACTTCGCTTTGGCCATCAGACGGACACCTTCACGAGGATGTCGTGATAGTACCAAGCGGTGCATTCCACGCCGTTGACCTTGGTGGGCCGGCAGTGGAACTCGATGGTTGAGACGGTCATCATCTCGTAGTGCATCGGGTGGTTGGGCGAGTGGCGATAGAGGTAGTCGAGGTCAGGTTGGATGGCCATGCGAACGACCGGGCCGTCGCGCGGGTTGCGCTTGGTGCTGGGTAGACGTTCGACATACCGCTGGAGATCGCTCAGGGAGATTGAGGCGCGCATCTTGTCTTCCTTGAATGAGGGGAGGTTGGGGACCCCCGAAGGAGCCCCCCGAGGCGTCAGAGCGAGCTGATGCCGGCAGCGATGATCGAGGCGACCGAGGCCAACCATGAGACGACCGCGAAGAACGTGGCGACACGGAAGGTGCGGACGGACTGGATGACCCCGGCAGCGCCCATCATGTTGACCACGTAGGCAACCGAGAGGGCGATGAGGCCGGCGATCACACCGAAGGCCGAGCCGTTAGCCGCCGACAGGGCAATGGCCACGACGACGACGACGATGCCTACGAGCAGGGTGAAGAACTGGTCGATGGTGCGGCCCGACATCAGAGCCAGCCCAGGATTGCGCCGAGGAAGCCCACCGGGATGCCGATGATGCGGATGATGCCGCTCGTCGTCAGGGGAGCGTCGGACGAGAACAGGTGGATCACGTCGATCAGGTTGACGACCCAGCCATAGATGAAGGCGACAATGAGAGCGATCTGGAAGAGTGCTGCGGCCTTCATGATCATGCCACCAGCTTGGTGAAGCGCTTCGCGATCTTGGCGGCTTCGTCACGGGCCACGTAGGCCTCGCCCTGGAGCTGTTCCAGAACTTCGATGCGGGCTTCGATCAGAAGGGCCTTGCGGTCCTCGTAGGCGACCACGGCGTTGAGCTGGTCGATGGCCTTGGTGACGCCGGCAATGGCCTTGGCGGTCGAGGGACGCACTGCGCCCATGATGAGGTTCAGAAGGTTCTTCATTTGGTGGCTTTCGCTTTCTTTGGAGTGGCCGTTTTGAGGATGGTTGAATTGGCTTCCGAGCGCCCAGGAGTCGGGGCTTCGTCGATCCAGCATTGGGGGATGGACTTGTCGGCGTATTGGAAGCCGTGGGTGTCGCACCACATGGCGTAGGTGGTGGACGACTGCTTGGAGATGCGGGTGGCAGATCGGGAGAACACGAGCCGGATGTCGAGGCCGGGGTGCTGCTTCTTAATGTGCAGATGCTTCTGCCGGTCGGCCGTAACGAACTGGCCTTTGGTCTCTACGATGATGCCGTTGTCGAGGAGGAAGTCGGGGGTGTATTTCGCCTCCCGAGCGGGCACCTCATAGGTGATCTTGTGGGCCTCGTAGGTGTAGGTGATGCCGAGGGAGTTGAGGTCCCCCGACACCTTGTCTTCGAGCCCAGATCGGAAACCCTTGGCGATGGCGGCTTGCCGCACAGAGGGCTTCCAGCGTGGGTTGGCCAACGCTTAGAAGTCGCTTTCGCCGGCCGACGAACCGCCAGTCTCGGTGCCGCCGTCGCTGTCGTCCGAGGTCTCTTCGTTCTCGCTCTCGTCGTACTCGAAGCCGCCTTCTTCCTCGCCGAAGCCGTGGGAAGCGCCGGAGCGGGAGCCGTTGGAGACGAGGTCGATGAGCTGGACGCCTTCAAGCATCAGCTTCAGGCCACCGGCTGCAGTGCCAGGGATGAAGTAGCCGTCGCCGACTGCGAACGAAATCTTGCCTTCGGTGCCGCCCCAGATGTTCGGGAACTTGAAGACCGGGTTGCCGGCCTTGTCCTTCACCTGATGGCCATTCTGCATGACCTTGGTGCCTTTGATCTTCTGGCCCTTGGCGTCATAGAGATCGGGGCGCGACGACCAGAGCTTGCCAGCGCGCGGGCCATTCTTGACTTCGCCCGAGGCCTTCTTGGCCATCTTGAAGGCGACGTTGCCGGTGTCTTCCTCGGTTTCCTTGTCGAAGACCGTCTCGAACAGAGCATTCATCGCAGGGCCGGTGACGCCCTTCTTCTTGAACTTCTCGCGGGTGCCCTTGTCCAGCTCGGCGAATGCCTTCTCGGCGTTGCGGGTGGCAGCCTCGAACAGTTCGTTGAGCGACGGCTTGCCGCCGAACTTGGTGTCACAGAACGTCTCGGCGTCAGCCAGGGACATCATGACCTTGGTCGAGTATTCGCCATCCGGCTTCGGGAACTTCTCGTTGCCGTAGTCCGGTTCGCTGAGCTTCGGGTAGACGAAGATGACGCGAGGGGTGGTGAACTTCTGGTATTCAGTACGTGCTTCTTTTGCCATGTGCGGAGTAGGTCCTTTATGGGAGGTAATTAGACGAGATGACGGCGTTCAAGGGACGAGACGTCGAACCCTTGATTGGTGAGCTTGGCCCAGAGATCGACTGGGATGGGGTAGCCGCGCCTCCAAGTGAGGATGGCGGCGTGGAGGGCTGGTGTCGGGCGGATCATGCTTCCGCCTTCAGGACCAGATCGAAGGACTTCTCGAAGGAGGAGGTGATCTTGGTGACCTGGGCGTCGATGCCGAGGGTGCCCTTCACGTAGTCGGTGAGGAGCTGGAGGATGGCCTCCGGGGCGACCTTGACCGACTTGATGGGAGCCTGCTTGTTGACCTTCTTGGTGGGTGCGATGTCGTCCATGATGATGAAGTCAGCGCGCCGGCCAGTGATGGGATAGAAGGGGCCAGAATGGCGGGCCTCGAACGCTGCCTTCTTGGCGCGGTCGAACGCTGCCTGATCCCGCAGATACTGCTTGGGGACGACGACGAAGTTGTCAGCATTGAGGGAGCAGCGCTGGGTGCCGATCTTGATGTTGAAGGCGTAGGTCCCGGAGTTGTGGCCGGTGATCTCGCCGACCATGCCGGTCTTGATCCACCAGTAGGAGGGGACGTCGGTGACCATGATGCTGTCGCCGACCTGGGGAGCGGCTGGTGCTGCCTTGACCAGCGTGAAGTATTGAACGAGGCTGGACGCTTGGCCTTTGGCGAAACCCTCGACCTCGATCATGTCCCTGACCTGTCGGACAACGGTCCATTCAGAGCCAACGAGCATCTTCTGGCCAGCGTCGGTGTTGCCGTACGTGATCCGACGGACGCGGTCGCCTTTGTTGAACTTCTTCATGCGATTTCTCCCTTGAGGTATGCGGTGATGGCGCGGAACTCGGCTCGCTTGCCGTCATCGCCGTTGATGAGGTTCTTGGTCGCAGCGAAGGCTTCCTGAGCAGGAATGCCGAGATGAGCTGCCAGTTCGAGGAAGACCGCCGCCGCGCCCATGATCTGGATTTCGGGGCGGAAGTCCTGCAGTCGGTCGAGGACCGTGAGGGAGGCCATTGCCACTTCGCGTGGGCCGGCCATGTTCAGAACGTCGCGGTTAAGCCGGGGCATGTGGGCCTCCTGTCATGGCTCGGGTGATGAGGATGAGGACGATGGCGAGCAGCACTGCTGAGGTGATGCTCATGCGCGGCGCTCGCGGTGGATCGCCTTGCGCTGTTCCTTCTTGCCGAAGTAGCCGTCAGCCTTGAGGCTTTCGATCAGGGTTCGGCGAACCTCGTAGCGCTCCGTCTTCGAAGCTGCTGCAAGGTCGATGGTCACAGAGCCGACGCTTATGTCGTGGCCGGCTGCGCCCATCCTTAGGGTTATATTCCTGCTCATAATGTTCCTTTCGGTTTCGTAGGGCCACTGTTCACCCTAACCTCCGGTTTGTCAGTCGCTCCGTTTGCGGAGACGATTAGGCGAAGAAGAAGTCGCTGTTCATGATCTGCCAGAGGTTTAGGTCTCCTGTTTGTGGAAGTTCGGGAAGCTCGTCGATTAGTGACGGGCCAAGGTTCTCGACCAGCTCATCACGAAAGTGGGTGAGGGGACTGGTCTCATACATGCGGACGAAGACCTCGCGGAGCTTCGTCGCCAGTTTGGTTGTGTTGCAGGCGTGGGTGCCGTAGCTGTCGTGGATCATGGCGAAAGACTTGATGCCATCGCCGGCCAGTGCATCGACCGTGAGGATCATGGCCGAGGCGTCTAGGCTGTGGACGAAGTTGGGGCTGATCGAGGTGGCCTGCTTCGCTCGGTTGATGTCGTCCGTCTCCTCGTGGTTGAGGAGCTGGAGTATCGAGCCGCTGATCTTCGTCTTGATCAGGCGGTGACGGGTGTCCATGTAGCTCTGGTAACCGACGAAGCCTGAGGGTGTCGTCCAGTGGACCGGGAGGTTCTTCTTGGCGATGATCCTCGCGACCTGTTGAAGCCACGCCATGGCCTCTTTGGCCGCGATGACAACGTCACCGATGCTGGACCAGATGATGCTGGACAAGAACCCAATGGCCCGAGGGAGGTCGTCCCCCAGGTTGTGTTCCTGGCCGGCATCGATCCTCTTCTTGATCTCCAGCTCGACGTACTTGACGCACGACCTAGGGGTTCCACCGTAGGGCAGAACCATGACCGGCCGCTTGGTGGTGCTTCTGTCGATCCCGAAGTGAAGCCACTCGTGAGCCCAACGTCGGCGCTCAGCCTCGGTCGGTCCACGCTTCTTCTTGTCGTCTGGGTCAGGTGTCTCCTCAATCGGAAGGTCTCCGGTTGCGGAGGCAATACGGCGCAGTGAGGCTGTCGCTTCCTGGGCGACAACAGCATAGATGTCCTGCGGCTCGTCGGATGGGATCAGGTTGACGGCTGCGCCACCAACACTGTCGAGTAGCATGGCCGAGAAGTGCTGGAGCCCGTTGCAGGACCCGTCGAGAGCGATGGGCAGGCGGTTCCGGTAGGTCGACTGGTTGGTGAGCATCTCCCGATACTCGAAGCAGAACGCGAGGAAGCACCACGGCTTGTCGGCCTCGGTCCACCACAGGTTCGCGAATGGGTCTTTGGCACAGTCACAGATCGCCCTGCCATTGTCGTTGACCCACTTGACGCGGTCGTCGAACTTGACCTTGTCGATGCCGAAGACGTTGGCACCGTGGATCATGAGCCAGCGCGGCCCATCTTCCTCGCCAAGCGGGAGACCCTCGTCGAACATGATGAGACCTTTGACGTTATCAGGTCCCTGTGGGTTGAGCCCGAGCGGGACCGGATAGGCGCGGCCACGGAAGTCGAGGTTGTGCGGGAAGAACAGCGGATCACCCTTGAACTTCTCGGCCAGTTCGATGAGCTGTTCTTGGGCGAGCCGATCCTGGGCGCGCTGGAGGTTGGCCTTGTAGACGTCCCGAGCCTTCCACTTCCATTCGCGGAGGATGGTGGGGTCGGTGTCAATGCCTTCAGGACGCTCAGGCATGTCGATGTCGCGCCTGGGGATGAGCCCTGCCACGTCTGAGCCGGCCGCGATGAACTGCTTCATCACGTCGAGGATGCGGTCGTTGATTGCCCAGCCCGTCTTCTGGATGGCGTTCAGGCCACCGTAGACGGCCCCCAGGTGTGCTTCCTTGAGCAAGGTAATCTGCCCAGGTCGAGCCCGACGAACGAGCTGGAGCGGGCGCACTGCCTCGGTATGGTAGCCGCCACCTGAGAGGCTGTCCCAATCCTTCGGCGGGATCACGGTAGGCATGTAGTAGGGCTGCAGCAGCTCACCCTTCATGATGGACTTGCTGATCCAGTCGGTGACCTTGGGCGTCATCGAGACCAGGTACTGCTCGCGGTAGGGTCCGCTGAAGGTGGCCTGTGTTAGCTCGATGGAGGCGAGGCCGGTCTGCTCACAGAAGACCTCGACCAGCTTGGAGCCGAGGAGGATCATTTCCTGCTTCGACCAGCGGTCCCAAGGGATGTCGTACTTGCCCATGGAATAGTTTAGGACCACCCGCTTGTGCTGCTCGGTAGCTCCGTCGTCGGACAGTCCCTTGGTGATCTTGGCGAACAGCTTTGGGTTCTGCTTGGCGAACTCCTCGAACCGGGCCTCGCCCTCGACCGCGATGGCCACGAGCCGAGCGACCCCGATCAGAGTGGCCGAGCTGCGGTGCATGAGGCGGCTGAGGATTGCCCGGGCGGCGAGGTAGGCGACAACCTGGGGGTCCATGTGACGGATCAGCCTAGCGGCCACCGCCTTGGGGCCAGGACGGCCGGCGTAGACGTCATCCACGAAGGTGCGGATAGCGGTCGACATAGGGCCGATGACCTGCTGCATGAGGTGGGTGCCGGTCTTGATCTCGGAGCCACGCTCAGCCTCCACTTCCTTCTTAACGTAGGAGTGGTAGCGCGCTGTGCCGAGGCCGGTCATTTCGATCTCCAGCTCGGCTTGGCGGATCGACGGGTTCAGTGAGACGTGCGCGTTCAATAGCTTCTCCTAATATGGCTGCGGCCAACGTTCGGGCAGCCCGCTCGGCGGCGGGTGCATCCATCATGAGTTGGTAGAGGATCAGCTTCACGTCCCGGTAGGGCAGGCCGCTGATCTTTGCGAGGACGTGGACGCCCTTCCTGTTCTCGGCCATCAGGCAGCCACCGCAGGGAACACTACGCCGCGCAGGACGCGGGAGACGTGAGCTTGATCGATCCTGAAGATGGCGCTCATGTCGCGCTGGCGGGCCTCAGGGTGGTTCTGCTTGTGGGACCTAATCATCGTGGCCAGCTCCTGCGTCAGCCTCACGTTGTTGGTCCTGCTGCGTGGTGCCCGAGGAAGCATTGGGTTCGGCGTCAGGAAGTCAGCCAGGATGCCACGCAGGCGTTGGGACCATTCTGGGTGAAGGCCATACTCCCTCATGTCACGGGCTAGGACGTCGATGGCCTCACGGGCGTGTTTGATTTTGCTCACGGTTTGTTCTCCTGCTATGTCACCATGCCACAACTTCCGTGCCACAAGAGCGCTGGGTCACCAAATCTACTCCGCAAACGGAGACGACCGGCTCAGGGCTCGAAAGCAGGGCTGAACGGCATGAATTACAAGGGTTTTGGGGGGTAGCTCCGGTAGCGGATTTGCTTAGGGGTGGAACCTAAATCCAGGGCGTCTACCAATTCCGCCACATCCGCATTGCCCGGCCAATCCCATGTAGCCATCATTCTGTCAATGTCAGAGCCCACATCGGCATCATTGGCCGGAATGCAAAGATGGTTGAAAATCGGCCGCGCCTGTGACAAAAGGCGTGTCGAATGTGACGGGACGCGACGATCCGCTTCTGCAGAATGTGATAAGAAGTAGGAAAAACAAAGACTTATTCACATTTTGGAGCGTATTTCTGGAGGATTTGTGCCGCGTTGAGCGGACAGATCGCCAAGTCCCGCACCAAAAGCCATTCCCGGCAAGATCATACCGGCAGGCTGTAAACGGCAGGGGCCGTTTGACGGCCTCATTGGTGGAAACAAAGGTTTTATGATGCAGGTCACCGAAACGCTCAACTCCGGTCTCAAGCGCGAGATCAAGATCACCGTGCCGGCCGGTGACATGGAAGCCAAGCTGATGGCGCGGCTCTCCGATGCCAGGAACAAGGTCCGCATCAACGGCTTCCGCCCCGGCAAGGTGCCGGTTCAGCATCTGCGCAAGGTCTACGGCAAATCATTCATGGCCGAAGTGGTGAACGAGATTCTCAATGATTCGACCCGTTCGATCATCACCGGGCGCGGCGAAAAGGCCGCCATGCAGCCTGAAGTGATCATGACCGAGGACGAGAAGGAAGCCGAGAAGATCCTGGCAGGCGGTGCCGATTTCGAGTTCCGCCTGAACTATGAGGTCATTCCGCCGATCGAGATCAAGGATTTCTCCGACATCAAGGTGACGCGCCAGGTGTTCGACGTGCCGGATGAAGAGATCGACGAGCAGGTCAAGCGTGTCGCTGAATCCGCCCGCACTTACGAGCCGAAGACCGGCAAGGCCGCCGAGGGCGATCGCGTGACCATCGATTATGTCGGCAAGATCGACGGCGAAGCCTTCGGCGGCGGCGCCGGCACCGATCAGCCGCTGGTGCTCGGCTCGAAGGAATTCATCCCCGGCTTCGAGGACCAGCTGGTCGGCAGCAAGGCCGGCGACGAGAAGCAGGTCACGGTTACCTTCCCGGAAAACTACCAGGCGGCGCATCTGGCCGGCAAGGAAGCCACTTTTGACGTGACGATCAAGGAAGTGTCGAAGCCCGGTGCGCTTGAGATCAACGACGAGATGGCCAAAAATCTCGGCCTTGAATCGCTGGAGCGCCTGCGCGAGGTGGTGCGCGGTCAGATCGAGAACCAGTTCGGCTCGATAACGCGCCAGAAAGTCAAGCGGCAGTTGCTCGACCAGCTCGACGCTGCTTACTCGTTCGAGGCGCCGTCCAAGCTCGTCGAGGCCGAGTTCAACAACATCTGGAACCAGGTCAACCGCGACCTCGAAGCTGCTGGGCGCACCTTTGCCGACGAAGAGACGACGGAAGAAGAAGCGCGTGCCGAATACATGCGGCTTGCCGAGCGCCGCGTGCGTCTCGGCCTGGTTCTCGCCGAAATCGGCGAGAAGGCCGGCGTCACCGTGACGGACGAGGAATTGCAGCGCGGCCTGTTCGAGCAGGTGCGTCGCTATCCGGCCAACCAGCAGCAGGAAGCCTTCGAATTCTATCGCAATAATCCCGAAGCGCTGAACACGTTGCGCGCGCCGATGTTCGAAGAGAAGGTGGTTGACCATCTGCTCGGCCAGATTTCGGTCACCGATGTCAAGGTCAGCAAGGAAGAGCTGCTGGCCGACGACGAGGATACGGAGACAACCAAGGCCAAGCCGGCGAAGAAGGCGGCTGCGAAAAAAGCGGACACCAAGAAGGCCGACGACGACGCTGAAGAGCCGAAGAAAAAGGCCGCGCCGAAGAAGAAGGCCGCCAAGGACGCTGAATAACGTCCCTGCTGAATTCCGAAAGGCCGCCTTCTCGAGGCGGCCTTTTTCGTTGTGGCGCAGACGCAACGGATTTCACGCATCTGGCGGTCGAGGTAGCGATATGAAGCTTTGATGATTATCTGCGCTGGGTTGCTGACCGCAGCGGTTGTTGGAGGCATCGTTGAGACAGTTCTTCGGTATCGGAAGCGTGGCGGCGGCGTTCCTGCTTGCGTCGGTCTGCGGCATTGCCCAGGCTGATACGGTTCTCGACAACTGGCGGTTCGACAAGAGCAGCGATGGCCTTGTCACCGCCTCGCTTTACGCGACCAACAAGCTCATCACCGGTGGCGGCGCATTGAGCTACAGCCCGGTTTTGACGATCGCCTGCCGGACAGCCGGCGAACCGCGTTGGAGCGAATGGCTGCAACTGAGCGACACCGTTTCCGCCAGCCGAACCATCGCCATGTCGGTGACTGTCGGCCAATCCGGCAAGCTCAACGAAAGCTGGTCGGTCGGCCCGCGCAGCAGAATGCTGGTCCGCGACGGTGCCGACGGCATCAGGCGACTGATTTCCGCGGACCGGCTGCTGCTGTCCTGGCGGTTCGGGCTGCTGTCGGGGCGCGGCAAAGCCGAGTTTGACCTCACCGGAGTTGAAGAGGCGATCGGCCGGATCGCCGCCAGCTGCAACACCAAATTGCCTTGAGCAGATTGTCCGCATTAAACCTTTGCATGGCCGAACTCTACCTGCCGGCCGGGTTCTGTGGTATGTAGGTGCCGCAACCCCAGGCATTGGATATCCGTTCTGCCATTCAAGAGCGCATGCCAGCGGACTAAATGTCGGCCTGTGCAGGTCAGCCAGGGCAAATTGGCGATCAGGGAGGAAATGCCATGCGTGCCATTGTGTTTTTCATCATCATGTCCGTCGCCACCGTCATTGCCGGCCCCTCGCGGGCACAGGATGCCGCGGCGGGTGAGAAGGTCTTCGCCAAATGCAAGGTCTGCCATATCGCGGACAAGGATCAGAACAAGATCGGTCCGTCCTTGAACGGCGTCATCGGCCGAACGGCCGGCACGCATCCAGGGTTCAGCTATTCCAAGGCTATGACCGAGGCCGGAAAATCCGGCGTTAAATGGGACGAAGCCACGCTGACGACCTACCTTCGCGATCCCAAGGCGATGGTCAAAGGAACCAAGATGGCGTTTGTCGGCCTCAAGAAAGACGAGGACATCGCCAACGTCATTGCTTATCTGAAGCAATTCTCCAAATAGCCCGGCTCTTCCGCCGGATCTTGGCATAGCAAACAGGTCGAGGCATAGCCTCGGCCGCAATCTGCCGGCAGTGTCGGTGGGAGGGCGGCTCGTTGCAAAAAAGACATTGGCCGGCTAGGCTGCCATTCCCATCGGTGGTCGTCTGAATGTCGACTGAAGAAAGCCGTCTCAAGGATACCGGCATCCGCCTCTCGGAGGCGACGGCGGGTGATTTCTTTGCGCTTTTGAAGCCACGCGTCATGGCGCTTGCCGTGTTTACTGCCTTCGTCGGCCTGATGATGGCGCCCGGCGTGATGAATCCAGTTATCGCCGTAATTGCCATCGGCGCAATCGCGGTTGGAGCGGGAGCCGCCGGCGCGCTCAATATGTGGTACGACGCAGACATAGACGCCTTGATGTCTCGCACGTCCAAGCGACCAATTCCGTCCGGTCGCGTCACGCCTGGCGAAGCTCTCAGCTTCGGTCTGGTGCTTTCCGCACTGTCGGTCATGACGCTCGGCGTGCTGGTGGGGTGGCTCGCCGCATCGTTGTTGGCGTTCACCATCTTTTTCTATGTTGTTATCTACACGATGTGGCTGAAGCGCTCGACGCCACAGAATATCGTCATAGGCGGCGCGGCAGGCGCCCTTCCTCCGGTGATCGGGTGGGCTGCTGCAACCGGCGCAATCGGCATTGAAAGTCTCATCCTGTTTCTGATCATTTTCCTCTGGACGCCGCCTCATTTCTGGGCGCTGGCCCTTTTCAAGGTCGGTGACTATGCCGCGGCGGGGGTCCCGATGATGCCGAATGTGGCCGGCCAGCACTCGACCAGAAAACAAATCTTCGCCTATTCGCTGCTCTTGGCGCCAATCGGCGTGCTTCCTTGGGGCTTCGGCTTCGCGAGCGGATATTACGGCACTGTTTCAGCCGCGTTGGGTGCAGGTTTCATTTGGCAGGCCTGGAAGGTTCTCGTCGCCGACAAGGAGATGAAGCCGGCAAAGGCACTGTTTGCGTATTCGATTGTCTATCTTTTCGCAATATTTGCGGCGTTGCTTGCCGACACCATTGTAATGCGAGTGATCGCTTCAGCCGACTATTGACCCCGGCTCAAAACATCACGTTGGCAGAGCACAAAATCCCAGCAACAGCAGAATAATGACGCCAAGGCCGAGTATGAGAACTGTCCTTCCGTCCATGACCTTCACCTTCGACTAGAAGAGCATATCGAAGAACGGCGTCCGTAGCTAGTCAGGCTACCCGGGAGCTCCTACTCCCGGGCCTTCCTACAAAGCGCGACAAGTCCCCCGCATGAGAGTATATTGATCATGGTGCAGGTCGCGGTTTGCGTGGGCCAATCATGCAGAACGGCAGCACCGTAAAACGCGACCTTACCGGACCTGGTCTGGAGGAATGGTCATGGCAAGCTTTCACGTGATAGCAGGCGCCAGCGAGACGCTGGAACACACCAGAATTCGAAAAATCGGTGTCTCCGATCTTTTTGATGCGCTCAGGCGTGGCGTCGATGATTTCATGGTCAAACCGTCGCACATCGTTTTTCTCTGCCTGATCTATCCGATTGCGGGAGTCGTGCTTGCTGTCTGGACATCAGGTAACAACACGCTGCCATTGCTGTTTCCGCTTGTATCCGGCTTTGCACTGATTGGTCCGTTCGCGGCGATCGGCCTCTATGAGATCAGCCGGCGACGGGAAGCCGGGCTCGACGCCTCGTGGAGGCACGCCTTTGAAGTCAGGAGTTCTCCGGCACTGCCGGCTATTGCAGCGGTCGGCGTCATGCTGCTTGCGATCTTTATCGCCTGGCTTTTGACGGCCCAGATATTCTACCAGACCCTGTTCGGCCCGGCGCCGCCGCAATCGCTGTCCAGCTTCATCAGTGAAATATTCGCCACGGGACGCGGCTGGACGCTCATCATCCTGGGTCACGCCATCGGCTTCGTGTTCGCCGCGGTTGTGTTGTGCACCACGGTCGTCGCATTCCCGTTGTTGCTCGACCGCGATGTCGGCGCCTACGAAGCCATCCACACCTCGGTGCGCGTTGTCCTGGCCAACCCGATCGTGATGGCCGTGTGGGGCCTTATCGTCGCCGTCGCCCTGATCGTCGGCTCGCTGCCAGTGTTCGCCGGGTTGGCAGTCGTGCTGCCGATCCTTGGTCATGCGACCTGGCATGTCTATCGGAAAGTTGTGGAATCGCCGCCGGCCACCAGACCGTGAGCTGAAAAAAACCTGCCCTGCGCGCACCGGTGAAAGTGCCGGCGCGGGCAGGGTGGGGCAGAGCTTTCAATAGGCCGGGTGGCTGAAACGGGCCTGGCGCGCGTCCTTTGTCAGGTCGCGGAAATCCTTGCCGCTCACATGCACCAGCGTCCTATGGTCACCGCCCTCGAAATAGACTTCGGGAGCGTCGCCGAGGCTTTCATCGAGGACCACTGGCACATCATAGGCAGCGCCGATCGGCGGCACAGCGCCGACATCGCAATCGCCGAACAACGAGACCACCTCGTCTTCGGAGGCAAGTCCAAGAGGCTTGTCCATGACATCCTGCAATGTCGCGAGTTCTATCCTGTGCGTGCTTGGAACCACGGCGAGCGCGTAGCCACGGTCGTGGTGAACGACCACCGATTTGGCCATTATGCTGCCAGGCACATGTGCCGCAATGGCGGATTGTCTGCTTGTCGCCGTGCGGTGATGCTCGACGGTGTCGTAGGAAATTCCTTTTCTGTCGATGAAGTCCTTCAGTCTGTTTGCGATGGTCATCTTGGGCGCCCCTTGCTGGTGTTCGCGACGCATGTGGAAACGCCGGCATTGCCTGTCGTTTCCGATACCAACAGAAATGGACCAGCCGTGGATTGTTTCAAGGCGAAGGCTCCAGGACCGGACCGCCTGGATCCGGATTGCATGTCAGGGCCCGGCCCCGAAAAACGCCATTCGGGTGAGAAGCGTGTAGTCCGCTTCGAAGACCATCATCGTCACGAACACCAGCACCAGCACCGGCGGCAGGATGATTGCATATGTCAGCGCCAGCCGTTCCCAGGCCATGTGCATGAAGATGGCGACGATCAGCCCTGCCTTGAGGATCATGAAGATCAGGATCAGCGACCATCTGAGATAGCCGTGGAGACCGAAATAGTCGACCAGATAGGAGCAGGTGCTGAGGATGAACAACCAGGCCCAGACCACCAGATAGAGCTTGATCGGGTGCTCTTGATGAACCTCCGCCGGGGTAAACCCGGTCGTCGTCGCATCATGGGTACGGGCGCTGTCCAGCGCATGCTGTCCCAGGCCGTTTGCGGTTGCTTCAGCCATGTCCTGCCTCTCACCAAAGATAGAAAAATGCGAAAATGAACACCCAGACCAGGTCGACGAAATGCCAGTAAAGCCCCATGATTTCGACGTTCTCGTAGCGGCCCCTCCGGCTGGTGAAGAAGCCGGGCCGTCCGACGTCGTAGTCTCCGCGCCAGACCTTTCGCGCCACGATGATCAGGAAGATCACCCCGATCGTCACGTGCGTGCCGTGAAAGCCGGTAATCATGAAAAAGGATGCGCCGAACTGGGCAGCGCCCCAAGGATTGCCCCAAGGCCGCACGCCCTCGGTGATCAGCTTGGTCCATTCGAAGGCCTGCATGCCGACGAAGGTCGCGCCGAGTGCTGCGGTCAAGAGCATCAGCACTGCCGTCTTGCGGCGGTCGCGGCGGTAGCCGAAATTGACCGCCATGGCCATCGTTCCGCTGCTCGAGATCAGCACGAAGGTCATGATGGCGATAAGGATCAGTGGAATGTCGGAGCCGCCGATGCGCAGGGCGAAGACCTCGCTCGGATTGGGCCACGGCACGCGTGTTGAGATACGCGCGGTCATGTAGGAGAGCAGGAAGCAGCCGAAGATGAACGTGTCGCTGAGCAGGAAGATCCACATCATGGCCTTGCCCCAGGACACGTTTTTGAACGCCCGCTGATCCGAGGACCAGTCGGCGGCGATGCCTTGCCAGCCTGCGGGCCGCGGCTCTGTTCGGCCGATGTGGGCCAGTGTCGTCTCTGCCATCCGCCCGTTCCTCCTAGGTCAGCAACCCTCGGCAAATGTCGATTAAAGTCGAAGCCCAGCCGGCCAGAAGCGCAAAGATGGCGAGCCAGACGAAAAGCAGGAAATGCCAGTACATGGCGCACAGCTCGACACTGAGGCGAAGCCGCTGCGGCTGCGCTCCGTTCCAGGCGCCGACGCTCGTTCTGCCCAGCCCGACCAGTCCTCCCAGTATATGCAGGCCATGCATTCCCGTTAGCAGGTAGAAGAAGCTGTTGGCCGGATTGGATGCCAGAAAATAGCCGTCCGCACTCAGTTCCCGCCATGCCACAAGCTGTCCAATCAGGAAGACGAGCGCCGTGAGTCCAGCGGTGGCGAGGCCAAGCCTGACCATGTCCACTTGACCCTTGCGCGCCGCGAGCGAAGCGCACTGTATCGCAATGCTGCTCAAGACCAGTACGCCGGTGTTAAGCCAGAGCAGGGGCGGGATGGGCAGCGGCCGCCAATCCGACAGCGCCATGCGCATGAAGTAAGCACTGGTGAACAGCGCGAACAGGCAGCCGACGACGGCAAGGAAGACGCCGAGACCGATCTTTGCGGTCGGCAGCGCCGATCGGTCCAGAGCGACAAAATCCCCGATCATACCTTGCTCGAGCCACGGTTTCGTCATTAGCCGCTGATGGGAAAGCCACCACCCGGCAATACCGGCGATCACGAGCAGGAAGACCAGGATTACGCTCATGCCGGCTCCCTGGAGGGCGCGAAGGAGCCCGGAACGTTTTGCGGTATGAAGTCCTCCTTGGCTCCCGGTACGCTGTAGTCATAGGCCCAGCGATAGACGATCGGCAGATCCTTGCCGAAATTGCCGTGGGCGGGCGGTGTTTCGGGCGTCTGCCACTCGAGCGTCGTTGCCCGCCACGGATTGCCGCCAGCCTCACGGCCATGGCGGATGCTCCAGATGAGATTGAACAGAAACACAATCTGAGCAAAACCGACTATAAAAGCCATGATGCTGATAAACGAGTTCAGGTGATGGGCCGATTCCGTCATGATCGTCATGTCGGTCAATTCGTTGTACCGCCGCGGCACGCCCATCAAGCCGAGATAGTGCATGGGAAAGAAGATCAGATAGGCGCCGAGGAAGGTGACCCAGAAATGGAACCGGCCCAGTGTCTCGTTCAGCATCCGGCCGGTGACCTTCGGATACCAGTGATAGATCGCGCCGAAGATTACGATGATCGGGGCAACCCCCATGACCATATGGAAATGGGCGACGACGAACATCGTGTCCGATAGCGGAACGTCGACGACGACATTGCCAAGAAATAGCCCAGTCAACCCGCCATTGACGAAGGTGACGATGAAGGCCAAGGCAAAAAGCATCGGTATGGTGAGGTGGATGTCGCCGCGCCACAGCGTCAGCACCCAATTGTAGACCTTGATGGCTGTTGGGACGGCGATGATCAATGTCGTTGTGGCGAAGAAAAAGCCGAAATAGGGATGCATGCCACTGACATACATGTGGTGCGCCCAGACCACGAAGCTCAGCGCGCCGATGCCGACGATGGCCCAGACCATCATGCGGTAGCCGAAGATGTTCTTGCGCGCGTGGGTGCTGATCAGGTCGGATACGATGCCGAAGGCCGGAAGCGCCACGATGTAGACCTCCGGATGGCCGAAGAACCAGAACAGATGCTGGAACAGGATCGGGCTGCCGCCGCCGTGCTGCAACTGTTCGCCCATCTCGACGATCGCCGGCATGAAGAAGCTGGTGCCGAGCGCCCGGTCGAGCAGCATCATCACGCAGGCGACGAACAGCGCCGGGAAGGCGAGCAGCGCCATGATGGTGGCGGTGAAAATACCCCAGACAGTAAGCGGAAGGCGCATCAGCGTCATGCCGCGCGTGCGCCCCTGCAGCACCGTCACGACATAGTTCAAGCCGCCCATGGTAAAGCCGACGATGAACAGGATCAGCGAGACAAGCATCAGGATGATGCCCCAGTCCTGGCCGCCTGGCGTACCGGTCATGATCGCCTGCGGCGGATAGAGCGTCCAGCCGGCACCCGTCGGTCCGCCGGGCGCAAAGAAGCTCGACACCAGGACCAGCACGGCGAGCAGATAGATCCAGTAGCTCAGCATGTTGACATAGGGAAAGACCATGTCGCGAGCACCAACCATCAACGGGATCAGATAGTTGCCGAAGCCGCCCAGGAAGAGTGCCGTGAGCAGGTAGATCACCATGATCATGCCGTGCATGGTGATGAACTGGTAGTAGGCTTCCGGGGTGATGAAGTCGAATGTGCCGGGGAAGCCGAGTTGCAGCCGCATCAGCCAGGATAGCACCAGCGCGACCATGCCGATCGCTGTCGCCGTCGCCGAATACTGGATGGCGATGACCTTGGCGTCCTGCGAGAAAACGTATTTCGTCCACCAGCTGTGCGGATGGTAGAGTTCCATTTCCGCGACTTCGGCCGGCGGTACCGCATCTGCAGGTGTGATATCGACCATAGGAACACCTCCGTGCCCTTTTCGGCCAGCCCGACAGTTCGGGCTTGCCACACTAATTTCAATCCCGACGGCGCGCCGTCGTTCCGGTTTCCTACTCTGCCGAGCCCATCTGCTGGGGGGCGGACAGCTGCGCAAAAGTCTGCTGCTGGCCAAGCCACGCCAGATAGTCTTCCTGAGTATCGACCATGACCACGCCATGCATCATCGGATGTCCCTGGCCGCAGAGTTCGGCACACAGGACCTGGAAGGTCCCCGTCTTGGTCGGAGTGAACCAGAAATAGGTGACCGAGCCCGGGATCATGTCCATCTTGGCGCGGAATTCCGGCACGTAGAAATCGTGCAGCACATCGACCGAGCGGAGCAGCATCTTGACCGGTTTGCCTACCGGGAGGTGCAGGTCGGCCGCTTCCACTACGACATCGTCCTGGCCGTTGGCATCGGTGGCGATGACGCCGAGTGGATTTTCAGCGTTGACGTCGCGAGTGTCGGATGTGCCGAGCTTGCCGTCCTTGCCGGGGAGGCGGAAACTCCATTGCCACTGCTGGCCGACGACTTCGACCTCGGTTGCGTCGCTTGGAACGTTAACGAACCGGCTCCAGACGAACAGGCCTGGAACGAGCAAAGCGGTGACGCCAACCGCGGTGACGACCGTCAGCCAGGATTCGAGCCGCCTGTTCTCAGGTTCATATGCCGCCTGATTGCCTTCCCGATGACGGAAGCGGAAGACGCAATAGGCCATGAAAAGAACCACGGCGGCGAAGACGACACCGGTGATCCAGAAAGTTATGATGATGGTGTTGTCGATATAGTCCCAGTTCGAGGCAATCGGCGTCCACCACCAAGGGCTCAGGAAGTGGAACAACACCGAGCCCACGACTATCAGAACGAGTACAAGCGCAACGGCCATGTCCCGGTTCCTCCCGGTATTCCAAGCGGCGCAAGCCGTCCCGGGAAATACCAAGTGCATCATAACTTGATTTGCGATGAAAATTCTAGAGCCGGCTGTGGGAAGGGCAAAAATACCATTTCGGCGCTGGCGGTCCTTCGGTTCGGCGGCAGCGCGTGGCAAACATCGTCAGCGTCGAGTAACCGGCAAGGGCGGGCACGCCGAATGTGCTCGGCAGAGTCACCGGAACGGCGATCGTCGGGGATCGTCGCGCGCAGGTTCTGCAGGAACAGCAGCATGACGAAGAACGTCAGCACGATTGCTTCGACCAGTGTCCGTTCACCTGCTCGACGCTCGACGAAGGGAGTGGAGCCACTTTATTGGCCGGCAGATGTCACCCGCCAAACTGTGTTGCCGACGTCGTCGGCGATGAGCAGGGCCCCGGTTTTGTCTACAGCTAGGCCGACAGGCCGGCCGCGCGCCTTGTTGTCCTTGTCCAGGAAGTCAGTCACCACGTCGGTAGCGACGCCGCTCGGACGGCCGCCGCTGAATGGTACGAACACTACCTTGTAGCCATTGAAGCGCGTGCGGTTCCAGCTGCCATGCTCGCCAACGAAGGCGCCGCCGCGATATGCCTCGGGAAGGCTGGTTGCCGTATAGAAGGCCAGTCCCAGAGGGGCGACGTGGGAACTCAGTGCATAATCCGGAACGATCGCTTTTGCGACCAGGTCCGGACGTTGGGGCATGACGCGGGGATCGAGATGCTGGCCGTAATAGCTGTATGGCCATCCGTAGAAGCCGCCATCCTTTACCGAGGTCAGATAATCCGGCACGAGATTGGGGCCGAGCTCGTCGCGCTCATTGATCACTGCCCAGAGCGCCCCGGTCTGCGGCTCCCAGCTCAGGCCGTTTGGATTGCGCAAACCGCTGGCGAAAATGCGCGACCGGCCGGTGGCCCTGTCTACCTGCCAGATGGCGGCGCGGTTCTTCTCTGCCTCGATGCCGTTTTCGGCGACGTTGCTGTTCGAGCCGATGCCGACATAGAGCAGCGAGCCGTCGGGGCTTGCCACCAGACTCTTCGTCCAATGGTGGTCGATCGGGCCGCCGGGCAGGGCGGTTAGCGGCGTTCCGGGCACGGTGATCTTTGTGTCACCGGTGTTGTAGGGATAGCGGACGATGGAGTCGGTATTGGCGACGTAGAGATCGCTTCCCACCAGCGCCACGCCAAAGGGGGAGCTCAGGTGGTCGAGGAATACGCTGGTCAGCTCCGGCTTGCCATCGCCATCGGTGTCGCGCAGCAGCGTAATGCGGTTGCTTGGGCCGCTGTCGCCGCCCGAGGTGACCCAGGATTCGATCCAGCCCATCACCAAATCCTTGGGCCGTTTGATCGGTTCGCCACCCGGCGCCTTGGACTCGACCACCAGGACGTCGCCATTGGGCAGCACGTAAAGCGACCGCGGATGCTGCAAGCCGTGGGCATAAGCCTGGATCTGCAGCCCCTGCGCGACGGTCGGCTTTTCGTCGTTCTTCCATCCGACCACGGAAGCGAGATGCATGGGCGGGAAGAAATATTGGATCGGCTCCGGCAGGTTTGGATTCGGCCCTATCTGACTGCTGGGATCCGGGTCGTTGCCGCTGCACGCTGCAAGAGTGATCGCCGCAGTGCAAATGAGGACGGACACCGCGATGCGCCTGGTCTGACCGATGGAGCTTGCTATGCGCATCAATCCGCCACTCCGACGTGATGCCGGTACACCATGGACCAGCCCAGCCAACCAGTGAAGATGAGGATGAGCACGACAACCGCCGAGAGGATCAAGCCGGTAGGCACGATGGAGGTCCATGCATCGCGGGTGTGCACGAGCATGTTGATGATGGATAACGCCAGCGCCAGAAGATTGCCGAGCACGTGCGGCCAGGCGGGGGGCTGTGCCCTTATCAGCGGATTGGCCAGGAAATCGATCAGCCCCGCGATCGCTGCTAGGCAGCCCATGATCACGCCGACGGTAACCAGCCAAGCGGAGAAGTCAGCCCACATCATCTCCGCTGTTCGCCAATAGGCTAGATCCGTCAGCAGGGTGCCGACGAAGCAGGCGATCGGAAATGGCACGAGCATCGGATGAATAGGATGTCCCGCAATCCTGGCCGTCGAACGCGGATTGTGACCGACCATAATGCGCCATCCTTCCTATTCTCGTCCAAACAAACGCCGCCTGCCCGGCCTCCGGCGGCTGTTGCCGAGAGACCGGCAGACGACCGATAGATCCGTCAGGCCCAAAAAAGGGCGCTGGCTGGCTGCGCCTGTTAGGCGGCGGACTGGGTCGGCGGGTTCTGATACATCATCCAGAGCTCGATCGCCGCCAGCACGGCGACCAGAATGCCGATCACGACATGCACGGTCATCGCCGTGGTCGCCTGGAATCCAAGCACCCAGGGCGATGCGAGAACCCACAGTCCGACGACCAGGTTCACCCACTCTTCCCACACGGCAAATGCTGCGAGGGCGGCAACCGAAAGCACGACAATCAAGATTCCGCTGCCGAGGGCGTTCTGCGTCTGCGGGCCTGCCGCAAAGGTGAAGATCCAGGGGGAGAAGAACAGAATTGCCCCAAGGATCAGGTTGGCTACGTCACAGAGCCTGGCGTTTGTCCACTGGTTCATGGCATCCTCCATAGGGAGCGTTTATGGCTCCCGAGTTCGGCAAGGTGG
Organism: Mesorhizobium sp. M0598; assembly: GCF_040320865.1. Classification (NCBI taxonomy): domain Bacteria; kingdom Pseudomonadati; phylum Pseudomonadota; class Alphaproteobacteria; order Hyphomicrobiales; family Phyllobacteriaceae; genus Mesorhizobium; species Mesorhizobium sp. M0598. The sequence goes on along the minus strand of NZ_JAMYQL010000007.1, from coordinate 47,001 downwards.
TGCCTGAGTTCGGCGAGATGCGCCCGAAGCCGCTCACTCCGTGTCACGGTAGTGCCCTGCCCGGCTGGAATTCCGCATCTGGCGGTACTCCAGCCAAATCCGGCTATCTAACTGAATTCCGGGCTTTATGTTCCATTCGGCACCGGCACGCCTGGATCACTTGGTGGTGATCGAGCGATCCAAAGCTGCCTGTCAGGGGGCGGCGGGGCGGCGGCGCGTAGCTCATTCTGTCTTTTTATCGAGCCGGTGAAACATTTCTCATGGATCGCAGTTCTTGGATGCAGAGGAGTTGAATAAGGGCAACCTGATTGCACGGGAGGAGCACGGACGGCACAACTATAAATACGCTCTGCATAGAATACTTCGCAACTGGAAGCTCTCGCTTGTCTTGGTTGCCGCCGAAGCTTGTTTGAAAGACGGCGGTCGCCGCCGAAAAGATTTCTAAATGAAAATAGCCCAGATCGCACCGCTAACCGAATCCGTGCCGCCCCGAACCTACGGTGGAACGGAGCGAATTGTTTCGTATCTGACCGAAGAACTTGTCCGACAGGGCCACGAGGTGACGCTGTTCGCCAGCGCCGATTCTCGTACCTCAGCCGAGCTGGTGCGGTGTTGCGACGTCGCGCTGCGCCTGAACCCCAGGGTCCAGGACGGTGGTCCGCACCATGTTATGATGCTTGAACGGGTGCGCCGGCGAGCCGATGAATTCGACGTTTTACATTTCCACGTCGATGTCCTGCACTTCCCCATAATTCGGGATTTTGCCAGACGAACGGTTACCACGCTTCACGGCAGGCTCGACCTGCCCGATCTGGCGCAGCTTTATGCGATGTTCGATGACGTTCCCCTGGTCTCGATCTCCTTCGACCAGCGCCGGCCCATGCCGCCCGTCAATTGGGTTGGAACCGTGCATCACGGCCTGCCCCGCGATCTTCTGCCATTCCACCCGAACACCTCTGGCTATCTTGCGTTTCTCGGTCGCATCTCGCCGGAAAAGGGGCCGGAAGCGGCCATAGAAATAGCAGCGCGGGCCGGGTTTCCCCTGAAGATCGCCGCCAAGATCGACAAGGTGGACCAGTCGTTCTGGAAGGAAAGGGTCGAGCCGCAAGTGCTGCGGCATTCGAACGTGGAGTTCATTGGCGAGATCGATGAGCGGCAAAAGGCGGATTTTCTGGGCAATGCGATAGCGCTTTTGTTTCCGATCGACTGGCCGGAACCCTTCGGGCTCGTAACGATCGAAGCAATGGCCTGCGGTACGCCGGTGGTTGCGTTCCGGCGTGGCGCCGTCCCGGAGATCATCGATGACGGTGTGTCCGGATGGATCGTGGATACGGTGGAGGAAGCCGTGGGCGCGCTCCGGCGCATAGACAGCCTCGATCGCGCACGAGTGCGGCAGACGTTCGAGAAGCGGTTCACGGTCGAGCGCATGTGCAGCGATTATGTGGCACTCTACCGAGCACTCACGAGCGGCACGGCAGACGCAGTTGCCCCCACAAACGAGCTCTCCAGAAATATCGCGATGGTGGCTGTGCCGGGCTGAGGAACCGACTAATCCACATACAGACCACGACGGCGGAGTCCGGGAGCGCCTGCGGGGTCCTGTCGCCGGGCGCGGCGATCGCGCCAGAAGCCTTTGATCAGCAGCAAGCCTTCCCGGGGCTGATGCTTTCGCGAGCGGCGGCGCACTGCCGCCCGGTCCGGATTGACGCGCGCTACTTTCGCTGCAAAGGTGCTTTAACGACTTGTTTACCATGCGTCAGTCAGGGGTGGGGGGAATTTGGAACGCTTTCTGGGCGCGAACCGCCTTAATTGGGATGATCGGGCCGAACTGCACTCGACCGACACAACGGGCAGCTACCACATCGAGAATGTGCTGGCCGGCGGATCCAATCTCTATGAGCTGGAAACACGCGAGCTCGGCGATATCGCCGGCAAGGATATCGTCCACCTGCAGTGTCACATCGGTCTTGACACGATCAGCCTGAAGAATCTCGGCGCAGGCAGCGTGACCGGGCTCGACTTTTCACCGACGGCGATCGTGGCGGCGCGGGATTTTGCTGCGAAGGCAGGCACCGACGTGCGCTTCGTGGAAGCGCCACTGTTCGAGGCGGTGGAAGCGCTCGGCCGGACCTTTGACATCGCTTACGTTACTTGGGGCTCGGTAAACTGGCTGGACGACGTGTTCCGTTGGGCGCGGGTGGTTGCCGATCTTCTGCGACCCGGCGGCCGCCTCTACATGGCCGAGGGCCATCCATTGATGTTTCAGTGCGATCGAAAGGCCGCGGCCCTGGAATTGAAGCACGACTGGCGAACGCCGATAGCTCGGCCGCTCGCCTGGAACGAGGAACTGACCTACACCGGCGATGATCGCATCTTGAAGCATCCTCGCTATTATGAATGGATCCACCCGATCAGTGACGTGGTGAATGCGCTGATTTCAGCTGGTCTGACGCTCGATTTTCTCAATGAGCATGATACGGTTTCGTGGCAGCACTTTTCATTTGCCGTGCGCGCCGGCAAGGATATGTACGGCCTACCCGAGAACTCTCCCAAGATACCGATGGCCTATTCCATTGGCGCGACGAAGCGCAGCGTCGGCAAGATACCATACCTTGTGTCTCCCAAGGCGATTGAGGGGCACTAGTCCAAGGTCAACGCTCCAGAGTACTCGGGTCGGAGCGTCGAAATGTGCAATGGCGCTCGTGCGCCTCGATCTTCCGAGCAAGGCTGATCTAGCTGGCGTTTCATATTGGTCCGCATCGTGCAGCCCGCCTTCAGCATCGCTGTCGGTATCGCAGCCGGCGTCAGCCGTCGGAAAATGAAATTTCTCAGGAGTATGAAGGTCAAATTAAACATTGAAAGCTAATGTTCCTCATCGGGTCGACCCCGAGAACCTGAAAATGGCACTTGAGGAATCGCCTATTGGCTTTTTTCCGCGCTAGGTTCAACGGCATCAAGGAGGCCGTCTTTTCGTCGGCAAATATTCCGGCGGCGATCGCGTTTGTCGTCATCCTTGTCAGCGCAGCGTTCGCGGAGCACCAGAACAAAATCGTCTCGGACCAGGCCGTCCGTGCGGACGTGCTGACCAAGGTCAATCTCATCCGCGCCAAGCTCGAAGGCAATATCAATGGAAACCTCCAGCTCGTGCGTGGACTGGTCGCCGCGGTCGTGACCGAGCCCTATATGGGACAGCAACGCTTCGCCTCGCTCGCGAGCAATCTATTTGGCGCCGACTCGCAATTGAACGATATTGCCGGCGCGCCCGATCTGGTCGTTTCCCTGATGTATCCGATGGAGGGTAACGAGCAGGCGATGGGTCTGGACTACCGCAAGAACGAGCGGCAGCGTGCGGCTGCGCTAAGGGCGCGAGACGAACGCAAGCTGGTGCTTGCCGGTCCCGTCGACCTGAAACAGGGAGGACAAGGCTTCATCGGCCGCTTTCCGGTCTTCGTGCCGAGCGCTGGCAATACGGAAAGGTTCTGGGGTATCATTTCCGCCGTTGTCGACGTGCAGCGCCTTTACAAAGCGAGCGGCCTGCTTGACGACGATCTCGGGATCGACGTAGCGCTGATCGGCAGGGACGCCCTCGGTCACCGAGGTGGTCAATTCTACGGCAATGAGGAGATCAGCAAAAGCGATCCGGTGACGGCTGACGTTTTGCTTCCTTCCGGCTCGTGGCAGCTCGCGGCCATTCCCAAAAACGGCTGGCCTTCGACGCCAAGCAACGCATGGTTGTTGCGCGCGATCATGGCGACGGCCGGAGCCTTGGTTGTGTTCCCTTTCCTGGTCACAGGCCGCCTGATTGGCGAAAGACAGCGCAATTATGCGGAATTGCGTCGATTGTCACGACGCTTGGAACTCGCTCTGGAAGCTTCGGCTATTGGGGTTTGGGAACACGATCTCGCGACCAACGAGCTTACGTGGGATGATCGCGTCAACGAAATATATGGCAAACCAGCCGGCGAGCACCGGGGCTACCCAGACTGGGCGGGAGCAATCCACCCAGATGATTTGGCTGGCGCCAACGCGGACTTCGACAGGGCGGTGGCCAGCGGACGACCATATTTGTCGGAGTACCGAATTGTGCGTCAGGATGGCGAGATCCGTCATGTCCGGTCCAAGGCGATCCTTTACCGGGTCGCAAACGACACCCCAAAAATGATCGGCGCGGAATGGGACGTGACTGCGGACGTCCTGCTGAACAAGGATCTGGTTCGTGCAAAACAGCTGTCCGAGTCGAAAAATGCAGAACTCGAGTCGGCCAAAGCGCGCATAGAGCACATCGCGCTTCATGATTCGCTGACCGGCTTGCCCAACCGGCGTTACCTCGACCAGGTACTGGAACATTACGCGGCAAACGCCAGGCGCTCAGGCGGGCACGCGGCACTGCTTCACATAGATCTGGATCGGTTCAAGCACATCAACGATACGCTGGGCCACGCCGCCGGTGACGCGATGTTGGTTCACGCGTCAACCGTGCTCAGGTCGAAGGTCGGCGACGAGGGATTCGTCGCCCGTATCGGGGGAGACGAATTCATCGTTCTGTGCGTGGTGCGCGACGATACCAAGCAACTGGCGCTGCTCGCCGACCGCATCATCAGCCAGATGCGCGAACCCGTCTACTATCAGGGTCATCGATGCCGTTTTGGTGTCAGCGTGGGAATCGCTGTCGATAACGCAAAAGATGTCGAAGCCAAACACCTGCTGGTGAACGCCGATATCGCGCTTTACCGAGCAAAGGGGCGGGGCCGCAATCGATACGAATTCTTCACCGACGCGATGCAAAGCGAAATCGTCGATACTAAGCGGATTGCCGACGAAATTCTCGGCGGCCTCGAGCGCAACGAGTTCATCCCCTTCTACCAGCCCCAATTTGACGCAAAGACGCTCGAAATCGTTGGGGTTGAGGCGCTGGCGAGGTGGAAACATCCAATAAAGGGTATTTTGGCGCCCGACATCTTCCTGAGGATTGCAGAAGAACTGAACGTCGTCTCGATCATCGACCAAGCCATATTGAAACAATCGCTTTCGGATTTCGAAGAGTGGTCCGCTGCAAAACTTCACATTCCGCGGGTGTCGGTCAATGTCTCGGCCAGGCGCCTTCAAGACGAGGAGCTCATCAAGAGCCTGCGAGAACAAAATATCAAGAAAGGAACAGTTTCGTTCGAGCTTGTTGAGTCGATTTTCCTGGACGAGAACGACGACCTTGTCACCTGGAATATCGAGCAGATAAAAGAGCTGGGGATTGACGTCGAAATAGACGATTTTGGTACCGGCTACGCTTCGATGGTCAGTTTGCTGAAGTTGCAGCCGCGCCGGCTGAAGATTGATCGGCAGCTGGTCACCCCAATCGTCAAATCTCCGCAGAGAAGGCAGGTTGTCTCGTCGATCATTGAAATCGGCAAGTCGCTGGGTATCGAGGTCGTGGCGGAAGGCGTTGAGACGATGCAGCATGCACGGCTACTCAAGGGCCTGGGCTGCGACATATTGCAGGGTTATGCCTTCGGCCACGCGTTCGACTCCGAGGGACTTAAGACCTTTGTCCGATCGCGGCGCCTGCGCACGGCCAGCTGAGCCTCGGCGCCAGAGTTTTATCGAGCCGACCGCCTTGACGTTGCGGTCCATAGGCGCACAGCGGACAAAGCAGAAAACAACGCCAAACCTCAGATCAGCAGCAGGCCCTTCATGCTGGAGTGGCCTTTCCTGCCGATGATGATGTGGTCGTGAACGGCAATGCCAAGCGGTTTGGCCGTCTCTATGATCAGCTTGGTCATCTCGATGTCGGCGCGCGACGGCGTCGGGTCTCCCGACGGATGGTTATGCGCCAGAATGATCGCCGTGGCGGAGAGCTCCAAGGCGCGCCTGACCACCTCGCGCGGATAGACCGGTGTGTGGTCGACGGTGCCGACCTGCTGGACTTCGTCGGCGATCAGCGCGTTTTTCTTGTCGAGGAACAGGATGCGGAATTGCTCGCGCTCCTCGAAAGCCATCACCGACCGGCAGTATTCGAGAACCTGCGTCCAGGTCGACAACAGCTCGCGGCCGGCGATCTCGCCGCGCGCCATGCGCTGCGCCGTTGCCGCAACCACCTTGAGGTCGAGCGCCACCGCCGGGCCGATGCCCTTCACCTCCTGCAGGCGCTCGACGGGCGCACCGAGGACCTCGGCCAATGTACCGAAGCGTGCCAGCAATGCCTTGGCGACAGGCTTGGTGTCGGCGCGCGGGATCAGCCGAAACAACAAAAGCTCGAGCAGTTCGTAGTCGGGGAGGGTGTTGGTACCGGCGGCGAAGCGCTCGCGCAGGCGGTCGCGATGGCCGAGATAATGCGGCTTGTCGGCGGCCACCGCCTTCGCGGGCGATCGCACTGGCCTTTCGGGAAAGAAGGCCCGCTCGTCGTCGTCACCGTTCATGGCTGCCCCACCCAGCATTTGCCGGGCAAGGTAACGCCCGATCTGCCAGACACTAGGCCCGCAGGCCGGGGCGGTCGAGGTTTTTTGGCGACAGCGTGAAGATCTCGCAGCCGGTCTCGGTGACGCCGATCGTGTGCTCGTACTGCGCCGACAGCGAACGGTCGCGCGTCACCGCGGTCCAGCCGTCCGACAGCACTTTCACATGCGGCCGGCCGAGATTGATCATCGGCTCGACGGTGAAGATCATGCCCGGCCGCATCTCGACGCCTTCGCTGGCGCTGCCGTAATGCAGGATATTCGGCGCGTCGTGAAACAGCCGGCCAACCCCGTGGCCGCAGAAATCGCGCACCACCGAGCAACGCTCGGCTTCGGCATAGGTCTGGATGGCGGCGCCGATGGCGCCGGTTCGGGCGCCCGGCTTGATTGCCGCGATGCCGCGCATCAGGCACTCATACGTGACTTCGAGCAGCCGCTCCGCGGCACGCTTGATCGTGCCCACCGGATACATGCGCGAGGAGTCGCCATGCCAGCCGTCGAGGATATAGGTGACGTCGATATTGACGATGTCGCCATCCTTCAACGGCTTGCTGTCGGGTATGCCGTGACAGACGACGTGGTTGATCGAGGTGCAGGATGATTTCGTGTAGCCACGGTAGTTGAGCGTCGCCGGAAGCGCGCCATGATCCATCCCGAACTCGAAGACGAAGCGATCAATCGCTTCGGTGGTGACGCCGGGCGCCACAATCGGTACCAGTTCGTCGAGGCAGCGCGCGGTGAGATCGCAAGCCTTGCGCATGCCGACAAAACCTTCCTCGTCGTAAAGACGGATCTGGCCGGTGTTTCTGAGCGGTGCCGTGGCGGCGTCGAGATAGGTGACCATTTTTGTCCGTCTTGCAGGGATGCGAGGCCTGGATGAGCCCGCGAGAGAAATCCCCCCAGATTTGGCACCGGAAAGCGCAAGGTTCAAGGACGAACTGCCGGCGACGGCCGAAGACCGGCGATATTCATGCCTGGGAGCATTCTCCTTGCCTGCAGCGGCTCATGCTTCCGCCGGGTTCATCTGGCTACCGCAGTGACGACACATTTCTAGGCGAGAAGTCGGCCCAAGCGTTAGCCGCCACGGCAACTTTTTGCGACGAACGCCGCTGCTGCGGGGTCGGTTCGGGAGAGATCAAATGGACAGACTGCAATTCGAGGTGCCGGTGCGGATCGCGCCTGTGCCCGGCCAGCCGGTCGAGGAAATCTACAGTGTCGAGCAGGCGCTCGATTTCCTGCAAACGTGGCCGGTTCGCCGGAAGGGACCAACCTACCAGGCCGCGTTCAATGCCTGTTTTGGCGCCACGGTGGACATCGTCGAGACCGAAGACGCATGGCGGGCCTTCATGGCCTTTTGCCGGGTGAGCGGCCTCCTGGCCAGGGACATGATGGTGCCGCGCAAGCGCGGCGGCGAGGCGAGGGGACTACGGGCGTAGACAGCCTTCGACGTAGTCCTCAGTCGTCTTCGCCTCTTCTTGCCGACATCCCTATCAGAGTGGCGGGTCCAGCAAAGCTTGCGCAGCATCACGCTGGCGATAGACATAATGCCAAGTTGAAATGCTGGTACGCCCAAGGGGAATCGAACCCCTGTTACCGCCGTGAAAGGGCGGTGTCCTGACCGCTAGACGATGGGCGCGCTCAGATGTGAGCGCTTATAGTTGCGTCGCGACAAACCGGCAACCCGTCTGCCGCCGGCTGCGACAACTTTTTTCCTTTGGCTCCAAACCGCGTCTTTCCGACAGCCAAGCTGGTTTTTGCGGCATGATGCAACGCCGCCGAAGGGCCTTTGCGGTGACGGAAGATCCTCGCCCTAGCCGCGCCTGCGGCAGCGCCAGTTCCAGTCGCGCTCGGGGCCGACATCGACGTGAACGGATTCGGTGTGGCAGTAGGTGCCGACGCCACCGCGGCCCGGCATGGTGCGGATGTAGCTCGCCAGTTCCCATTTCGAGACGCCAGGAACCTGGATATCGGCGGCGGCGCAGTACATGTGCAGCGAATTCTTTGCGCCGTTGGCGCGGCGGTTGCGGGCCGGATCGCGATAGCCGGAGGTGACCGTCATCTTGCGGCCGTAGTGGCCTTCGATCGTCTTCAGCACGCGAACCAGCGACGGCTTCAAGCAGGCGACATCGACGCTTTCGTTCTGTTTCAGGAGGCCGTTGGGCGCCAGCCGGGCAAGGCCGGCGGCGGAGGCGACCTGGTAGGCGCCACCCGAACCTTCGTCTTCGTTGAGATCGACGTCACTCTCATCGTCGAGGCCGGATTTGCGCTTGATCTCGAACAGCGCCGTCTGGCGCACGCCGGGCAGCGCATCGGCCGTGAAGTGGCTGGTATCGCCCGTCGACACCAGCTGCACCGGCTTTTCAGCCGGATCGGCCGAAGCCAGGGTGATGGTGGGTTTTGCCGCAGGCGTCGCCTTGGCCTGCATGACCGTTGGCTGCCCGCCCGATCTGCTGTTGGCCGGCGAAGAAGGTGCCGCTGAAGCAGGCGTGGCGCTGAACAGCGAGGCCAGGAAGTTTTTCTTCGGTGCGTAGGCCTGTGGCTGCGGCATCTCGCCGGCGGTCACATAAACCGGGTTGTTCATCGCCGGCGCTGCGGCCTTGGCGTCGGGCTTCGATGCATCAGCACTGTTCTGCGCCACGGCCTGATCGGCCGTCTGGGCGTTTGGTTGCAGCGGCTGCGGCGTGTGTCCCGCGATCGTCCCGGCTGCCGTGGGAACGGCGATCGGGAAGCCGGCATCGGGCCTGGCCCCTGGCTTGGCCACTGGCACATAGGCCACCTGCTCGGGAAGGTTGGCGTCACCGTCGGCATTCATCGTCATTTGTGCGGTCGTCATCTGCGACGATGATGCGGCCGTGCTGGCCTGGGGCGCACCGGCGGCCGTGCTGATTTCGGTAGCCGAGGTATTATAGCCTGGCATGCCGACCGACATGGTCGGGTCGCCGGCCGAGGTGCAGGACGCCAGGAGCACCGAGAAAAGCGCCGCCACAATGGCGCGGCTTTCTCCCTTCGCGAGGCGCGATCCTGCTGATCTCAAAACAAAATTCCCCCTCGATATCCGACCGGTTCGTCATTGGCGCGGCGTCGAAACGTCTCGTCGAAATGACCCTTGTTCCCCGAACCGGAAACGAGACCTGTGTCAAATCTGCAAGCCTCAAAGTAATTTGGCGGCTAGAGGATGAATCAAGGCTGCTCAGGGTTGACGGCACCATTTCGCCCGCTTTTGGCGGCGCGTCAACTCACCACACATTACAGATGGTTACACGCGCACCTTGACATAGGTGCCGGGGGCTTCGCCTAGAACTTGCATATGCTCGCCCGGTTTGCGGGACGGTACGCGGGTATTGTCCTTGGCTTCGATCCAGCGTTGCCAGTGCGGCCACCAGGAACCGGGATGGTCGGTGGCCCCGGCGAGCCACTGGTCGAAGTCGCCGGCCGGCCTGCCGCCGGTCCAGTAGTGATATTTCTGCGCCGCCGGCGGATTGACGACCCCGGCGATGTGGCCGGAGCCGGCCATGACGTAATCGACCTCGCCGCCGAAATATTTCGAGCCGAGGAATACCGACAGCGCCGGCGCGATATGGTCCTCCTTAGAGGCGAGGTTGTAGACCGGCATGGTAACGTCCTTCAGCGAAACCGTGCGGCCCGCCAGTTCCATCATGCCTTGCGAAAGCCTGTTCTCGAGATAGCAATTGCGCAAATAGAAAGAATGGTTGGCAGCGCCCATGCGGGTCGAATCGGCATTCCAGTAGAGCAGGTCGAAGGGCAGGGGATCCTTGCCACGCATGTAGTTGTTGACGACATAGGGCCAGATCAGGTCGCCCGAGCGCAGCATGTTGAATGCAGTCGCCATCTTGGTGCCGTCGAGATAGCCTTTTTCGTTCATCGCCTTTTCGACGGCCGCGACCTGTTCCTCGTCGACGAACACTTTTAGATCGCCGGCATAGGTGAAATCGACCTGGGTGGTGAAGAAGGTCGCCGATTTGATGCGGTGGTCGCCTTCCTGCGCCATCAAGGCCAGCGCTGCCGCCAACAGCGTGCCGCCGACGCAATAGCCGATGGCGTTGACTTGCCTTTCGCCGGTGGCCTTCTCGATCGTGTCGAGGCCGTATTGCAGGCCCTCCCTGATATAGGCCTCCCAGCTCTTGGCGCCGTGCCGCTCATCCGGGTTGATCCAGGAGATGACGAAGACGGTGTGGCCTTGCTCGACCGCCCAGCGAATGAAGGATTTTTGCGGGTTGAGGTCGAGGATGTAGTATTTGTTGATCCATGGCGGGCAGATCAGCAGCGGCCGCTTGAGCACGGTCTCGGTCGCCGGCTCGTATTGCAGGATTTCGGCGACGTCGCTGCGGCCGACCACCTTGCCGGGCGTGGTGGCGAGATTCTTGCCGATCTCGAAGGGTGAATAATCGGCCTGCCGCAGCTTCAGGTCGCCCTTGCCGGCGGCAATGTCCTCGGCCAGCATCTTCATGCCGCGCACCAGGTTTTCGCCGTTGGAGGCGACAGTCTCGCGAAACAATTCCGGATTGGTCAGGATGAAATTCGACGGCGAGATGGCATTGGACACCTGCTTGACATAAAAGCCGGCCTTGTGGCGGGTGTGCTCGTCCAGGCCGTCGGCGTGCTCGACCAGTTCGGCCGCCCAGCGCGAGGTGACCAGATACGCCTGTTTGAGGAAATCGAAGAAGGCGTTGCGGCCCCATTCCGGGTCCTGGAAACGCGTGTCGCCGCGCTCGGGCTTGACCGCATCCTCGGCGTCCTCGGCGCCGGTGCCGATGCGCTGGACGGCGTTGGCCCAGACGGTCATGTAGCCGGAAAACAGCCGCGTTTGCGCCTCCAGCGCGCGCTGCGGGTCGGAGAGCCAGTACTCGGTGAGCTTGGAGAACGTCTTCACCATGTCGACGACCGGCTCGGCGACCTGATCGCGCACCTCGCCCTTTTCCCGCGGCTCGGCCCATGCCGAGGCGGCCTTGCCGGCCTGCTCGATCATGCGGGCCATGTTCAGAGCGAAGCGTTCCGGGTCCTTCACCAGATATTGCTCGACGGTCGAAGGTTGGTCATCTTCCGCTTTGCCCGAATCGGGTGTTTTGGACATGGTTCGCGGGGTTCCTCCCGAAGCGTTTTGTTGACATATTACCATGGGATATCGAACAGGGTCCAATGTGCTCTAACCCGGCCGCCAGGAAAACAATATGACGATTAATATTGGCAAGAACGTTTTTTCCGGCACTGGTCGTTTTTGCCGCATGGCGCTCGTCCTGTTGGCGATGGCCGGTTGCACGAGCAGCAACATAGAAGGTGCAGCGCCCGCCACCGGCCTTGTCGGCGCGAAGGACACCGGTTCCTATCCGAACCTGAACATCCGGCCGCAGGTGGCGGCCGAGCAATTCACCGACGAGGAAAAGAACGCCAAGCTCGCCCAACTGAAGGCCGAGGAGCAGAGCCAGGCCGCCAAGGGCGGCGGCGTCAAGGTTGCGGACCAGGCAGCGCTGGACCAGCTGGCAAAAAAACACGGCGCCGAGGCGCTGAAGCAGATCGAAGGCAAATGCGACCCCGCTCTCGACCCTAGTTGCAAATAAGCTTATACGCGCGACCGCAACCTCACTGTCTGGAACTGCCATGGAAGAATTTCACAAGGTCCGCCGGCTTCCGCCCTATGTCTTCGAACAGGTCAACCGGCTGAAGGCCAGCGCCCGTTCGCGCGGCGCCGACATCATCGACCTTGGCATGGGCAATCCGGACCTGCCGACGCCCAAGGCCATCGTCGACAAACTCTGCGAGGTGGTACGCGATCCGCGCACGCACCGCTATTCGTCGTCGCGCGGCATTCCGGGCCTGCGTCGTGCCCAGGCCAACTACTATGCCCGCCGCTTCGGTGTGAAGCTCGACCCGGACAGCCAGGTGGTGGCGACGCTCGGCTCGAAGGAGGGCTTTGCCAATATGGCGCAGGCGATCACCGCCCCCGGCGATGTGATCCTGTGCCCCAACCCGACCTATCCGATCCATGCGTTCGGTTTCATCATGTCGGGCGGCGTCATCCGCTCGCTGCAGGTCGAGCCGGACGACGGCTTCATCCCGGCGTTGGAGCGCGGCATCCGCCATTCGATTCCAAAGCCGCTGGCACTGATCCTCAATTATCCATCCAACCCGACGGCACTGGTCGCTTCGCTCGATTTCTACAAGGAGGTGGTGGCCTTCGCCAGGAAGAACGACATCATCATCCTGTCGGATCTTGCCTATTCGGAGATCTATTTCGACGGCAATCCGCCGCCTTCGGTGCTGCAGGTGCCGGGCGCCATAGACGTCGCCGTCGAGTTCACCTCGATGTCGAAGACCTTTTCGATGCCGGGCTGGCGCATGGGTTTTGCGGTCGGCAATGAACGGCTGATCTCGGCGCTGACGCGAGTGAAATCCTATCTCGACTACGGCGCCTTCACGCCAATCCAGGTGGCGGCGGCGCATGCACTCAACGGCGACGGCGCCGACATCGCCGAAGTGCGCGACGTCTACCGCAAACGCCGCGATGTCATGGTCGACGCTTTCAGCCGCGCCGGCTGGACCATTCCCGCACCGGCGGCTTCGATGTTCGCCTGGGCGCCGATCCCGGAGCCGTTCAAGCACCTGGGCTCGCTTGAATTCTCCAAGCTCCTGATCGAGCACGCCGACGTCGCGGTGGCGCCGGGCGTCGGCTTCGGCGAGCATGGCGACGATCACGTGCGCATCGCGCTGGTCGAAAACGAGCACCGGATCCGGCAAGCGGCGCGCAATATCAAGCGCTTCCTCGCATCCAGCGCCAAGCAGCCGAATAACGTCGTGCCGCTCGCCGCGCATCGCTGATTTTCTACACATCAACCGACTGAATGGGGCGTCGCCGGACATGGCTGAAGCGTTGCGTGTTGGAATTGCCGGGCTCGGCACCGTCGGTGCGTCGGTGGCCCGCGTGCTACGCGACAAGGCGGCCGAACTGACGCGGCAGTGCGGGCGCGACATCGTCGTGTCGGCGGTTTCGGCCCGCGATCCCAAACGCGACCGCGGCGTTGATCTTGGCACAGCACAGTGGTTCGACGACGCCGTCAAGATGGCGCAGACCGCCGAGATCGACGTGTTCGTCGAGCTGATCGGCGGCGACGAAGGCCCATCACGCTCGTCTGTCAAAGCGGCGCTCGAGGCCGGCCGACATGTCGTCACCGCAAACAAGGCGTTGCTTGCCAAGCACGGGGTGGCATTGGCCGAGATCGCCGAGAGGAAAGGCGTGCTGCTCAATTACGAGGCGGCGGTGGCCGGCGGCATTCCGGTCATCAAGACGATGCGCGAGGCGATGGCCGGCAATTCGGTGACCCGCGTCTTCGGCATCCTCAACGGCACCTGCAACTACATTCTGACGCGCATGGAAGCCGAGGGCCTGTCTTTCGATGCCTGCCTGAAGGATGCGCAACGGCTGGGCTATGCCGAAGCCGACCCGACCTTCGACATCGAGGGCCACGACACCGCGCACAAGCTGTCGATCCTGACCAGCCTTGCCTTCGGCACGAAGATCGCCGCCAACGATATCTACATGGAAGGCATCTCCAACATCAGCCAGGCCGACATCCGCGCGGCCGGCGATCTCGGCTACCGGATCAAGCTGCTTGGCGTCGCCCAACGCACCGAAAGCGGCATCGAGCAGCGCGTGCACCCGACCATGGTGCCGACGGCCTCGGTCATCGCGCAGGTGCACGGCGTCACCAATGCAGTGGCGATCGAAACCGACATCCTCGGCGAATTGCTGCTTTCCGGCCCTGGCGCCGGCGGCAACGCCACCGCGTCGGCGGTGATCGGCGACATTGCCGACATCGCCAAGAGCCGGCCTGGCTTCCAGCATGGTCCGGTCTTCGGCCGGCCGGCGAAGGAATTGAAGCCTTACAAGAAAGCGCAGATGCGCAGCCATGCCGGCGGCTATTTCATCCGGCTGACCGTGCACGACCGCCTCGGCGTCTTCGCGGCAATAGCCAAGCGCATGGCCGACAACGACATTTCGCTGGAATCGATCGTCCAGCATGCCGCCGGGCCGGAAACCGAGGCACAGAAGACGGTCATCCTGGTGACCCACGAGACGACCGAGGCGGCGGTGCGCAAGGCCGTCGACGGCATCACCAGGGACAGCCTTCTGACCGACAAGCCGCAAGTCATCCGCATCGAGCGGGCCGGATAGCAGTCTCACATTTTGCGTTTAATCGATTGATATTGCTGCGCTTTCAAAAAGGTCCAGCGCAGGTCTTGCTGTTGTCACGGGGCTTTGACACAAGAAGCGCGTCTCTGGCGGGAGGCTAATGCATGTCGCCCAAAAGTGTGCAGCGGTTTTGGGACAACGACATGCATAATAAAAACAAAGTGCCAACGAGGATTGTCCATCGATGAATGTGGCCCAGAACATTGTCGCCGGCCTCGACCGGATACTGACCATGGAATTGGTGCGCGTCACCGAACGCGCCGCGGTCGCGGCCGCCAGATTGCGCGGGCGCGGCGACGAGAAGGCGGCCGACCAGGTCGCGGTCGACGCCATGCGGCAGGAGCTTAACCGTCTCGCCATCAACGGCACGGTGGTGATCGGCGAAGGCGAGCGCGACGAGGCGCCGATGCTCTATATCGGCGAGGAGGTCGGTACCGGCAAAGGCCCGGCTGTCGACATCGCGCTCGATCCGCTCGAAGGCACGACGATCTGCGCCAAGAACCTGCCCAATGCATTGGCTGTTATCGCCATTGCCGAAAAAGGCAGCCTTCTGTTCGCGCCCGACGTCTATATGGACAAGATCGCGATCGGCCCAGGCTATGCCGACGGCATCATCGACATCGATGCCTCGCCGGCCGAAAACATCGCCAGCCTGGCCAGGGCCAAGGGCGTGCCGGTGGCGGAGATCACCGCCTGCATCCTCGACCGGCCGCGCCATGGCGCCTTGATCGAAGCCGTGCGGGCGACAGGCGCCGCGATCCGGCTGATCGGCGACGGTGATGTCGCCGGGGTCATCCATACCACCGACCCGGACGAGACCGGCATCGACATTTATCTCGGCACCGGCGGCGCGCCGGAGGGCGTGCTCGCGGCTGCCGCGTTGCGCTGCACCGGCGGCCAGATGCAGGGCAGGCTGATCCTCGATACGCCGGAAAAGCTGGCGCGCGCGGCCAAGATGGGGGTCTCCGACCCGAAACGGATCTACTACACGCAAGACATGGCACGCGGCGACGTGCTGTTTGCCGCGACCGGCGTCACCGACGGCAATATGCTGGCCGGCGTCAAGTTCGGCCGCAATTTCATCACCACGCACACGATCGTCCTGCGATCGTCATCGCGGACCGTGCGCGAAATCAAGGCCAGGCACCAGGATCTGGAAAAGTTTTGATTTCGACTCAGTTAGCCGTTGCATACTGTGCGCAATGACAAATTGCAGACGGCGCGTCACGTGACGGGGGAAAGACGCTTTTTCCTCGAAGTCAGGCAGTCGGCCACCGGCGTTTCCTGGGAACACCGGCTGACCGAGCGTCAGGACATGGCCGCGCTCGCCATCGCGCAAGGGTATGGCGTGCCTGACATCGTGGCACGCGTGCTGGCCGGGCGTGGCGTCACCGCCGAGCAGACCGAGCGGTTTCTGGATCCGACCATCCGCAACCTGCTGCCCGACCCGGCATCGCTGACCGACATGGACAAGGCCGCCTCTCGCATCGCCCAGGCGGTGATGGCCAGGGAAAAGGTGGCGATCTTTGGCGACTACGATGTCGACGGCGCCGCCTCATCGGCGCTGCTCAAGCGCTTTCTCGCACATTTCTCGGTGCCGTCGGAGATCTACATACCGGACCGCATCTTCGAGGGTTACGGCCCCAATCCGGAAGCGATGCGCGAACTCGTTTCGCGCGGCGCGACGCTGATCGTCACCGTCGATTGCGGCACCAATAGTGCTGCTTCCATCGACGCGGCGAAGGCCGTCGGCGCCGACGTCGTGGTGCTCGATCACCATCAGGTCGGCGCGCCGTTGCCGGCGGCGGCTGCGGTCGTCAACCCCAATCGCGAGGACGACCTTTCCGGACAAGGCCATCTTTGTGCGGCCGGTGTCGTCTTCCTTTGCCTGGTGCAGACCGCGAAGATCCTGCGCAGCCGCCTGCCGGATGCCGCACCGCCGGACCTGCTTGGCCTGCTCGACCTGGTGGCGCTTGGCACCGTCTGCGACGTGGTGCCGCTCACCGGCATCAACCGCGCCTTCGTGGTCAAGGGGCTGCAGGTGGCGCGGCAGCAGAGAAACGAAGGGCTGGCGGCACTGGCGCGGGTCTCGCGTATAGGCGAGCCGATCAGCACGTTCCATCTGGCCTTTCTGATCGGTCCGCGCATCAACGCCGGCGGGCGCATCGGCGACGCAGCGCTTGGCAGCCGCCTGCTTGCAACCGACGACCCGGTCGAAGCCCGCACCATCGCCGAGACGCTGGATCGGCTCAACCAGGAGCGGCAGTCGATGGAGCAGGAGATGCTGGCCGCGGCGCGCTCAGAGGCCGACGCCGAGCTTGCCGGCGGCAATGGTCCGGCCATCGTGGTCACAGCCAGCAGCGACTGGCACCCGGGCATTGTCGGCCTGCTTGCCTCGCGGCTCAAGGACCATGCGCGCCGGCCCGCGTTTGCCATCGCCTTCAACGCCAATGGTGTCGGTACCGGTTCAGGCCGTTCAGTGTCTGGCTTCGACCTCGGCCGGCTGGTGCGCGAGGCTGCCGATGCCGGACTTATCGTCAAGGGCGGCGGCCACGGAATGGCGGCCGGCATCACTGTCGAGCGGGCGAAGCTCGGCGAACTCAGGGCTTTCTTCGAAGAGCGCGCGGCGGTGGACGTGTTCCGCCTGCAAGGCGAGGAGAGCCTGGCGATCGACGGCGCGCTTGCCGCCGAGGGCGCCACGCTTGCGCTGCTCGACGCGCTTGAGAGGGCAGGGCCGTTCGGCGCCGGGCATGTTGCGCCGGTGTTCGCGCTGCCGCGCCACCGGCTTGTCGATGCGCGGGCGGTCGGCAGCAACCACATCCGCGCCGACCTGCAGTCGGAAAGCGGCGGCCGCATCCAGGCGATCGCCTTTCGCGCCGTCGACACGGCTCTTGGCGAATTCCTGTTCAAGAACAGGGGTAAGCCGGTGCATGTCGCCGGTTCGCTGTCGGGCAACCACTGGAACGGCAACCGCACGGTGCAGTTTCGTATCGTCGACGCGGCGCTTGCCTGAGAGCTCGCTGCCGCCCTGCCTAAGCGAGGACGGTCTGCAGCCGGGTCAGGTCGCCGATCTGCGCCATCGTTGCCTGGTAGCCGATACGAATCGCTTCGTCGGCGCGGTGGAATTCGGTCAGGCCAATATGGCTGAGCTTCGGCTGCAGCGATATGTCCGGCGGATCGCCGGCCAGTCTGGCGCGCGAGATGCGGTCCTGGATGATGTTGAAGGCTTCGACCATCACGCCGGTGATGCCTAGCCGTGTCTCGCGCGACTGACGTTCGGGATCGGCGTGGCCGGCCCTCGGCGCGTCTTTCTCGACGACCAACTCGCCGGCATTGTGCTTGATCACAGCGGCGCGGCCGAACAGATCGTAGTGAAGGTTCACCGCAACCACGAGCGGCTGCTCGTAGGCGCGGCAGACCGAGACCGGCACCGGATTGACCAGTGCGCCATCAACCAGCACGCGCCCATTGCAGGCGACCGGCTCGAACACGCCGGGCAGCGCGTAGGAGGCGCGCATGGCGGTACTCAACGAGCCGCTCGACAGCCAGATTTCATGGCCGGTACGGATTTCGGAAGCGACGCAGACGAACGGTTTTGGCAGGTCCTCGAAGCGGATGCCGGCTATGTGCTCGCGCAGCCGCGCATCGAGCTTCATGCCACCGAACAGGCCGCTGCCGCGTAGATTGAGGTCGAGAAGGCCAAAAATGCGCCGCCTGGTCAGGCTGCGCGCGAATTCTTCCAGCTCGTCAAGCTTGCCGGCAACATAGCAGCCGCCGACCAGCGCGCCGATCGAGGTGCCGGCGATCATCGACACTTCGATGCCGGCTTCGTCAAGCGCGCGCAGCACGCCGATATGCGCCCAGCCGCGCGCACAGCCGCCGCCCAATGCCAGCGAAATCCCTGTTTTGCCCGGAGATTTGGTTTCGGATGCGCCCGCGGCCGAGGAGAGGCCATTGGCCTCCCGAACGTCAGGTCTGTTGCGCAATGACGCCCAGTCGAGCATCACAATCTCCCTTGTCCCACGGTCATCCTATAGGCGGGCCGTATCGAAATCATGAATATACGTGGCTGAAGTGCTGCGAATGGTTCATATTGATGGTGTATTGGGCTTTCGATACGTTTTTTCCGCATCGAACAGCGGGTTGCTGCCGTCGCTGGCAAGCGTCCCTTTGCCATCGCTCAGCCCCACCGTCCGATAAAAGCATGAACGTCGGCCGGTGTGACAAGTTGCTTGGTGACCCAGCACTTTGACGCGCAACCATATCGCGTCCTGGTCACAATCCGTGAGCATCTCGACAACCTGCTGGACATTGCCCGAGGTTTCGCCCTTCTTCCACAGCGCGTTGCGCGAACGCGACCAGTAGTGCGCGATGCCGGTCTCGAGCGTCAGCGCCAGCGCCTCGGCATTCATGTGCGCGACCATCAGCAGCATGCCGTCTTCGGCATCGCTGACGACGGCGGTAACGAGGCCGCCAGCATCGAAGCGCGGCGAAAGGACCGTGCCTTCCTCAAGCGCCTTCTTGTCTGAGGGAGCTTTCGGGAACTCCAATGCCGACATTCGCCGGTCCTTATTTAACTAAGGTGGGGCGGGTCTGATCAGTTCCGCCGCCGCGCACCATGGTGACGAAGCGGACCTGCTCTTCGGGTGTATCCTTGAAGACGCCGGTGAACGTCGAGGTCAGCGTGGTGGAGCCCTGCTTGCGAATACCGCGCATGGCCATGCACATATGCTCGGCCTCGAGCATGACGGCGACGCCGCGCGGATTGAGCACGTCCTGGATGACCCCGGCAATCTGCGCCGTCATCGCTTCCTGGGTCTGCAGGCGGTGGGCGAAGATGTCGACGACGCGGGCGATCTTGGACAGGCCGACGACCTTGCCGTCCGGCAGATAGCCGACATGCGCCTTGCCGATGATCGGCACCATGTGGTGCTCGCAATGCGAGTGGAACGTGATGTCCTTGACGATCACGAGGTCGTCATAGCCGGCGACTTCCTCGAAGGTGCGGCCAAGTTCCTCGGCTGGGCACATATCATAACCGTTGAACATTTCGCGGAACGCCTTGGTGACGCGCTTCGGTGTGTCGATCAGACCCTCGCGGTCAGGGTTGTCGCCGGTCCAGCGCAGCAAGGTGCGCACCGCGGCTTCGACTTCGGCCTCGCTTGGCCGGTCGGTGACCGGCTTTTCCATATAGGCCGACTGCGGCATGAGTTTCTTGATAACGGCGTCCATAAAGGCGTCTCCCGTAGTTCCTCTCTCAGGAGGAACGAGTTGAACGGACCACGACCTTTCGGGTGTCAGAAACTCGCCCGGTTTCCAGCCCGTAAGTGGCGTGAACAGAATTGGGCATAACGAGGTTTGTGGTCGCCTTGTCGATACCCGACTACCGCCATTATATATGTTCGTGCCGAGCGAAAGGAAGACACCAGAGCGGCAATCGCTGTTCGCTGGGCGGCGACGGATTGGAAAAATATGATCGACGATGTCTACAATGCGAAAATTCTGGGTTTTGCCGGAAACATCGCACGGATCGGCCGGCTCGACCGGCCCGACGCAACCGCACGAGCACATTCCAAGCTGTGCGGCTCGACGGTGACCGTCGATCTGAAGATGGATGATGGCGTCGTCAGCGATTTCGCGCATGACGTGAAGGCCTGTGCGCTTGGCCAGGCGTCGTCGTCGATCATGGCGCAGCACGTCGTCGGCGCCAGCGCCGAAGAATTGCGCAGCGTGCGCGAGACGATGCTGAAGATGCTGAAGGAAAATGGCCCGCCGCCCGAAGGCCGCTTCGCCGACCTGAAATACCTGGAGCCGGTGCGCGACTATAAGGCGCGCCACGCCTCGACCATGCTGACCTTCGACGCAGTGGTCGACGCGATCGGCCAGATCGAAAAGAAGCGGGCGGAAGAGGCGGCTTAAACCTTGGCGAGAAAACGCCGGCTTTCGGCGAATTCCGCCCGGACCCACTCGGCAAAAGCCCTGGCTGGCTCGGAAAGGTCAGTCAGCCTTCTGGCCACTAGCCAATAGGCGCCCGACGCGACGTCGATGTCGAAAGGCTTGATCAGCGCGCCGGACGCAAGTTCTTCGCCAATCTGCAAAAGATCGCCCAGCGCGACACCATGTCCAAGCAAGGCTGCCTGCTTCGAAAGCGAAGCATCGGCCAGCATCGGGCCGCGCGCAGGCACGGCATCAGCCGTCACGCCCGCCGCTTCGAACCAGCGCGCCCAAGCCTGACGGTTTTCTTCGTGCAGCAATGTATAGCGACCAAGGTCGGCTTTTCCAGAGCTGGGCCGGATGCAAGAAGTGCCGGCGACAGAACTGGGGAATCGACGACCGCGGCAAGCTGTTCGGCTTCGCTGCGTGGCCATGAGTTGGCGTGCGCACTGAAACGTAGGGCAAGTTCGGGCTGATCGCTGCGAAACTCTATCAACCTCGGGTCGACCTCAAGGGAAACGTCGATGTCGGGTCGCAACTCGCGAAACCGGTTGAGCCGCGGCACCAGCCATACGGATGCAAGCGATGGCTCGACGCTGACACGTACCACGGACTGCGTCGGGGCTGCCGTCAATTCCGAAAGCAGCCTGTCGATGCCCTCGAAACTTCTGACCAACTGATCGAGCAGCCGCCGGCCGGTGTCGGTCAACTCGACGCGGCGATGATGGCGGAAGAACAAAGGTTGGCGCAGGAAGGTTTCGAGCTCGCGGATCTGTCGGCTGATCGCCGCCTGCGAAACATAAAGCTCCTCGGCCGCACGGCTGAAGCTCAGGTGACGACCGGCTGCTTCGAAGCTTCTGAGAGCCGTCAGGGGGAGGTGTCCGCGCTTCATTCGCATAACTCAGTTATCTGACGTGGACGTTATACTCGTTTGAAGAGCAAGGCCAGCGGCGCTCTAATCGGTGCTCAAGGAGTGCCGCCATGATCCAGTTTCTCAACATTCTGGGCGATGTCGTGCGGATCGCGACGTTTCAGTGGTGCGACGAGAAACCGCATAGGGATTGGTGCGAGGAGAGGCCGCCGACCAGCGTCGCCGTATGTCGGAAGCCGACGCCCGACCGCTACCCGGTTCGCCGTACCAGGCCATGACGGGATTGCCGGAACGGCATTGCGTTCCTGGCCCGATGCGCACATCTATCGCGTAGGGAAACGCGATGCGGAGACTGCGGTGGTCGGCCAACATCGGCAAGCGCACGGCGCCAGACCGATTCGACAAGGACGCAATTGGCCCGGCCCGTGGCGCAAGACGCCGGGCCGCGTCTTCGGCACGTCGCTTGTCCGACTCTACCAGCTGACGCTGTCCGGCTTCGTCGGCAATTCCTGCCGGCATCTGCCGACCTGTTCCGAATACGCGCACGAAGCGATCGCCCGCCACGGGCTGTGGGCCGGCGGCTGGATGGGGTTTTTCCGGGTGCTGCGCTGCGGACCGTTCGGCACGCACGGCATCGACCGGGTGCCTGAGGCACTGGCTGATCGCTACCTCTGGTTCATGCCATGGCGGTATTGGCGGATCGGGAAAAAACGTGGCGACCTGGACAGTTGACCGCAACTGTGCGGTGCACAAAGGGATCGCTTTTTACGATCTGGTAGGGTTAACCGCAGCTTGCGCTGACATAGCGCATTTGAGACAAAATCGAGACAAGACACCTCGCTAAGCCGCTCCTGACACCCTTCAGGAGAGATTACCAAATGCGCCGGATAGATCGTCGTCCCTTCATTTTCGCCGTGGTTCTCTACGCCCTGGCGTGGCTGATGGGTTTTCCGATCCGTGCGCAATCGGCGCCGCTCGGGGACGTCGAATGCACGCTGATCGTCGACGCCGCAAGCGGCGAGACGCTGTATCGCCAAGGGACCTGTGATCAGCGCTTCAGCCCCGCCTCGACATTCAAGGTTCCGCTGGCGCTGATCGGCTATGATGCTGGAATCCTGAGCGACGAGCATACGCCAAGCTGGGAGTACAAGGCAGAGTTCAATGCCCCGAAACGGGACCGCAAGACCGTCGACCCGACGATCTGGGAAAGGGATTCGGTCCTTTGGTTCTCACGCGAGATTACGCGCCGGCTCGGCAGCAAACAGTTTGCCGGCTATGTGTCCAGATTGGACTATGGCAACACCGAAGTCTCCGGCACTGCCGGCAAGAATGACGGCCTCACCCATTCCTGGGTGAATTCTTCGCTCAAGATATCGCCGGTCGAGCAGGTCGATTTCCTGCGCAAGCTGCTGGCGCGAAAACTGCCGGTTTCGGACAAGGCCCATGCGATGACCAGCGCGATTGTCCCGACCTTCCGGGCAGGCGGCTGGACGGTGCAGGGCAAGACCGGAACGACCAGGCTCGGCGACAGCGCCGACAAGCGCTCGCTTGGCTGGTTTGTCGGCTGGGCGCAGACCGATGCTCGCAAGTCGTCTTTGCCCGCCTGGTAGTCGATACGAAACGTTCCGACACGCCAAAGGGACTCAAGACGCGGGCGATGTTCCTGAAAGATCTGCCGAATCTCCTCAGGTGACCTACATCCGGCTTTACGGCGCCGAAAACTGCCCATAAAAGACCGCTCGCCGCCGGACGCATCCGGCTCTTACTGATGCATGTCGTAGCGCCAAAACCGCTAAGCAGTCTTGGGCGACATGCATTTTACCACCCGCGCTCGTTTGCGGGACTGGATAGGAGAATCTTATGCTGAATTCCGTTTCCCTGACATTTCCCGATGGTTCCGTTCGCGATTACGACGCGGCGATGACCGGCGCCGGCCTGGCGGAATCGATCTCGAAGTCGCTGGCCAAGAAGGCCGTTGCCTATTCGATCGACGGCACGCTGCGCGATCTTTCCGACCCGATCGGCAGATCGGGCAAAGTCGAGATCATCACCCGCGAGGACCCGCGTGCGCTGGAACTCATCAGACACGATGCAGCCCATGTGCTGGCCGAAGCCGTGCAGGAACTTTGGCCGGGAACGCAGGTGACCATCGGGCCGGTGATCGAAAACGGATTCTACTACGATTTTGCCCGCAACGAGCCGTTCACGCCCGACGATTTCCCGGTGATCGAGAAGAAGATGCGCGAGATCATTGCGCGCAACAAGCCGTTCACCAAAGAGGTCTGGTCGCGCGAAAAGGCGAAAAGGATCTTTGCCGACAAGGGCGAGCGCTACAAGCTCGAGCTGATCGACGCCATCCCCGAGGATCAAGACCTCAAGATCTATGCACAGGGCGACTGGTTCGACCTTTGCCGCGGCCCGCATATGGCCTCGACCGGCCAGATCGGCAGCGCCTTCAAGCTGATGAAGGTCGCCGGCGCCTATTGGCGCGGCGATTCGAACAACCCGATGCTGACGCGCATCTACGGCACGGCCTGGGCCGACCAGGCGCAGCTCGAAGCCTACCAGACGATGCTGGAGGAGGCCGAGAAGCGCGACCACAGGAAGCTCGGCCGTGAGATGGACCTGTTCCACTTCCAGGAGGAGGGCCCCGGGGTCGTGTTCTGGCACGCCAAGGGCTGGAGGATGTTCCAGAACCTGGTCAATTACATGCGTCGCCGCCTCGACGAGCAGGGCTATCAGGAGGTCAACGCGCCGCAGGTGCTCGACAAGAGCCTGTGGGAGACGTCGGGCCACTGGGGCTGGTACCGGGACAACATGTTCAAGGTGACGGTTGCTGGCGACGACACCGACGACGACCGGGTGTTTGCGCTGAAGCCGATGAACTGCCCCGGTCACGTCCAAATCTTCAAGCACGGGCTGAAATCCTACCGCGATCTGCCGGTAAAACTTGCGGAATTCGGCAATGTGCATCGCTATGAGCCGTCCGGCGCGCTGCACGGGCTGATGCGCGTGCGCGGCTTTACCCAGGACGATGCGCACATCTTCTGCACCGAGGAACAGCTCGCCGACGAGTGCATCAAGATCAACGATCTGATCCTCTCGACCTATGCCGATTTCGGCTTCGACGAAATCACCGTCAAGCTGGCGACCCGCCCCGAAAAACGGGTCGGCACCGACGCGATGTGGGATCATGCTGAGGGCGTGCTGCAGGACGTGCTCGACAAGATCGCAGCGCGGTCGGGCAACCGGATCAAGACGGGCGTCAATCCGGGTGAGGGCACGTTCTACGGGCCGAAGTTCGAATATGTGCTGAAGGACGCCATCGGCCGCGACTGGCAATGCGGCACCACGCAGGTTGATTTCAACCTGCCGGAACGGTTCGGCGCCTTCTACATCGGCTCGGATTCGGAAAAGAAGCAGCCGGTGATGGTGCATCGCGCCATCTGCGGCTCGATGGAACGGTTTCTCGGCATCCTGATCGAGAATTATTCCGGTCATTTCCCGCTCTGGTTCGCGCCGCTGCAGGTGGTGGTGGCGACGATCACTTCCGATGCCGACGATTACGCGCGAAAGGTCGTCGCGCAGCTGAAGGCGGCGGGGCTGATCGCCGAAGCCGATCTGCGCAACGAGAAGATCAACTACAAGGTCCGCGAGCATTCGCTGGGCAAGGTGCCGGTCATCCTCGTCTGCGGCAAGCGCGAGGCCGAGGAAGAAACGGTCAATATCCGTCGTCTCGGGTCGCGCGACCAGGAATCACTCGGCCTCGCAGCCGCCGTGAAGCTGCTTGCCGACGAGGCGGTGACACCCGACCGCAAGCGCCGCGCGGCCTGAACCAGCCGACCAGCAACGAATGGCGGTGGAGCGATCCACCGCCATTTTTATATTTTATATGCCTGTCACGCCGCGCGCCTATCTGGCAAATCGATCGACGTGCGCGTCGGCGACGCGCTGGCGCGACGCATGCGCAAGGCAGCTTAGAGGGGCGCGCCTCAGTCGGCGCCTTCCTCGGAATCGATGGCCGAAGCCTCGGTGGCCAGAACCTCGATGTCCTGGTTGTGCCCAGCCACCACCGTAAAATCCTTCTGGTAGATGCGGTCGCGGTTCTTGGCGATGATGGTGTAGTCGCCCTCGGCCAGCACCATCGAGGCAAAGGCGCCGACAGTTTCCTTGATCGGATCGCCGGATTCGTTGAGCAGGGACCAGGAGGTGTCGGCGATCGCCTCGCCGCCTGGTTCGCGCACCAGCTTCATGGTCATTTCGGCGGCACGGTGCTCGACGGTCGCTTCGGTCAGCTTGCCGGCCTCGACGCGGATGTCGGAGCGGATGACCGCGTTCACCGCGCCATAGGTCGACACGACGTGGTAGGTGCCGGCATTGAGCCGCACGACGCTGTTCGGCTCGACATCGGGTATGATCAGGGCGCGATCGCCATCGGCCGCGGCGTGGCTCTCATAGATCGAGAAGCGCAGCTTCTTCGGCGGTATGCGTACCCCGCCGGACAGCACGGCATCGAGCTTGAGGCCGCCGGCGTCGAGCACGAGGCTCTCGCGCTTGGCTTCCTTGCCGACGGTGATGCGCTTGGTGGCGCCGGCCCGCCCGTAGGAGGCGTGGACCAGATACGAACCCGGCTCGAGCTGGAATATGGCGGTGCCGCCATGAGAGGAGGCGACCATCGGCAGCTTGCCGTCGCTGGCCGATTCGGGTTTGAAGACGCGCCAGACGATGCCGCGCGTGATGTCGGCGCCCTTGTCGGTCAATTGCGCCGACAGCGTGATCGCCCCGCTGCTGCCCAATGCCAGCGATGTCTCGCTTTTCGGAGGCGCATAGCCCGAAATTCCGGGAAGCTTCAGCTCGCCGAGGCCGTCCACATCCTGGGCGACGGCAAGCGAAACCGGCACCATCAACAGTGCGGCAGCGAGCCATATCAGGAAAAGACGCAATGTCCCCTCAAACATGCCTTGCGTTGAAGCCCAAGGCGGTGGCAATTTCAAGGCTTAAGAGTCCGGTCGGCTTCTGCTACAGGGCTCTTTGTCCGGCGCGCCGCGCCAATGCCCAAGCCGCCCGATGTCCCGATGGTGCGCTTCAGCTCAAATTCCAGGAGACTTGCGCCCATGGCGTCGCCGATCATCGATCTTCTGCTGACCCGAAATTCCGCGCCGATCCCGGATTTGAAAGAACCGGCACCGGGCGATGCGGAGATCGCGACGATGATCGCCGCGGCCTCGCGGGTGCCGGACCATGGCCGGCTGGAGCCTTGGCGTTTCATCCTTTATCGCGGCGAGGCCCGTATCGAGATCGGCAAGAAGCTGGCAGCACTTGCCGATCAGCGCGAAGGGCCGCTGCCGGAAGGCCGCCGCAACCAGGAACTGGCGCGCTTTTCGCGCGCGCCGCTGGTCATCGGCGTGATTTCTATCCCCAGGGAAAACCCAAAGATCCCGCAATGGGAGATGTTCCTGTCCGGCGGCATGGCGGCGATGAACCTGATGCTTGCCGCCAATGCGCTGGGCTACGGCACCAACATGATCAGCAACTGGTATTCCGACGTGCCCGAGGGCAGGGCGATCCTCGGCCTGGCGCCGCATGAGCGGGTCGTCGGCTTCGTCCATATCGGCTCCTACCAGGGGCCAGCGCCGGAACGACCGCGGCCCGATCCGGCAAAGCTCTATGCCGACTATTCAGGGCCGTGGGTGGGATAATTCCGGCGCGGAACAGACCCCTAAGGATCAAGCTCCGATGCCTTGGCTCGCGCCAGGAGCCGCTCTGCGAGCTTGAGATGCGGCCGATCGTACATCTTGCCGTCGATGCCGACGACGCCTGGATTTCCTGCCGCCTCGAACGCCTCGACGATCGCCAGGGCGCTTTTCACCGCTTGCGCCGAAGGCGTGAAGGCGGCGTTGATGACCGGCACCTGCGCCGGATGGATCGCCATCTTGCCGGTGAAACCGTCGCGCTCGGCCTCGGCGCATTCGGCCTCGAAGCCGGCCATGTCGCGAAAATCCGGAAAGACGGTGTCGATTGCCGCGACTTCCGCGGCACTTGCGGCAAGCATGGTCATGGTGCGGGCGAAGCGGAACACATCCGTGTAGCGGCCGTTCGCGTCGCGCGTCGCGCGTGCGCCAATCGCCGCCGACAGATCTTCCGCGCCCCAGGTGAGGCCGACAAGCCGCGCGCTTGCCTTGGCGTAGGTTGCAGCGGCCATTACGCCGGCTGCGGTTTCGGTGATGATCGGCAGGATCCTTATCGCGCCATCCGGCAGGCCGCTTTCGGCTTCGTGCACCCTGAGCTTGGCCGAGAGATGCTGGACATCCAGTCCGCTGTTCGACTTAGGCAGCATGATGCCGTCTGGTTTCACCGGCACGAGCGCCGCCAGATCGTCGTCGGTCAGTCCGGTCGAAAGATCGTTGACGCGAACATAGATCGCGGAGCTGGTCCGGTGCCTGTGCGCGGCGATGAAACGCGCCGCTGTGTCGCGTGCCAGACCTTTGTTCTGCTCGGCAATCGAATCCTCGAGGTCGACGATGACCACGTCGGCGCCTACGCCAAAGCCCTTCTCCAGCTTCTTTTCCGAATCGCCGGGAACGAAGAGCAGAGAACGCATCGGCTATGCCTTTTTCATCATCATGGCTTGCCTCGTGCATTTGGCAACCAGCACATCGTTCTGGTTATAGGCGCGGTGCTCGAACTCGACGATGCCGCGGTCCGGCTTCGACCTGGATTCACGCACCGAAACCACCGTGGTCTCGACGCGAATGGTGTCGCCATGGAAGACGGGATGTGGAAACACCGTCTCCTTCATGCCGAGATTGGCGATGGTGGTGCCGACGGTGATGTCGTTGACTGAAATGCCGATCATCAGGCCCAGTGTGAACAGCGAATTGACCAGCGGCTTGCCCCATTCGCTCTTCGCCGCGAAGTCGAAGTCGATGTGCAGCGGCTGCGGGTTCAACGTCATCACCGAAAACAACATGTTGTCGCTTTCGGTCACGGTTTTGCGCAGCGTGTGCGTGAACACTTGGCCGACAGCGAACTCCTCAAGATAAAGCCCGGCCATGGTCGATCTCCTCCGCTGCTTCAGGGTTGATAGGCGTTGCATATCGCGCTCGCAAGCCAGTTAACGAACATGGTGAACCGTTCGTAAACCATTTGTGCCTACGGTCTCCACCAGGGTCAGAAGCGTTCTGGCAAGGGGCGTAAGCAGGCGACATGGTCGTTTCGCATTTCCTGAAATGGATCCATACGGCGAAGGTGTCGGAGCGTGCTGCGGCGGCAAGCGCGCTGGCTCGCGCCTATGTCGACTCGGACCTGCCTTTCGAGGACCGCTGCGCTGCGGAGGCGGCGCTGACGCTGCTGCTCGACGACGCATCGTCGAAGGTGCGACTGGCAATCGCCGACGCGCTTTCCATGAGCCACCACGCGCCGCCGCAGATCGTCAGCGCGCTGGCGTCGGACCAGCCCGAGGTGGCCGCTTTGGTACTGGCGCGCTCGCCGCTGCTCACCGATGCCGACCTGATCGATCGGGTTGCCGGCGGCCAGAAAGCGACGCAGAAGGTGATCGCCGACCGGCCGCGTGTCTCGATGTCGGTTGCGGCGGCGATCGCCGAGATCGGTGAGCCGGAGGCTTGCACCACGCTGCTCGCCAACAGCGGCGCCGACATCGCATCCGTCAGCTTTCGGCGCATGGCCGAGCGGCACGGCCATCTGCCTCTAGTGCGCGAGGCGCTGATCGCCGACACCCGGCTGCCCGCCGACTGCCGGCATATGCTGCTGGTCAAGCTCGGGGAGATGCTCAAGGGGTCGCCGCTGGTGCTGGCGCTGATGGGCGCCGCCAGGGCCGAGCGCGTCACACGCGATGCTTGCATCAAAGCTTCGCTGACGCTGATCGAAGGCACGCGGACAGAGGAACATACCGCACTTGTCGAACATCTGCGCCTGCGCGGCGACCTGACCGCAAGCTTCGTCGTCCGCACCATTGCGCACGGCAAGGTCGACTTCTTTGGTTCGGCGCTGGTCGCGCTCAGCCAACAGTCCGAACAACGGGTGAGAGCACTGCTGGCCGGCGGCCATGACGTGGCTCTGCAGGCACTGTTCCGCAGCGCCGGGCTTGCCGCCGCCACCCACGCCATCATTCTGCGCGCGCTGAAGGTCTGGCGCGAGGTCGCCAATGGCAAACGCCTCGCCGGCGTCCAGGAAGTCAGTTGGCTGATGCTGAAGGAATTGGGCGGACAGTTCGCAGAAGGCGATCTCGCCGGGCTGGTCAAATCGATCCATCTCGACGCGCTGCGCGAGAACGCACGCGGGCACGCGCTGGCGATCGCCGCTGCTTAAACCCGGTCCTTCGCGAAAAAATCCGGAAAATCCTCGATCGCGGCGGCAATGATGCGCAGCGAGGCGGCGATCTGCAGCATTTCGGCTGCTTCGCTTCGCTCCGCGATGCCAGCTGCATATTGCCTGGCGACGGCGACGGTCGCCGTCTGCGGCTCGCCGGGCCGCCTGAACAGCAGCTCGCGTGCCAGACCGCGCAGGAAATTGGTGATGGAAAGTGCTGTTTCAGGTGGGATCGCGGAACTCTGTTGCGCGTTGCGCAGCCGCAGGATTTCGAGGCCGACAGTAACGGCAGCAATGCCGCCGTCGAGAACGGCGTTGCCTTTCTCGCCGGCGTTCTGCAGCAGCGGCATCAACTGATTGACCCGATCATAGGCAAGGCTCTCGAAAGCCAGTCGCCGCGGCATGCGCTCATGCAGACAAAGGCGGGCAAGATCTTCGCGCATGGCTTGCAGGATGCGGTTGACGGTGACCCAGGGGTCGGCGGGCAGCACGATGGCGAAGACGCCGATCGCCAGAAGAATGCCGACCAGGACCGATGCCGAATTGGCGAGGAACGGAAACGGATCGTAGGTCATCGCCTGATGTGGGCTGAGGAAGGCGAGGAAATTGATGGCAAAGGCCGCTGCCACGCCGACATACCGCGGATTGGCCATGCCCAGTGCTGCTGGTACCAGGATCGGCACGACAAAGACCATGAACCATCCGAAGCCTGGCAAAGCCGGAAGCGCCAACTGGCCGATGAGAAACGCAAAGGGCAGGGCGAGCAACGTGCCCTCGAAGAAGTTCCATGCCGACCGGATCGGATCGGGGCGAGCCGCGAACAGGCTGGAGACGACCGCGACCAGAATGACCGTGCCCGTCGCGTCCGACCATTTCGTCGCCAACCAGAAGCCGGCGACCAGGAGCGTGGCGACTGCTGCGCGCACGGCATTGCGCGATGCCGCACGATAATCGCGGTGCACCACCAGCGCTGGCTGCCGCCGTTCGCGACTGGCACGAGACGAGGGAGAGCGGAGTGCATCCAGGCCGCGCAGCACTTGCTGCATTGCCTCGGCGAAGTCGGCGGCAATGGTTAGGCGGGTGACAGTGCCAGCCCAGTCAATGTCTTGCCCGGCCGCGATGCCAGGCATCTGCCGTGCCTTGCCGGCGATTGCGTCGAGCCGCGCCACCCAGGGCGCCGTATCGTCCAGCGCGCCCGGCTTGGCTACCAGTTCGCCGACAACGGCCTGCAACTCGGCGCGAACGGGGATGAGGGCTGCATTCTTCGGCGCGGCGTGAGCATGCAGCGCACGCGCCGCCGACAGGGCCGACAGAAGCTGGCCGATGGTACGCCGGACCGGATAGGCGCGGGTGGCGAGGCTCGGCCCTTCCAGCCTTGCGTAGGTGCGCATCTCGCCGAGCGTCTGGACATCGCCGATCAGCTTGCGGTGCAGACCGGCAAGCTTTTCCGCATCGCCGCCGGAAAAAGCGCCGTCCGCATAGGCCGCCAGGTCGAGAATGCTGCGTTTCAGTCTTGAGATGATGGCGTCGGCGGCCAGTTTCGGCAGGATCAGCCGGCTGGTCAGCGCAGCGCAGACGATACCAAGCACGATTTCCGCGCAGCGCGCCACGGCGAGATCGATGACGAGGTGCGGCTGGCCGAAAGCCGGCAGGCCGATGATCATCGCGGTGTAGCCGGCAAGCGCCGCGCCATAGGCTTCCGGATTGCGTAGCAGCGACGAGACCAGCGAGCAGATGCCGATCCAGACGGCAAGAACTGCAACCAGCAACCAGGGGTTGGCATCGAAAAGAGTGGTAATGCCGATCGCCGCCAGCGCGCCGGCAAACGTGCCGAGGAGACGATAAAATCCCTTCGCCAGCACCATGCCGGCGACCGGCTGTGCGACGATGAACACCGTCATCATCGCCCATTGCGGGTGGTCGAGCTTCAGCGCATAGGCGGCCAATATCGCGATGAGGCCGGCCGAAACGGTGCGCAGGGCAAAGATCCAGTCCGAACGCGTCGGCCGCGTCAGGCCAGCGATCCGCGTGCCGATATCGTCCTTCAGCCGCGCCCAGGTCAAGTGCTCGTCTCCAGCTCAGAAGGCCAAGCTAGCGGCGGGAGCTCAGATATCCAGCACTTCCGTCTCGGCGAATTCCGCGCGTTCCTGGATGAAGCGGAAACGGGCCTCGGGCTTGGTCCCCATCAATGCGTCGACCGCATCCTTGGTCGCCGCCTCGGCATCGATAACGTCGACCCTGAGCAGCGTGCGCTTTTTCGGGTCCATGGTGGTTTCCTTGAGCTGGGCAGCCATCATTTCGCCCAGCCCCTTGAAGCGGCCGATTTCGACCTTGCCGCGCCCGGTGAATTCGGTGCGCAGGAGTTCGTCCTTGTGCGCATCGTTGCGGGCATAGGCGACCTTGCCGCCTTGCCGGATCGAATAAAGCGGCGGCACCGCCAGATAGAGATGGCCGCCGCGGACCAGGCTC
Source organism: Mesorhizobium sp. M0598 (assembly GCF_040320865.1). NCBI lineage: Bacteria > Pseudomonadati > Pseudomonadota > Alphaproteobacteria > Hyphomicrobiales > Phyllobacteriaceae > Mesorhizobium > Mesorhizobium sp. M0598. The sequence goes on along the minus strand of NZ_JAMYQL010000007.1, from coordinate 14,747 downwards.
GGCATCTCCTGGTAGAAAAAGGTGATCAGCAACGAGGCGATATGGGCGCCGTCGACGTCGGCATCTGTCATGATGATGACCCGGTCGTAACGCAGGTCCTCGTCGCGATATCTCGAGCGCGTGCCGCAACCAAGCGCCTGGATGAGGTCGGATATCTGCTGGTTGGCGGCAAGCTTGTCGTTGCCGGCGCTGGCGACGTTGAGGATCTTGCCGCGCAGGGGCAGCACCGCCTGGCTGGCGCGGTCGCGCGCCTGCTTTGCCGAACCGCCGGCCGAATCGCCCTCGACGATGAACAACTCGGCACCGGCGGCGGCATTCTGCGTGCAGTCGGCGAGCTTGCCGGGCAGGCGCAGCTTGCGCACCGCACTCTTGCGCGACACTTCCTTTTCCTGGCGGCGGCGCACCCGCTCGTCGGCGCGCGCGATCACCCATTCGAGCAGTTTCGAAGCCTCCTGCGGATTGTCGGCCAGCCAGTGGTCGAACGGGTCGCGGATGGCGCTTTCGACGATGCGGATCGCCTCGATCGTCGCCAGCCTGTCCTTGGTCTGGCCGACGAATTCCGGTTCGCGGATGAACACCGACAGCATGCCCGCCGCCGAGATCATCACATCCTCGGAAGTGACGATCGAGGCGCGCTTGTTGCCGACCAGGTCGGCATAAGCGCGCAAGCCGCGCGTCAGGACGTTGCGGAAGCCGGCCTCATGCGTGCCGCCTTCGGCGGTCGGAATGGTGTTGCAATAGGAATTGATAAAACCGTCGCCGCCGAACCAGGTTACCGCCCATTCGAGCGAACCGTGGCCACCCTGCTTCTCGCTCTTACCGGCAAACATTTCACGGGTCACCTGGAATTCGTCGCCGAGCGAGGCTTTCAGATAATCCTTGAGGCCGCCCGGAAAATGGAATTCTGCCTTGGCCGGCGTCGTGTCCTTTTCCTTGATCAGCGAGGGATCGCAGGTCCAGCGGATTTCGACACCGCCGAACAGGTAGGCCTTTGACCGCGCCATGCGGTAGAGCCGCGCCGGCTCGAAAGCAGCACCCTTGCCGAAAATCTGCTCGTCTGGATGGAAGCGGATCTTCGTGCCGCGGCGGTTGTGCACCTCGCCGAGCTGCTCCAGGGCGGTCACCGGAACGCCTCGCGAGAAGCGCTGGCGATAGAGCTTGCGCCCAATCGCGACCTCGACCTCGAGATGGTCGGACAGCGCGTTGACCACGGAAACGCCGACACCGTGCAGGCCGCCGGACGTCTCGTAAACCTTGCTGTCGAACTTGCCGCCTGAATGCAGCGTCGTCATGATGAGTTCGAGCGCCGGCTTCTTGAATTTCGGGTGCGGATCGACCGGAATGCCGCGGCCGTTGTCGGTTACGGACAGGTATCCGTCGGCGGAAAGTTCGACATCGATGAAGGTCGCATGGCCGGCGACCGCCTCGTCCATCGAATTGTCGATGACCTCGGCGAACAGATGGTGCATCGCCTTGTCGTCGGTGCCGCCAATGTACATGCCCGGGCGGCGGCGCACCGGCTCCAGCCCCTCCAGCACTTCGATATCGGCGGCACTGTAGCTCTCGCTGGCGTCGCGGGGCGCCGGCCGCTTCGCCGCCTGCACCAGCGGGTCGGCCGGGCGCGCGGCGGCGCGAGCCGGTTGCGGCTGCTTGTCCAATTTGGCGAAAAGATCGTTATTGTCGTCCATGCCGGTCCTGGATTCCGATGCTGCGAATCACCACCCGATACTGCCACGCTTTTTGCGGGCAGGCGACGGAGGTTCCTGTTACGTTCGAGGACAGGGCCTCTTACTGCAAAACCATTCGACAACCAAGCGGCGGAAATGGGGTCGAAGCCTGGAGCATCGACGCTTTGTAAACCCTGTCCGAAGGTTACGCCGCAAGATTGGCTAAAAAAACGGTATTTGCGGACTGTCGCTGACCTAGAATGCAGCGGAACCCTCAAGAGGCTGTCGCTTAAGCATGTTGGATTACAGTTCGCTCCTGCTCGCGGCGGCGCTGTCGGGCACGTGCCTTAGCATCACCATGTTTGCGATCTGGTTCACCGCGCCACAGGCACGCTTTGTGCTGACGGTGGCCTGCGGCATTCTCGTGCTGGTCGCACATGTCGTGTTGTTCTGGCATTACACCAGGGATCCAAGCGCCTGGCTTTGCCAGATCGTGCTTGTGCTTCTCAGCCTCGGCTTCCTGATCATCTGCCTGTCGGCCATGCAATATCTCGGCATAGGCGACTACAGGCGAGCCATCTTGCCGACCTTGGTTGCGATGGCTGTTTGCGCGGGCGCGACGTATCTCGGATTTGATGGTGTCGGCTTTATTGTCACCTACGCAACGGTAACGGCGCTGCTCTCGCTCATCGGAGCGATGTTCTGGATTGAGGGTGGTCACGATCGCCGGATATTGCTGGTCGTCTCGTTCCTGAGCGGCGTCTGTGCCCTGTCGTTCGGACTTTGCGGCGCGGTCCTGCTGGTCAAGGGCCAATGGGTGCTGGGTGTTGCGCCCGACAATTGGGCCGAGCGGGTGAATTCCGTGGTGGCCGTCGCCTGCATGACCGGGCTCGGCGCATTGACGCTCTCCCTGCACCATTTGCAGGCGCAGATCGAATTGAAGGCCGAGACGATGACCGATCCATTGACCGGGCTAATGAATCGGCGGGCGTTGACGGCACTCTACGGCGAGCGGGTCTTCGGTCCGTTCATGTCCGTCGCCATGTTCGACCTTGACCATTTCAAGAGGACGAACGACGTATTCGGTCACCCAGTCGGCGACCAGGTTCTGTGCCGCTTTGCCGCCGTCATCAGGAAATACGCCCGGACCGGCGTCGACGCCTTCCGGCTGGGCGGCGAGGAATTCGTGCTCGTCATGTCGCGGATGACGGAAGAGAAGGCCTATGACATTGCGAGCAAGATCAGCGTCGCCTTCGGCACGGAAGTCGTGGCCACCCAACTCGGTCCGTTGCGAAGCACAGTCAGCGGCGGCATCGGCTTTGGCGGAACAAACGGCACCGGTCTCGACGATGTGCTGGCCGAAGCCGACGCAGCACTCTATGCGGCAAAGCGCGCCGGGCGAAATCGCGTCGTCGTCCGGGACCGGGCGAGCAAGGCCGACGGGCCGGCCTTGCGTTCTGCCTGATTGAGGTTTCTATCTTCTTGTTAGACCCATGATCTTGTCCGAAAACCGGATTCCACTTTTCGGGATCATGATCTATTCCGCCGCACCCAGATATTCCGACAGCGGCGGGCAGGAGCAGACAAGGTTGCGGTCGCCGGCGACATTGTCGATGCGCGACACCGGCGGCCAGTATTTTGCCGCCGTGTCGGCATCGCCGGCGGGGTAGGCCGCCTCCAGGCGCGAATAGGGATGGGTCCACTGGCCGGCCAACGCCTCGGCGGCGGTGTGTGGCGCGTTGACCAGAGGATTGTCGCCCAACGGCCATTCGCCCTTCGCCACCTTGGCTGCTTCGCCGGCTATGGCGATCATCGCCTCGCAGAAGCGATCCAGCTCGCGCTTGGGCTCGGACTCGGTCGGCTCCACCATCAGTGTGCCGGCCACCGGGAAAGACATGGTCGGTGCATGGAAACCATAGTCGATCAGCCGCTTGGCGATATCGTCGACGCTGATGCCGGCGCTGTCTTTGAGCACGCGGGTGTCGAGGATGCATTCATGCGCAACGCGTCCGTTGCGCCCTTTGTAAAGCAGGGGGAAATGCTCGCCGAGCCGCGTCGCCACATAGTTGGCGGAGATGATCGCCGTCTCGGTCGCCTGCTTCAGGCCGGAAGCGCCCATCATGCGGATATACATCCAGGTGATCGGCAGGATGGAGGCACTGCCGAACGGTGCCGCCGCCACGGCATGGGCCGAGCCTTCGGTGACGTGGCCGGGCAGATATGGCTTCAGGTGCGCCTTGACGCCGATCGGGCCGACGCCGGGGCCGCCGCCGCCATGCGGGATGCAGAAGGTCTTGTGCAGGTTCATGTGGCAGACATCGGCGCCGATATCGCCGGGACGGGCGAGGCCGACCAGCGCGTTGAGGTTGGCGCCGTCGAAATAGACCTGGCCGCCATGGCTGTGGACGAGGGCACAAAGGTCGCGCGCGCCTTCCTCGAAGACGCCATGCGTCGAAGGATAGGTGAACATCAGCGCCGCAAGGTTGTGCGCATGCTCGGCCGCCTTGGCCTGCAGGTCGGCCGTATCGATATTGCCGTCCTCGGTGCAGCGCACGACGACGACGCTCATGCCGGCCATGGCCGCACTTGCCGGATTGGTGCCATGCGCCGAGGACGGGATCAGGCAGACGGTGCGATGGCCTTCGCCGCGCGACAGATGATAGCCGCGAATGGCGAGCAGCCCGGCATATTCGCCCTGGCTGCCAGCATTGGGCTGCAGGGTCACCGCGTCGAAGCCGGTGATCTCGGCCAGCCAGCCTTCCAGCTCCTCGATCATGGCGCGATAGCCTGTCGAATGGTTTGCCGGCGCGAAGGGATGCAGGTTGGCGACATCAGGCCAGCTCACCGGCATCATTTCGGCGGCGGCGTTGAGCTTCATGGTGCAGGAGCCGAGCGGGATCATGGCGCGGTCGAGCGCCAGGTCCTTGTCGGCCAGCCGGCGCAGGAAGCGCATCATGTCGGTTTCCGAGTGGTTTTCGCGGAAGACGGGCTGGGTGAGGAGCTCCCTGCCGCGCGGTTTTCCTGGCATGGAACTGCCTGCGGCAACGCCGGCCTTGGCGCCGAAAAGCGCTGCGAGTGCCTCCAGATCGCCTTCAGTGGAGGTCTCGTCGAAGCTGATGCCGACATGGTCGGCGTCGATGACGCGCAGCAGCCGACCGGTCTTCTCGGCGGCGGCGGCGATGGCGCCGGCTCTGCCTTTCATTTCCACGGTCACAGTGTCGAAGCGGCTTTCGCCGAGTACCGAAACGCCTGCTGCCTTGAGGCCGGCAGCCAGGCGGTTGGCCAGCGTGTGGACGCGGCCGGCAATCGCCTGCAGCCCGGCAGGGCCATGCCAGATCGCATAGGCCGTCGCCATATTGGCGAGCAGCGCCTGTGCGGTGCAGATGTTGGAGGTCGCCTTGTCGCGGCGGATATGCTGCTCGCGTGTCTGCAAAGCGAGGCGATAACCAGGACGGCCCTTGCTATCCGTCGACTGGCCAACGAGCCGGCCGGGCATCAGCCGCGTCAGCCTGTCGGAGACGGCGCAATAGGCGGCGTGCGGCCCGCCAAAGCCCATCGGCACGCCAAAACGCTGCATCGGGCCGACGGCGATGTCGGCGCCAAGCCTGGCCGGCGCATCGGTCAGCGTCAGGCCAAGCGGGTCGGCGATGAAGACGACCAGCGCGCCGGCCGCGCGGGCCTTGTCGATTGCTGCCTTGTGATTGCCGTAGACGCCGAACGTATCGGGCCAGGAAACCAGCAGGGCGGCGGTGTTGTCGTCGATCACCTCGCCGTCGACCTCGATGCCAAGCGGCTCGGCGCGCGTGCGCACGACGTCCAGCGTCTGCGGGTGCGGCGTGCCGGCCAGTGCCACCTTGGTGCGCTTGTCGCGATGATGGCGCAGCGCGATGCCAACCGCTTCGGCCGCCGCCGTCGCCTCGTCGAGCAGCGAGGCCGATGCCACCGGCAGGCCGGTCAGTTCCGTCACCAGCGTCTGGAAGTTGAACAGCATTTCCAGCCGGCCCTGACTGATCTCGGCTTGGTAAGGCGTGTAAGCCGTATACCAGGCCGGGTTCTCGAACAGGTTGCGCTGGATCACCGGCGGCACGTGGACGCCATGATAGCCGGCACCGATGAAGCTCTTCAGCACCGTGTTCTTTGCCATCGTCGCCGCGAGCTCGGCCAGCGCTTCCGCTTCGCTTGCGGGCCCGGGCAGGGCCAGCGGCCGGTCGAGCCGGATCGACTTCGGCACTGCCTGGCTGATCAGGGTCTCGACCGAAGGAACGCCGATCGTCGCCAGCATGGCTCTGACGTCATGGAGGCCCGGGCCGATATGGCGAGCCGAGAAGGGGTAGGGTGCTGCGGTCATCTTCCTGGTCCTGCTATCAACCAATATGGGCTTTGTAAGCGGTTTCATCGAGGAGGCCGTCGAGCTGGCTCTCATTGGCCAGCTTCATCTTCCATAGCCAGCCGTCGCCGGTTGCCGCCGAATTGACGAGTGAAGGATCCGATGACAGCGCGGTGTTGGCCTCGGTGATCTCGCCGTCGACCGGCGCGTAGACATCCGATGCGGCCTTGACCGATTCGACCACCACGGCGGTGTCGCCCTTGGCCAGTTTTCTGCCCAATTCCGGCAGCTCGACGAAGACGAGGTCGCCGAGCTGCTGCTGCGCGTAGTCGGTGATGCCGACCGTGGCGATGCCGCCCTCGACGCGCAGCCATTCGTGGTCTTCGGTGAAATAGGTCTTTGCCATTGAAATCATCCTTTGCGGTAGCGATGGGGCGTGAAGGGCAAGGGGTGGATGTCGACCGGGATTTTCGTCCCGCGGACATCGGCGAACAGTTTTGCGCCGGATTTGGCAAGCGGCGTCTGGACGTAGCCCATGGCGACCGGATGTCCGGCCGAGGGGCCGAAGCCGCCTGAGGTGACATGGCCGGCAGGGTTGCCGTCAGCATCGAAAAGGGCAGCACCGGCGCGCACCGGCTGGCGGCCTTCCGGCTTCAGGCCGACGCGTTTTTGCGCCGGACCACGCTCCAGGATGGCGCGCAGCGCATCGGCGCCGATGAAGGCGCCAGAGGCGCGAAGCTCCTTGGGGATGGCCCACATCAGCACGGCGCTGGCCGGATCGATCTCCGGCGTGATGTCCAGCCCGTGCAGGCACAGTCCGGCTTCGAGCCGCAGGCTGTCGCGGGCGGCAAGGCCGACCCACATCACCCGCTCGTCCTCGAGCAGCCTGGCGACGAGGTTTCTTGCATCCGCTTCCGGCAGGCCGATCTCGAAGCCGTCTTCGCCGGTATAGCCGGACCGGCTCATGAACCATTTTTCGCGCGGTTCGATGCCGTGCATGAACACCAGCGAACCGGTCTCGATGCCGGCGCGGGAAAGGGCAGCCCACGCCTCGGGGCCCTGTATGGCCAGGAAGACGCGGTCGAGCGCATCCACTTTTACATCGAAATCGCCCTCTGCACCGAAATTTTTGGCCAGTGCGCGCAGATGCTTTTCGTCGGCGGCGGCGTTGCCGGCATTGGCGACCATCATGAAGCGCTCGGCGCCGAGCCTGGTTACGATCAGATCGTCCAGAATGCCGGCCGCCTCATTGAGGAAGAACGTGTATTTGGACTGGGAAATCTCAAGCGCGCCGGCATCGAACGGGCAGGCGCGGTTCAGAAGCGGTGCTGCGCCCAGGCCGCTGATTTCGAACAGCTTCATGTGCGAGATGTCGAACAGGCCGGCATGCTCGCGGCTGTGCAGGTGCTCCTTCATCACGCCGGCCGGATAGGTCAGCGGCATCGACCAGCCGGCGAAGGCGCCGAAACGCGCACCGGCTGCCATGTGCAGATCTTCGAAGGGAAGGTGTTTGGTGTCGTCGCCCGTCATGTCATCTCCAGAGTCGCACGCAAGCGGCCGCGAATGGCGACCAGTCCGTGCCCCTCTGTCTGAAGCCTGAGAGACTCGCGCCCCGTAACTCTGTCGGCAGCGCTTACACCTTCGGCGCGGGGGCAAGCCCCGACTTTCCAGAGTGTCTTTCCCGTCTACGGTTCTTTTGCCTGAGAGATTTCGGGCGATTTCCCCTTCGGCGGCAGCTCTCGCTGCTCTCTCCCACAAACAGGTAGGACTCGGTCAGGAGCCCTCGACTCGTCATCCATAGCCCGTGGACGACACCTTGTCACCTGCCGGCGACATTTTTACGCCAAGTCTTCTGCGGGCCTTCTTTACAGGCAAGCCTTCGCTAACCACGCCGCTTGCCGGTTTCTCAAGACCTTGCCGATATACCGCATAAGGGCCGGCAATTACCGGCGGCGGGCGGGGAAGAAAATGGGCGAATTGATCATGAGCGCGCCGGTGGCCGGGCTGACCTCGAAAAATCGGATCACGGCGGAAGACGTGGTCATGCTGCGCGGCGAAGTGTTCGGCGACGGCGTGGTAACGCGCGGCGAGGCCGAGGCGCTGTTTGCGCTGGATGCAACGGCGAGGGACAAATGCGCGGAATGGCTCGAGTTTTTCGTCGAGGCCGTCACCGATTTCATCGTCCACCAGGAAAAGCCGGCGGGCTATGTTTCGCAGGACAATGCCGACTGGCTGATCCGGACGATTTCGCGCGACGGCATGGTCGACAGCCAGACCGAACTCGAGCTGCTGGTGCATGTGCTGGAAGTTGCCAAATCATCGCCGAGCACGCTTTCGAGCTATGCGCTGGAGCAGGTCGCTCATGCGGTCGTGGACGGCAAGGGGCCGCTGATGACCGGCGGCAAATTTATCCCTGGGTCGATTGCCAAGGCTGAGGTCGAGCTGTTGCGCCGCATTCTTTACGCCTACGGCGGCGATGGCAACATCGCCATCAGCCGCGCCGAGGCTGAGGTGTTGTTCGAGATCAACGAGCGGACAGCGGCGGGCGACAACGATCCGTCCTGGAACGATCTGTTCGTCAAGGCGATCGCCAATTTCGTCATGTGTTCGGCCGGCTACGAACCGCCGGTGCGCGACGTGGCGCTGCGCCGGGATGCTTTTTTCGAACAGGCCGATCCGGAGATCGGCGGGTTCTTCAGCCGCATGGTATCGGGCGGCCTGTCCGGCATCATGGAAGCCTATCGCTCACCGGGCGACGTCGAGGCCGAATGGGAATCGAGGAACAAGGCAGCCGAGGCACTGGCCCGCCGCGCCGAGACGGTCGATGCCGGCGAGGCCAAATGGCTCGCTGAACACATAGGCGACCGGCCGCTGCAGGAGAACGAGCGCGCGCTGCTGACGCTGATCAAGCACGCCTCGCCGGAAATCCACCCGGCGCTGAAGCCGCTGATCGACAAGGTTGCGTGAGCCTTTCACGAGCAACCGAGCGTCACTGCCAACCCTGAAGCGATGCGAACGGACAGGCAGCCAATTAACTGGACAGGCTCAAGTGCATCTCTAGCGACTGATTACAGCCGACGGCAGCGCATTAACCTTTCCGAGGATAGGCAACATCAGCCAGGATCGGTAGACAGCCCTTAAGCGACAATGTCCTGAATCAGGCGCGTGAGTGGGGCTTCGTCGCCGGAAAAGCTTGAGATCATGGCCTTCATGACCCGATCGCGATCCAGTTCGTCATCGTCGAAACCATGGCCGGCGTTGTCGGCTAATATCGCCAGAAACGCCAGCTGAGTGCGGCCGTTGCCTTCTCGGAAGGGGTGTATCGCATTGATCTCAGCGAGAACGTGTGCTGCGCCAGCTGCAAAGACCTTGGCTGATGTGCCGGAATAATGGCCGGCGGCTGAGAGTTCTCCGAAAACCCGCTGCATCTCGGCATCGATGTACTCGGGGTAGCAAAACCAGTTACCGCCCTTGCCGATGCGGATGGTGCGCGGTTCACCGGCCCACGCATAGACGTCCTGAAACAGGTGACGATGCAGTGCCAGATAGTGCGGATAATCCAGATCACCAGCTGGAAAAGCCTCATCGGCCCGGGTCAGAAACAGAGCGAGCTCAAACTCGTCGAGCTCGGACTGATCATGAATGTCGAGGAGGTTGCGAAGGACGGTCGTGCCCGGATAGCACAGAGGATCGGATTCGGCGGCATAGACCAAGGTCCGCTACTTCTTGCGCGCCTGTTCTTTGATGAGCTTGCGTCGCTCATCACCGCTCAGCCCACGCTGCGAGCTTTGCTCAAGGATATGCCCCATGCGTGGACTTAGCTTCATACCTTCGACGGCGCTGATTTTGGCGCCTCGACTGCTCGTCAGGACATACTGTCCGCTCTTTGGCGAGCGATCTAATTTGGGGGAACGACTTTTCATCTGGCAACGCTAGCACATGCCGGCCAAGGGGACCAAAGCGAATTTTGCGGCCGTGAAACAGCTGAATCCGACGATCATGGAGCGAGCGCGCCACTGTCGCTGAAATACGGTCGCTGATCGACAAGGTCGCATAAGCAGTCGCGGGACGCTATTGTTTGGCGGGCTCCGGCTTGGCACTGGTGTCGAAGCGCGACATCCATTTGAAGCTGCCGAACCAGTAGCGGCGCACGCCGCCTATGGTGCCGTCGGCGGTGCGCGCGCCGATCCAGTTGTTGACGTATTGGATGAGGCGGACATCGTCCGGGCGCATCGCAAACGCTTCCGGCGTCCGCAACAGCGGGCCGCCCACCATCGTCAACTTCGCGTCATAGAGCCTGGCGGCCATCTGCGGCGTCGGCGACGTCGCGACCATCGCCTGTGCGTCGCCGCCGATGATCGCGGCGAAAACATCTGAGGTATTGTCGAAAGACAGGATGGTCGCCTTGGGAAAAGCTTCCTTCGCGGCGGCTTGATCGGTGGAATTGGACAGCACGGCGATCTTGTATCCCGGCGCCGCCACTGCCTTTCCCGGCTTTTTCCCAAGGCTGGCGATCGTCGCAACCATACGGATATCGGCGGTACCGGTCTGGTTGGAGAACACCACCTCGCGTGCGCGTTCCGGCGTGCTGGCGTAGCCCGCCGCGATCATGTCGAAATCACCCTTGAGCAGTCTTGTCTTGAGGTCGTTCCAGGGCACCTCGACCAGCTTCAGGTCGACGCCGAGATCAGACGCCAGCGCACTGGTCAGGTCGACATCATAGCCGGCGAACTTCCCGTCGGCCTTCTTGAGGATCCATGGCGGGTTGAGCGCCACGCCGACCGTCAGTGTCTTCTGGTCGATGATGCGCTTGAGGCTGTCGTCCGCCCGGGCTGGCAGCAGCGACAAAGCCAACCAGGCAGAAAGGGCAAGTATAGTTGTGGCAATCATCTTAGCGCGCATTAATATAACCTCGCTGAGCCCGTCCGGTTGTCAGATTTACACAGAGGTGCCATTCTGTCGATAGCGGACCCTGATGGAGAGTTGCGATGTCGACACGGATGACGGTTACCGGTTCGATGATGTTCCTGGTTTGCATCCTGGGCAATCCGGCGAAGCTTTCGCTGCTGCCGGCGGCAGCGCAGGCTGCGGGGGCAAAACGCGTGGTCTGCTCCAGCGCCGATTACCGCTATTCCTATTGCGGGGTCGATACGCGCCGCGGCGTGCAGTTGACCTCCAGGCTTTCGAAGGCGCGTTGCGTATACGGTAGAAGCTGGGGCTATGACGGCGGCGGCATCTGGGTCGACAATGGTTGCTCGGCCGAATTCGCAGTCGCCGGCCCCAACCGCAATCCCTCTGCTGGCGACGTCGCCGCAGCCATTATCGTCGGCGGCGTGGTAGGCGCCATTCTCGACAACGGCAATTCGCATCGCCATCATTCCGATAATTACTATCCGAAGCCGCGCCCGCGCCGTTACGACCAATCGATCGATCCGACGCCGCAATTCGACAATCAGGGCAACCCCAACTTCGATACCCACGGCAACTACCAGGGACCGCACGGGCTGGGCAAGCTTGTCACCCCTGACGATAATCCTGACCTGAATCCGGCCCTGCGCAGCGACGGCGACGACAGCGACGACGACAGTTAGATGAAGCTTGGGTCAGGTTTCGGTCAGATGCCGCCGTACCAGTCGTAGCCATTGTCCTCCCAATAACCGCCTCTGCCGCCGCCGAGATTGGCGAAGCCGTCGACCAGCTCGATCTTGTAGAGGTATTTCGGCATCTTGTAGCCGAGCTGGCGCTCGACGCGGACGCGCAGCGGCGCGCCGTTTTCGACCGGCAACGGCTTGCCGTTGAGGCCATAGGCAAGGATCGTCTGCGGATGACGGGCATCGACCAGGTCGATCGAGCCGTAATATTTGATATCGCCGGCCAGGCTGCGGTCGATCGTGTCGAGACAGTGGAACATGACGTAGCGCGCCTGCGGCTTGACCACTGCCTGGTCGAGCACCAGCGACAGCGGCGTGCCGGTCCATTTGGCAATGCAGCTCCAGCCTTCGACGCAGTCGTGACGGGTGATCTGGGTGCGGCTCGGCATGTTCATCAGCTGCTCGCGGCTCAGCGACAGCGGTTTTTCGACGAGGCCTGAAACCTCCAGCCGCCAGTCGGCGAAATCGCTGGCGAGCAGGCCCTTGTAGAAATCGTCGTCCGGTGCGGTGACACCGTTCGGCCGCTGTGGCTGGCGAATGTCGGCCTCGGTGAACTCCGGCGCCAGCGCGTCAGCGCCGGCAAGCAGTCGCTGCGCCCGCCAGGTCAGGCCATTGGCGCTTTCGAGGAAGCTGCGCAGGCTGTCGCCGACGCCCAGCTGGCTGTCGAAGGCGTCGCAGCCCGACAGCATGATGCCGGAAACGCCGAGGCTGGCCGAGGTCAGGAACTTTCTTCGGCTTATCTGTAGCTTGGAGCTGATCTCGAATTTCGCCATGTCAGGCACTCCTCTCTGGCGCATTGTCGCCATGCGCCGGCGGGTCGGTTCGGTACCACCCGGTGATGATGGAGCGCAGCTCGTTGATTGGACCGGCGGCCAGGATCATCAGGATGTGGATAATGAAGAAGGCGACGAGCAGCAGCATCACCGTGAAATGAATGGTGCGCGCCGTCTGTCGGCCGCCGAGCAGATCATTCAGGAACGGCAGCACCGAATCCATGCTCGGCGACATGGCAAGGCCGGTGATGATCATCAGCGGCAGCAGCACGAACAGCACGCCGCCATAGGCCATCTTCTGCAGCGTGTTGTAGTCGCGCGTGTGGTGGAACCTGAGCTTGGCGTGCTCGACAATGTCTCGCGGCAGGCGCCTGAAATCATCGAGGCGCGGGGCAAGATCGCGGCGCAAATGGCCGTTGATCAGGCTGGCGACCAGCCAGACCAGCAGCGTGGTGGTCAGCACCCAGGCGAAGAAGAAATGAACAACGCGCGCGGTGCCGAGATCGTAATAGGAAGGGATCGTCGCCCAGGACGGGAAGGCACGGGAGGTCTCCTGGCCGGCCGGACCCGACCAGCCGAGCACGCCAGTGGTATCGAAGCGCTTGCCGAAGATTTCGGTATAGCCGCGCGGGCCAGTCGCCGTATTCTCGGCGCCAATGGCGAAGACGGTGTTGTTGTAGCCAAAACCCGACTCCTTGCCGATGTAGAGCTGTGGGCGGGCGTTGAAGATCTGCAGGCCGGAAAGCAGCATGAAGACCAGCGCGATCGCCCACAGCCAATGCGTCAGCCGCGTCCAGCGCGACTGGCGATAGATCAGCGTCGCATCCGTCGAAGCAGCGCTATCTGCCTCGGTGCTGGCTTCGCCTCTGGCAACTGATTCCATGTTTTCCGTGCCTCCCTGCCAAGCGGTTCCGCATGGCCTGTCAGATCTCTTCTCCTCCCAATACGTCGCCAGCCTAAGCGATGTTTCACCCGATCACGGATTTATTACGGACTGCCGAGGCTGACGGCGAGGTTGACCGCGGCTGCCACGATGACCGTGTTGAAGAAGAACGACAGGATCGAATGCACAAGCACGACACGGCGCATTTGCGAGGTCGTGATGTTGGTGTCGGCGGTTTGGGCCGTCATGCCGATCACCGTAGCGAAATAGAGGAAATCCGAGCCTTCCGGCCGCTTGCCGCCCGGGAAGTCAAGGCCGCCGACCGGAATTTTCTTTTTTGTGTCGCCATCCATCGCATCGCCATCCAACCAGTAGATATGCGCGTAGTGAAGTGCCGCCATCGCATGGATGGTCAACCAGCCAAGCGGGATAGACAGCAGCGCCACCATAAGCTCGACGGTGTCCGCGCTCTTCTCCCTGTTGATCAATTGAAACAACGACATGATGGCAATAGCGACGACAATCAGCGTGACCGCGAAGATGGCCAGTACCGGCAGGTCCGTGTCGCCTGCATTCTTGCGCAGATAGCTGCCGGTAAGCCGCGGCATATGGGCGATGACAAGGACGAGATAGGCGGCAAAGAACACATTGGCGCCGATCGAATAGGCAAGCGGCGCACGCCAGACCAGCGCGGCGCCAAAGGCTGCCGCGCCGATGCAGGCCGACACCGCGAACGGCGTGTGGCGTTGCATGGGCATCTTGGTCGGGGTACCAGTCGCCATGGCCTTCAGTCCGCTGAGGCGGATTTCAGCGCTCGCCGCAAGATGCGGTCAAGCTCGCCTAGGAACCGCGAGCGGTCCTGCGGCGCGAAACTCGAATTGTAGCCCTTGCTTTCGCCGGTCTCGCGCAGATGCTGCTTGAGATCGCGCATTGCCACCGCCATGCCGATCGTTTCGGGCGTAAACGGGCGTCCGGTCGGACCAAGTACGTGGGCGCCAAGCGCCACCGCGCGCGCGGCAAGCGGGATATCGGCGGTCACCACGATATCGTTGGACCGGGCATTTTCGACGATCCAGTCGTCGGCGGCATCGGCGCCCTTGGAGACGACGACATTGCGGATCATCGGATCGCGCGACGGACGCAAGCCGCCATTGGAGACGAAGGTGACGACGATGCCGTGCCGCTCGGCGACTTTTTCGACCTCGGCCTTCACCGGGCAGGCGTCGGCATCGACGAGAATAGCAGGTGCGGGCATCGTTGTTCCAAATGTGAAAGAGCCGGGCGGCGTCGCCCGGCTCGATCGATGATAGTCGAGCGGCTACTAGGCCGGCAACGCGCCGGATCTCTTGGCCGTCCAGGTGGCGATATAGTCCATCAGTCCTGGATTGAGGCAATCATAAGGTTCGAGCCCGATCGACTTCAGCTGTGACCTTATGCCGTCCATGC
>NZ_JAMYQL010000006.1:0-245353 GCF_040320865.1 Mesorhizobium sp. M0598 | reverse complement strand
CAGCGGAAACGCGCTTATGTTTGAATCACACATCGATCACCTCACCCCTTCAGTCGCGCGAATAAGCATTGGCGGGTGAGAAAATTTGGTTAACAGCGCTTTTTGGACAATGGACAGCAATGGAATAAAGCGTCTACCCAACAAGCCAAGAGGTGTGCCGCGTGTTGATGATCGGCGCGTGCTGAACGGCATCTTCTGAGTGCTGCGCTCCGGTGCTCCATGGCGCGACCTGCCTCAGAGCTATAGCCCGCGCACCACCTGTTGCAACCGCTTCGTCCGATGGCGAAAAGCAGGTGTGTGGCTGCGCAGTAACGAGTCTACGGTCTAAGGTTTGCGGAGCCTCACGCCGGCGCGGCTGCCGTTCTCCGGGATGAACTCGACGCCGGCGGCCTAGAGGGCGATGCGCAAGGCAGCAACGGTTCGCTCTTGTGTGGGGCTCTGTCGGGCCGCGACATCTACTTAATGTCTACTCTAGACAGTCGCCGCGACCATAACTTTGATAGCAAGTCAGGGTCGCGGGATGCCGAGCCGCTTGAAATACCGAGTTAGGTCCGGGTGCTCGCGATCGTCCTGCCTCAACCGCGCAATCGCGTCATCATCGCCGGCGAGCGCCATAGCCAAACCGGGAGCGCTTATTCCGCACGGAGCACCGGGCATTGTCTGGTTGTGAAGACGATGCTTGATCACCAGCCGCCTGAGTGTGTCTTCGCTTGCGCTGTAGTCGTACCTGAACAGATCAATGGCCCTCTGACCCGTGATCGCCTCTGCCGTGGGATGTAGAGCGGCCGAAGCCGTTCGCCTGTTTCTGGCGCTGTTTTGACAGGGAGCCTTGGTCATTCGGCACATCGCGCTTTTCTGCGGCCCGCCGTTTCGCCCGACATCAAGGAACGATATCGCCCCCCATGTATTAGAAACCCATGGACACTATGGAACCCCACGGCCACGGGATGGCGGTCGATATTTTGACATCGGAAGTTGCCAATGCCAGGCAGCGCATCCACCGGACCGAGCTCGCGCTTCAACGCACTGAAGAAATGCTGGCCGAAAATCTCGCGCTGTGCAGCAGGATACGAACTGCGGTCGAGGCCGCAGACCGCTTGATGGAGATCGATCCCCCCAGCTTTGAACGACATCACGTGGGTTGAACTGGGCCGGCGTTTCATTCGTCGCGACCTTGCGGCACCCTGCCGCAAGAGCCTGCCCGTTGGCATCACAGCGTGAGCAAACATTGGACAGAAGCATTCCAAGGTTCACGATGTGCAACACCGACGCTAGATCGACACGAATCTTCAGTTCAAGGAGCGAGGATTAATGCTGCGGCAAACGAAGGGGGCACGGGGGGTCTTCGCGCGAGCCAGTTATCCGATCTCCCGCTCAGAAATTTCAGCCAAATATTCCGACCTCCTGATGGAACCCATTCGTTGCGGGCGAGTTGCGGCTCATTGGGACGGACTTCCCGAACATGACAACGAGCAACAAAGCAGACCATCAGTCTGTCTCCGAAGCGTTTCGGAAACTGATCCGTTCCGAAGGCTATCGTCATCACGTACAAACGTTCTTAAATCTGGAGGTCGAACCAGAACTGCCGCCAACCCTGCAGTCATTACTTGCGGCTGTTGATCGGGCCAAACAGGGCCCGACGGAAGAAGGTCCCTAGCCGGCTGGCTGAGCGTCAGGTCAAAGAGTATAGAGGCTCGCTTCGTGCTTGTCCCCCTGATTCCCACTCAGAAGTTATCAAACATTCTTCTTGATTTTTCTCGACGGAGGATCATGAATGTTCCCTTGGGTTCTCGCTGAGGTGGGAGGCCTTGTATGAACGTTTGGACGAACTGCCGACCCGACAAGGTGACTGCCAAACACCTTGTTCACGAGCTGATCTTACAAGCCCGTCGCGGTCAAATCATCTCCGTCAAAGAGACTATCGCAGCGGTGCGCCGAGACGGGCCACATCTGGCGGAAACTGACTGCGAGCTGGTGGAGTTTATTGTCGATCTTGCCCCAGCCTTTGGCCTGTTTGTCGGGTTCGATCTTCGCGAATAGCCGCATGGCTCTCCACTGGTTCTCCCGTCAGTCTACGGCAGGACCGACAGCACCTAGGTTATGGACGAAAGGTGGATCGAAGCGCGCTCTATAGGTCGAGAGGGGGTCTTCGCGCGAGCCAATTATCCGATCACCCGATCAGAAACTCTAGCTAAAAAAATTGCTGACTGTTGCGGCCAGCACCGTGCCAATTTGTACGATTCGTACATGGCGTTGATGTCGGTCAGGAAGTGAGTAGATTCCCTTTCGGCGTGTCCCTGGGGAGGGCTGGATGAGCGTCGCGCAAAGGGTCGGTCCGCTTCTAGAGCAAGCAATCACTGTACTCCTCAACAGGGCGGACCGTCGCGACACGGTCTCGATAAAAGCGGCGCTACGCGAAGCGCGGGAGGCCGCGCCTTATTTGGTGGCCTCCGACGAAGAACTGACCGAGGCGATCCTCGAGGCAGCAACTGCCATGGGCCTCTGCGTGGCTTTCGACTGTGGCGAGTAGCTGTCAGCCAACTTCAGTCACTGTGGCATCGCAACAAAGCGCGCCGTCCTGCGCTATTTTCCCATTTTCAACAGTTAGAGGTAATCCGCAATTACCTTCGCAACCTGCTGCCTCTAGAACGGGAGCTGCCGGCTGAGCGAAGGTATTTGCTGGAGGAACTTGATAAGGTCGACAAAGAGTGACCGCATGGCCCGCCACTGGTTCAACCCTCCGGTCCCGGTCAAGACCGAGCGTCCCGGGATCATCCGCAACGTCAACAACGCCGAGGCAGCCGGGGAGGAGCTGATGAAGGGGACCAAACGTGGCCTTGCTGGGACCTCGCGATGCGTGTTTGCATGGCCGTACCCATCCGGTGAAGCCTTCACCGGATGGGTACAACAGCACCGCGAAGCTGACCGGCTGAACAAGGCATACAATGGAAAATTTCGCATACTGAAGGGCATCGAGGCGGACATCCTGGCAGATGGCTCGCTCGATTACCCGAATCATATCTTGGAGCCGTTTGATTTCGTCGTCGCGAGCGTGCACAGCCGCTTCAACTTGCCCAAGAAGGAACAGACGGAGCGTATCATTGAGGCGATCGGAAATCCTCGGACGACAATCATCGGGCACATGACCGGTCGCCAGCTGTTGCGCCGGCCCGGTTATGATCTCGACGTCGACAAAGTCCTCAAAGCGTGTGCGAAACACGGCGTCGCTGTCGAAATCAACGCGCATCCGTGGCGACTCGACCTCGACTGGCGCTGGCTTCAAAAGGCACTCGATCAGGGCTGCATCTTCAGCATCAATCCGGACGCTCATTCGATCCGCGAGCTCGACCACATGCATTGGGGTGTCGGATGGCGCGCAAGGGCGGTGTCCCTGCGAAGCGGGTCCTGAACGCGATGCGTTTGACGGCCCTCCTTGCGCATCTCGCACGGCGCAGGCAAACGTTTTAACCTGCCTGTGCGCCCGGCCTATCAGCGCAGGAGTCCGTCATTCTCAAAATCTTCCCGGCCGCGCAAACTGGAGTGCGAGTTCTCATCGGGGCCATGGCCAGCTGAAGCTGCAGTTCCGCGGCCGCTTCTTCGAGCACGTTTCATAGCGGCCTTGCCCGCGGCTCGCCGCCTATTGTCTGCAGCTGTCGCTGCGTCCTGTTCGCGCCAGACCGTAACCAGGTCGCGGTCAAGCACATCCTCCACGTGCTGCGGGTCGAACACGTGAAAGGTGATGTTCCTTGCCCGCCCGCGGAGTTTCACCGTTTTCGTCCCGGCGCTCTGCAAGCGACCATCTTTCAACCAGCGGTGCCGTTCGGCCGTCGAGATCGTCAGAATGTCCTCGATTTCACGGGGGATTACGGGCAGGTCTTCGATATTATGCAGTGCTTTGGATACGATCCCGAATACCACCTGCACATCATTCTCGGCGCCCTCAGACAGGCGCAGGGTAAGCACGCGGGACTCGATATTGAGCAGTTTCCTGAACTCCGTTGGAAGGCGGGCGCGTATTTCGAGAAAAATACCCCTCGCTCTGACGGACGATCCAAACGTTGCAGCTGGGGTTAAAGGCCACTCTCCAATCAGCTTCGCTGTTGCATTGATTTTTCGGCGCGTGGACATGCCCCTTTATATAGGTCACCGATTGTCGGCAGCGATGAGCCGATCGCAAAGCCAACATGAGTTCTAATCCGCCAGCGGTCTGAACCACGATGCCCTAAAGGCGCAACCACGATTGTTAGCGGGGCCGCTTGCAACTCCGGCTAACAGGAAGCGGCCGAGTTGATCTCGAAGTGCGATATCAGGCGCGTTGCCGCCTGGCGGCTGTACGTGGGCCACAACCTGACCGTCCGTGATTGGGAGCCACATGGCTAATGCGGCTGTTCCGCTATTGAGCCTCGACATGCGTTTTCGGGACCCACCCCGTCGGATTCAATCGTGAATCCCGCATCGATCGCGCTTCGCGCAATGAGATCGCCAAGTTGCCAGTCCGTGAGTTCGCAAAAGGGAAGCATTCTCCTCACGGTGTGGCTAGCCTCGGATATCGAAATGCTCGGGCTGCCGATGTTGTCGATCAGGTGGCGGACAATCGCTTGGCGAACGTCCGATAAGGTAGGCGTCTGCGCGAGCGCAGGCATCACCGGCCCTATGAATGGAGCCGTGGTTCTGCGGCCACGGCTGTTTTTAAGTCGAAAGCGACTGGCACACCGTGAATAATGGATGCTGCCGCCAAGAGCTCCTCCAGCTCGCGGTCGGTGGCCCTGCATGCGGGCATGAGTGTTCGGATGGCGCGGATTGCCTGTGCTATCGAAAGGAAGTGAGCCTTGCCTCTGGAGAGAACATAGGCTTTGGCGGTTCTTTCAACCGTGACTGTGTCAAAAGTGGTGGTCATCGAGAATTCCTCCCTGAACCCTGACCCACACGATTTACGGCACGAATTCGGTAGCTTGCAAGGGTTTGTCTGATTTAGGACAGTTAGGCGGAGGCTAGGCCGAAGTGACTTTGCTCCTCCTCCCCGTAAGCACCATGCGTGAGTCGTATCATTCCAACGCGGTCGATAATCGTGATCTCGCCGCGCTTGGCGTGAACCAGCCCCCGATATTCAAGCATTTGGAGGGCCGTGGTAACGCCGGGGCGCTGGGCACCAAGCATTGTCGCCAGGAATTCATGCGTCAGGTAGATCTTATTTCCTTCGACGCGGTCTTGGACCATCAGCAACCAGCGGGCCAAGCGCTCCTCGATTTTGGAGTGGCCGTTGACCAGTGCCGTCCGGGACGACTGGATGAGGAACGCGTGGGCATAGCGAAGCAGTGACTCGCGAAGGGATTGGCTCTCCGCAATCGCAGAGCGAAGAGCTTCAACCGGGAGGATCCAGCCATTACCTGCGACTTGGATATAGGTTTCATTGGGCGACTTGTCCTGGCCGAGAATAACGGCAACTCCTGTCATGCCGTCGTGGCCGACGATGCCGACCTCGCTTTGCCGCCCTCCGGTCATCGTAGCGACCACCGACGCGATGCCCATCTCTGGAAAATACACACGCTCGATCGGCTGATAAGAGACTTCCAGGTGGTCTTTGATGTTGAGTTCGACGTGATGCAGTGATGGCCTCAAAAGCGCGAAATCCTCCGAGGAGAGGGTTTTCAATACATGGTTGCGAAGAAGGGATTGGGGCATGGCTCTCTCTCCCATGCGGGCAAGAGCACGTACCTCTTACTGTCGGCTGCGTCCGACGCGCTGGCGGCCGATGTGGGAAGCATAGCCTTCAAATGTGCGGTTGGCAAAGAGTCCGTGCCTGGCGACAATGACATCGTCATCCCCCAAGACCACGATGCATCGCCACTTCGGGAGGAGGAGTAATTTCGTCCTCTGCCCGGCGTGCGGCCAAGCGTTCGACATCAGGTGTATGGCAGAGGCGCTTCATCACAACGAGCTAGGCACGAGCCATACGACCTCGACTCGTAGTCGGCAGTGATCGACGACCGTCGATGAGCGTTTGGAGATGTCCCTTCAGGCCTCTATACGAGCCGGGTCGAGACCAGCACCGAGGGTAAGCTCTCGCTCATCTGGCCGGTCGCGTTGCCGACCGATCGGCCTGACGAATCCCTGTCGCGAGGGCGGATCTTCGCCGGCACGCTATGTCTTGACGATACCTTGCGGGCTTTCAGCAACGACTTGATGCCGTTGTGGTCGTCGTCGATGCGGCCGCGGCCGACCGAAAGCTTCGACAACGTATGCACCGCATGCGACAGTTGTTGTTCATCCAGGGCGACGGCGCCTACTCCACCGCAACTATGTCGCCCAGTTCTGTCACGACGCTCCGAAGCAGACCTGCTCCCGGCATCGGGTGCCGGGACCAACATGTGATCTCCATAATGCGTAAGAGCCGGAGGCCCATCGCCGGCGACAAGGCGCTCATTGCAGAGAAAGGTTAACGATCGATCGGATGCCCGCGTGCCTTCACGCGCAATGTTGCTGGGCGCCTCCTTCGACAGCGCGCTCATGCGACACGTCCTGGCCGCGCGCGCCGCCTGTTGCCGAGAGCGACGATCGCGAATGCGCGAACGGCTGGACGGCAGGTGAAGCGGGGTCGCGATAGGCGCACATCAGACTTGCTTCACCGGTAGTCCGAAGACGCCAGCGACGCTATCTGACCGAAAGCAAACAGAAGCTGGGCGTGCCCCACTGAAAGCACAAGCAAGCGCAAACGTTCCTGGACTGAGGCTCGGCTGGCGGCAACTTGCTCGCCAACCGAGTTTATCTTAGCCGGTGGTCGGGGGAGACCAGCCAGCCACACACTGGTGATTCCAACGTGGGCCGATGTGCCAATCAGCAACCTTCGTCGGTCTTTTTCACCTGGCCTGGCGCGGCGGTGTTGGCTGCCGTGTCCTGCTGACCTGGCGCCGCCTGCTGAGCGCTGCCAGTCTGCTGGCCGGGCGCGCAGTCTCTGGCCGAGTTCGGATTTGTGGTGCCGCTGGTGGTGGTCGTGTCGGTGCCTTGATCGCCGGACATGTTGGTCCCGCTGCTCGTCGTGCCGGTGCCCTGATCCGTCGTGCTGGGCATGGTTGTCGTGGTCGAGGTTCCGCTGGTCGAGGTTCCGCTCGAAGTTCCACTGGTCGTCTGGGCAAAGGAAAGCCCGGCCGACACCGCCAGCACGGCCGAAGCCAAAAGGATGCGTTTCATCTTCTTTCTCCTGTCTGAATGCGCGGGATGCGCCGGCAAATCGAACAGGCAGACAGAAGGAGTGTTCCCCGATGAAGTTCAACTTTTGTAACTCTGGTCGTAGGTCAGCCTCAGGATGATGGGCGTATATTAGAGGCCTCTTGAAGAAGACACTGCCCGCTCCAGACTCAATCCATGGCTCGTGGAATAGGCATTGGTGACCAGGTGGCGATTACGGCCAGGGTTCGAAGGCGGATAACAGAGGACCGCGTAAGCGTCTCGATCCCAGGTTACGACTTCCCACATTCCATCATCGATCACACCAAGGTGAACCGAGGCCAGCAAATCGACCTGAAAGGCGAGGTCACGCGCATCGACGAGGACACCGTGACGATCGACCTCGGGCCATTGGTCACGGTCGACCGTGACAAGGTCCGGCTAATGGAGAAATATCGGCCGCCAAAACGACGAAAGGCACTTGTCGTTGCCCCGGATTAGAACAGACAACATCGCGACGGGCTATGAGGGCAGGCCGCATGACGGGCCGGTAGAGGACGAGTCGAAGCACTTGGTCTACTGCCCAGTCTGCGGCCAAACGTTCGACGCGCGCGATCTTGGACAGGTCTTCCACCACGCTGAGTCCCAGCACGAGCCGCTTCCGGTCGAGCAATAGTCCAGCTAGTTGAGCTCCGGCGGCAGACCGACGTCGAGACCCTTCAGCGCGCCACCGCGTACGTTGGATGAGAAAAGGTGCTGCGTGCACCGCCCCTTCCCCGCGCGCCGATGCTCCACCTGGACCGCAAAAAAGTCCCGCCGCACTGCCAGAACGGCGGGACCGATTAAACGCTTTGCACCAGGCGGGGGGATGCGGGGGGTTGGGCTTGCCAGGTGAGCGCGGACCGTAACCAACCCTAAGCGCCACAGCGGCAACGCGTCCACCAACCGCCGGTTGGAGCGATAGGACGACTGAGCCGCCGGCAGGTCAGGTCATCCCGGGTCGCTATCGCTCGCAACCAGACGGTAGCGGAAATTGTTGCGGATGTGGTCGTTGAAATAGCGGCCCTTGGCGAACGCCGCCCGGAACGCGGCAAAGGTTTCCGGCGGTACCCCCTCAAACTCGTACCGTTTACCGCTGGCGACGAACCACACCGAGAGGGTTCTTCTATCCCGATCATATTCCATCTTGCGGATCGAAGTAGATGGCATGAGCACCACAGCCCCAGGGCCCGCGCCTTTGCCGGGAGCGCGGGCCGATCGGAATACCGATCTGCAGCAATACCTGGAGGGGGAGGATTCGCTGCGTGCACCGAACTTTCGCGGCGGTCCCGTGTTCCATCGAGATACACAAAAAGCTAGCTGCACCTTTCGGCATCACGCGGACGTCGGATTTCTGAGAAAGCGCGAGCGTCAATACTAACTTCTGGTGATGGAATCTTCCCGTGAGATAGGCACGTTCCAGGGCGAAAGGAGTGCCCCGCCATGACCGTCCTCGCCTACAACCTTGCCAATGACGTCAAAGGATTATGGAGGGTCGTCTTCGTGCCGGACGAACTGCATTTGTATGTGGAATTCAGCCAGCCAGACGCCGAGACAAACCCGGCTGATTGGATGAGCGTTGATGATTTCCTTGCATGGCGGCCGAAAGGCGCACTCCACGAGCGAGCGCGCGACAGCTTGGTTTCGCTCATTTGCAAGGCGCTGACAGGGCGATGAGACACGGGAAACCCGCACCGAGATCGAGTGCGAGCGCCGCGAGTGGGCCTAGGGCCCCACAGGCCAGTGCGACCCCGCCGCCGGCAAACCGCGGCGGGCGAGTGCCTCGGGGACACGATGGTAGATTGCTAATGCGTTCGCGCGTGTGGCCTTAAGTCGCAAACTATTGGCTTCAGAAGCAGGGCGTAGGGCTTCATTGATGGTGCTACCAACACCATATGGTGATCCATAGCCCTCAAAACGAGAGAAGCTCGTCCCGACGGGTCGCACTGCGGCCGTCAGCTGGTAATTGCTACGAACTAGGAAACCATCATGCCTGAAAATATCAGACCAACTTCGAGAGACGTCCCCCTCATTCAGCTAGGCCTCTATCAGTGCCGCTTCCCGGTAAGCGAAGACGCTTCTGTACCTGGCGGTTATCGTTTTTGTGCTGGGCCAACTTCGCCGGATCGCGTCTACTGCGATCACCACCACAACATTGTGATCGCCGTGGACCCTCGTCGAGCCCGTTCGGGTCTTCACCTCGCTCAACGACGCGCCGCGTAAGCCTGACTGGCGGCGGCCTCCCGGCCAGGCGCTATGCGCTCCAAGCCCTTGGCTACGACGTTGCCGTCGGCGGTCTGGCCCATCCTGCCTTATGCCGTCTTCGCCGATTTATCCCCCGTCGCCCGATTGAGAACGACGACTTCTCGCCGAGCCTTTCAGCTCGCTACTCGCACAAACGCGTCGGCTCCAAAGGTTTGTCTGTCAGTACATCTTCAATGTGCCCGCGCCTGAAGCCCCAACATCTTCTGCGACCAAACCGCGTACCTGGCACCGCCGATCGGTTGCTGCGGCGGATTTTCGCTGTTCGCAGCTGAACAATGCCTATCAACCTTGTCATCGCACCTAGTCGCACGTAGCGGCCGTTCGAATTCTCATCGCTCGGCGCGATGTTTGGTCCGTCTGGCCAGAAGAGCGGAGCAAGCCATTGACACCCACGAAGTTGCTGATTGGGCAGATCGCTGTCGTATTCGCAATTGTCATTCTTGGCGTGTGGACTGCAACCCAATGGTGCGCCCACATGCTCTCCTATCAGCCGCCACTCGGCGCGCCATGGTTTGTGACAGTCGGCTGGCCGATCTACCAGCCGTGGAAACTGTTCGAATGGTGGTTCCAATTTGACGCCTATGCGCCTGAAGTCTTCGACAAGGCTGGCATACTTGCCGGAGCCAGCGGGTTCCTGGGCTGTGCCGCCGCGATAGCTGGGTCCCTCTGGCGCGCACGGCAGCGGGGGTTGGTCACCACCTATGGGTCCTCACGATGGGCCATGAAGCTGGAAATCGAGAAGGCGGGGCTGTTTCAGCCGGCCGGCGTTTTCCTTGGCGGACTGAATTATCGCTATCTGCGCCATGACGGACCAGAACACATCATGGCCTTTGCGCCGACACGTTCGGGCAAGGGCGTCGGACTCGTTGTTCCAACCCTTCTTTCCTGGACCGGCTCGGCCGTCATTCACGACATCAAAGGCGAGAACTGGCAGCTGACCTCTGGCTGGAGGTCGAAGTTCTCGCACTGTCTCTTGTTCAATCCGACCGATCCGAGATCGGCGCGGTACAACCCGCTGCTGGAAGTGCGCAAAGGTCCAGATGAGGTCCGCGACGTTCAGAACATCGCCGACATTCTCGTCGATCCGGAAGGCGCGCTGGAGCGGCGGAACCATTGGGAGAAGACCAGTCATTCACTCCTAGTTGGCGCCATCTTGCACGTGCTCTACGCCGAAGAGGAAAAGACACTCGCCCGTGTCGCCACCTTCCTGTCGGACCCGCAACGCTCATTCGCTGCGACACTGCAGCGGATGATGACCACAAACCACCTCGGCACGGTGGACAAGCCCCAGGTCCATCCGGTCGTGGCCTCGGCGGCTCGTGAGGTGCTGAACAAGTCAGAGAACGAGCGCTCAGGCGTTCTCTCGACCGCCATGTCGTTTCTCGGGCTCTATCGTGATCCAACGGTGGCCGCGGCAACATCGGCCTGCGACTGGCGCATTGCGGACCTGATGGATGCCGAGCGACCGATGTCGCTCTATCTGGTCGTGCCGCCATCGGATATCTCGCGCACCAAGCCACTGGTGCGACTGGTGCTCAACCAGATCGGAAGGCGACTGACGGAACGGCTGGAAGGTGACCCGAAGAAAAGCCGTAAGCACCAACTTCTCATGATGCTGGACGAATTTCCGGCGCTGGGACGGCTCGATTTCTTCGAGACCGCGCTGGCCTTCATGGCGGGTTACGGCGTCCGCGCCTATCTGATCGCGCAATCGTTGAACCAAATCTCCAAGGCATATGGCGAGAACAACGCCATTCTCGACAACTGCCATGTGCGCATTGCCTTTTCCTCAAATGACGAGCGCACGGCCAAACGCATCTCGGACGCGCTCGGTACCGCGACGGAACTCAGATCGATGCGCAACTATGCCGGCCATCGGTTGGCGCCCTGGTTGTCCCACGTCATGGTAAGCCGCCAAGAGACTGCTCGCCCCCTGCTGACCCCGGGTGAGGTGATGCAGTTGCCGCAGGCTGACGAACTAATCCTGGTTTCGGGATTGCCGCCGATTCGCGCCAAGAAGTTGCGTTATTACCAG
Source organism: Mesorhizobium sp. M0598 (assembly GCF_040320865.1). Taxonomy (NCBI): domain Bacteria; kingdom Pseudomonadati; phylum Pseudomonadota; class Alphaproteobacteria; order Hyphomicrobiales; family Phyllobacteriaceae; genus Mesorhizobium; species Mesorhizobium sp. M0598. The sequence goes on along the minus strand of NZ_JAMYQL010000006.1, from coordinate 233,850 downwards.
GATCCGAATTTCACGGAGCGAGTGCTGCCTTCGCCGGTGCTGCGCGACGGTGCCTACGCGGATCGGCCCACGTCGCGCCCGGACGATTGGAGCGGACAGGTGCGCGGCGTGGATCGGCGTCTTGCTGGCGATGACGACAGTGCCGGCGCGGCAATCGAAGACGGAGGTGTCCAGCAGCAGCGCCATCCGGGCCTGCGCGAAGAACGGACCCTCGTCGTCCAGGAGCCTGATCAGGGCGATCTGTTCACGCCCGCAGACGATGACTGCGAGACGCTCGCCGACAAGCGCGTCATGGATCGGATTTCCACCGCCGCACGTGCGTACGGCCTCAACGAGGGAATGGGCGACGACAAGGTCATCGTGCCCGGCTTCTGAACGGCGCGCCATACGCGGGCGCATCTCAGCGTAGATAACGGCAGTAAGCGATTTCGAGGATCTCGACGATGCTCGTTCCCGTCGCCGGTGCATCAGCGCCGGTCAGAGGGAACGAGCAGCATGAAGCCCCACCGCATTCGTCACCAGTTTTTGCTTGAACCCGAGTTGAGCGAGAAGCTGGAGAACCTCAGCCGCAATCCATCGACCACTAAATCGGCCATTGTGGCGCACGCGGTCGAGACCTTTATCGAGCAGCGTGGGGAGAATGAACTCGACCAGCGCTACGGCAAGAGGCTCGACCGTCTTTCCCGCGACCTCGGACATGTCAGGCGCGATGTCGAGATGATCCTGGAGAGCCTGGCGCTCTTCATCCGCTTTTCGATCACGCTTCATGCTCACACGCCGGTGCCGGACAGGGCCACGCAAGCGATTGCCCAGGAGCGCTTCGACAAATTCGTTGAACAGGTCGGCCGCCAAATCGCTTCCGGGAAACGGTCACTTGGCACCGACGATCGCAGGGGAGGGGAAGGATGAGTTCTCATCCGGAAGCCGACCATCGCCGCCGCGTCATGCTGCGCACCGCCATGGGGCCGGCGATCACCGAAGCCCTTGCCGATCCGACCGTCATTGAGGTGATGGTCAATCCCGACGGTGCGCTGCGGCTCGACCGGTTGGGTGAAGGCCGGGTCGACACCGGCGTGCACATGCATCCTTCTGAGGCCGAACGCATCATCCGCCTGGTCGCCTCCCACGTGAGCGCCGAGGCGCATGCTGACAATCCGATTGTCAGCGCCGAATTGCCATCGGGCGAGCGCTTCGAGGGTCTGCTGCCGCCTGTCGTGCTGGGGCCATGCTTCGCCATCCGAAAGCCTGCGGCGAAACTCTACACGTTGGCCGACTATGTCGCCGACCGGGTCATGCTGCCGCTGCAGGCCGATGCGCTGAAGAAGGCGGTGCGCGAGCGGCGCAACATCCTGGTCGCCGGCGGCACGTCGTCGGGCAAGACAACACTTGCCAATGCGCTGCTGGCACAAGCCGCCGATTGCGACGAGCGGGTGATCCTGATCGAGGACACACGCGAACTGCAATGCGCGGCGAAGGATTGCGTTGCCTTGAGGACGAGGCGGGGGGCGGTCACGCTCGCCGATCTCGTGCGCTCGACCCTGCGGCTCAGACCCGACCGCATCATCGTGGGCGAAGTCAGGGGCGCGGAAGCCCTGGACATGCTGAAGGCATGGAACACCGGGCATCCCGGCGGCATCGCGACGGTTCACGCCAATTCGGCGCGCTCCGCTCTCTACCGTATCGAGCAGCTCGCCCAGGAAGCCGTCGTCACCGTTCCCCGCCGCCTCATCGCTGATGCGGTAGATCTGATCGTCTTCATCGCTGGGCGCGGATCCTCGCGCCGCATTGACGCGATCGCTGAGGTCACCGGTCTCGACAGCAGCGGTGATTACGCCGTCACCCCGCTCACACTTCCGCAACTCCAGCAGTTTTGAAAGGTCACTCATGCGCAAGAAGCTTCGCTTCCTTTCGTCCACCGCGCTCGCGTTTCTTCTCACCGTCCCGGCCCACGCAGCGGGCTCCGGCATGCCTTGGGAACAGCCGCTGCAGCAGATCCTTGAGTCCGTGCAGGGACCGGTCGCCAAAATCGTCGCGGTGATCATCATCATCACCACCGGCCTGACCCTTGCTTTCGGTGACACGGCAGGCGGTTTTCGCCGGCTGATCCAGATTGTCTTCGGCCTGTCGATCGCCTTCGCGGCATCGAGCTTCTTTCTCTCCTTCTTCTCCTTCGGCGGCGGGGCACTCGTCTGATGGCCACCGGAGAGCAGCATGTCGAGGGTTTCGAAGTCCCCGTTCACAGGGCATTGACTGAGCCGATCCTGCTGGGCGGCGCGCCGCGAGCGGTGGCGATCCTCAACGGCACGGTGGCCGCGGCAATAGGCCTTGGCCTGCAGCAGTGGATCGCCGGACTGGCGCTCTGGATCGCCGGCCACACCCTCGCGGTCTTTGCCGCTCGCCGCGATCCGGACTTCGCCAGCGTGCTTGTCCGTCATCTTCGCCTGAAGGGGTGGCTTGCATGCTGAACCTTTCGGAGTATCGCGGCAAAGCCGATCGGCTTGCCGACCATCTGCCCTGGGCCGCTTTGGTCGCGCCCGGCATCGTGCTCAATAAAGACAGTAGCTTCCAGCGAACCTTCCGGTTCCGTGGCCCCGACCTTGAAAGCGCGACCGAAGCCGAGTTGGTCGGCATCTGCGCACGAGCCAACAATGCGCTACGAAGGTTGGGCTCCGGATGGGGGTTGTTTTTCGAGGCCGAGCGCGTTGAAGCGCTGGGCTATCCGAGCTCGGCTTTTCCCGATGCTGCCTCATGGCTGGTCGATGAGGAACGGCGCGCGGCCTTCGAGGGCAAGGTCGCGCACTTCGAGAGTCGCTATCATCTGACCTTGGTCTTCATGCCGGCGCCAGATGGCCAGGCGCGGGCGGAAAGCGCACTGGTCGAGTCGCATCACTCGGGAGGGGCTAGAGACTGGCGCCAGGAGCTGGCGTGGTTTCGCGACGAGACCGACCGCGTCCTGGATTTGCTGTCCGGCTTCATGCCGGAAGTGCGCGCCCTCGATGATGCCGAGACGCTAACCTATCTGCACGGCACAATCTCGACCTACCGCCATCCGGTCGCCATGCCGGAAACGCCAATGTATCTCGACGGTGTTCTGGTTGACGCGCCGCTTACCGGCGGCCTGGAGCCGATGCTGGGTGAGCAGCATCTGTGCACCCTCACCATCCTTGGTTTCCCGAACGTCACCCGGCCAGGGATCCTCGACGCGCTCAACCATCAGGATTTCGCCTATCGCTGGATGACGCGCTTCATCCCGCTCGACAAGACGGAAGCCACAAAGACACTGACCCGGTTGCGCCGTCAGTGGTTTGCCAAGCGCAAATCGGTCGCAGCCATCCTGCGCGAGGTCGTGACCAACGAACCCGTCCCTCTCGTCGATAGTGACGCCGACAACAAGGCGCTCGATGCGGATGCCGCCCTTCAGGCATTGGGCGGCGATCACGTCGGCTTCGGCTATCTCACCACAACGGTGACGGTATGGGACCAGGACCGGCAGGCCGCCGCGGAAAAGCTCCGAGCGGTTGAGCGCATAGTCAATGGGCTCGGCTTCACCACGATCCGTGAAAGCATCAATGCGGTCGAGGCGTGGCTCGGCTCGTTGCCCGGTCATGTCTACGCTAACGTTCGCCAGCCGCTCGTTCACACGCTGAATCTTGCCCATGTCATGCCGCTGTCGTCGGCGTGGGCCGGTCCGGTGGATAACGAGCATCTCGCCAGCGTGACTGGGACCGAATCCCCGCCGCTTCTCTTCGCAGAGACCAACGGGTCGACACCGTTTCGGCTTTCCACCCACGTTGGCGATGTCGGCCACATGCTGGTCGTTGGGCCGACCGGTGCCGGCAAGTCGGTTCTGCTTGCGCTAGTCGCTCTGCAGTTTCGACGCTATGCCGGGGCGCAGGTCTATGTCTTCGACAAGGGCAATTCGGCTCGTGCGGCAACACTGGCCATGGGCGGAGAACACCACGCGCTGGGCGCGGATGGTGCGCTTGCCTTCCAGCCACTGCGCAATATCGGCGACCAGGCTACTCGCAGCTGGGCGGCGGAATGGATCGCCGGTCTCGTTGCCCATGAGAATGTCACCGTAACGCCGGAGGTGAAGGAGGCGATCTGGTCGGCCCTGACCAGCCTTGCCACCGCGCCGGCGCAGGAACGCACGCTCACTGGATTGTCGGTCCTGCTTCAGTCCAATGCGCTGAAATCCGCGTTGATGCCGTACACGCTCGATGGCCCGTTCGGGCGTCTGCTCGACGCCGATGACGATCGGCTGGCCTTGTCGGATGTGCAGTGTTTCGAGACCGAAGAGCTGATCCACCAGGAAGGCGCCGTGCTGCCGGTGCTCACCTATCTCTTCCATCGCCTCGAGGAGCGGCTCGACGGCCGGCCAACACTGCTCATGCTCGACGAGGCCTGGGTCTATCTCGACAACCCGCTCTTTGCCGCCCGCATCCGCGAATGGCTGAAGGTGCTGCGAAAGAAGAACGTCTCCGTCATTTTCGCCACGCAGTCACTTGCAGACATCGCTGGCTCTTCCATCGCGCCGGCGATCATCGAGAGCTGCCCACAGCGCATTTTTCTCCCCAATGACCGTGCCGTGGAACCGCAGGCGCGGGCAGCCTATGAGCACTTCGGCCTGAACGAGCGGCAGATCGAATTGGTCGCCCGTGCCACACCGAAGCGCCAGTATTATCTGCAGTCGCGCCGCGGCAACCGCCTCTTCGAGCTCGGGCTCGGCCCGATCGCTCTTGCGCTCTGCGGCGCCTCTGATCCGGCCACGCAGACCCTGATCGACAAGGTGCTGTCAGAGCACGGACAGGAGGGCTTTGCCGCCCGGTTTCTGATTGCGCGCGGCCTCGATTGGGCTGCCGAGCTTCTCCAGCAATTCCCTCAACCAGACAAGGAGCAATCGTCATGATGCGGCGCCGCCTTCTCACCAGCCTGATCACCGTTTCCCTGATCGCAAAACCAATGGCCGACTACGTCCAGCCGGCCCACGCCCTGATCGTGTTCGATCCGTCGAATTATGCGCAGAACGTGCTGACAGCGGCACGTTCTCTGGAGCAGATAAACAACCAGATCCAGTCGCTTCAGAACCAGGCGACCATGCTGCAGAACATGGCGCGGAATCTTCAGCGCTTGGATTTTTCTTCCGTCGGCCAGCTCACAGGTTCGCTCCAACGGATCGACGGCCTGATGACCCAGGCCAGCGGCCTGAGCTTCGATCTCGACAAGCTTCAAAACCAGTGGCGTGTGCAATATCCGGAAAGCTACGACGCCACAATCAAGGTCAGCGATGTGGCGAGCGCCGCGCGCGAGCGCTGGCAAAACGCCATGCAGGCGTTCCGCCAAACCATGAGCGCGCAGTCGCAGCTCGTGGAGAACGTGCAGACCGACGGCGACCTGCTTACCGATCTCGTCAACCGCAGTCAGGGCGCGGCAGGTGCCCTTGAGGCAAGCCAGGCCACCAATCAGCTGATCGCGCTTTCGACCAAGCAGCAGATGCAGATCCAGACGCTGCTCGCGACCCAGTTCCGGGCTGAAGCCGAAGATGCTGCCCGCAAGGCGCAGTCCGAGGAAGCCGCCCGCGAGACGACGAAGCGTTTCCTGGGCACCGGTACGGCCTATCCCGGCAACTGATCAGCAGTTCTTCACGACAACGAGGAAGGCGGCGACATGAATGACCTCGGCGTCATTGATCGCTTCATGGAGACTTTTACCCGCCATATTGATAGCGGGTTCGGTCTGCTTTCGGGCGACGTCGCCTTTCTCACCACCATCCTGATCGGCATCGACATCACGCTGGCAGGCCTGGTCTGGGCGTTCGGCGGCGAGCCCAATGTTCTTGGCCGGCTTGTCCGAAAAGTGCTCTATGTCGGCGCCTTCGCCTTCATCCTGAACAATTTTAAGAACCTCGCCGACATCATCTACCATTCCTTTGCCGGGCTCGGCATCAACGCATCGGCCGGCAATCTGTCCGCCGACAGTCTCCTGCGGCCAGGCCGCATTGCCGCGGCCGGCTTCGAGGGCGCCTGGCCGCTGCTCAATCAAGCGAGCCAGCTAGTCGGCTTCCCCGAGATCTTTGGCAACGCGCTGACCATCTTCGTGCTGCTTCTCGCCTGGTTCCTGGTCCTCATCGCCTTCTTCATTCTTTCAATTCAGCTCTTCATCACCATCCTGGAGTTCAAACTCACCACATTGGCCGGTTTTGTTCTGGTGCCCTTCGCGCTCTGGAACCGCTCGGCGTTTCTGGCCGAGCGCGTGCTCGGCAATGTGATCTCGTCGGGCATTAAGGTGATGGTGCTTGCTGTCATCGTCGGCATCGGCTCCACGCTCTTCGGTGAGTTCGCTTCCGCGCTGCAAGGCAAGGAGCCGGACTTGGCCGCGGCCATGTCACAGGTACTGGGCGCGTTGGCGCTGCTTGGGCTCGGCATTTTCGGGCCAGGGATCGCCTCGGGTCTTGTTTCCGGCGCGCCGCAGCTGGGCGCCGGCGCCGCACTCGGAACCACCGCGGCGGCCGCCGGATCAACGCTCGTTGCCGGAGGTGCGACGCTTGCCGGCGCGCGCATGGCAACCGGCGGCGGTCTCGCCGCCGTTCGAGCCGGCACGGCCATGGGATCGGCTGCTTCCACAGCTTGGCAGATGGGGCGTGCAACATCGCCCGAGTCCGGCCTCTCCGGCGTAGCTGCTGGACTGCAGGGCGTTGCCGGTGCAGCTGGCGGCGCCGCGATGCGGGGAATGCGATCTGCAACAGAACCATTCCGGCGCAACGCCGATGCCGGCCGCGATGCCGCCTGGACCTCGACGGGCGGCACGCCGACCGCATCAAGGACCGGAAACCCTGCCGCGTCAGGTGCCAATGCCGCGCCGGCGTGGGCGAGGCGCTTGCGTTCCGAACAGACTGCGCGCGCCCATCGCCATGCCGCCACGCAGGCCGTCCGTGATGGCGATCGGGGTGGAAGCGGCGCCAACCCCTCTCTCAATGACAAGGAAGACTAGATGCTCTTCAAGCGACCTGTTCAACGCTACGGGAAGACGCCTCACCCCGTCACACCATACCAGAAGGCCGCCCAACTTTGGGACGAGCGCATCGGCACAGCGCGCGTGCAGGCAAGGAACTGGCGCCTGATGGCCTTCGGCTGCCTCGCTCTGGCCACCGGGCTCTCTGGTGGACTCTTGTGGCAGTCGATGCAGGGCCGCGTCGTGCCCTATGTCGTCGAGGTAGATCGTTTCGGCGAGGCGCGCGCCGTCGCTCCAGCAATCCGGGACTACGAGCCCACCGATGCCCAGATCGCCTGGCATCTCGGCCGCTTCATCCAGAATGTCCGCTCTGTTTCCACCGATGCGGTGCTGGTGCGGCAGAATTGGTTCTCGGCCTACGACTTCGCCACCGACCGTGGAGCCCTCTTTCTCAACGAGTACGCTAAGGCCAACGACCCGTTCGGCAAGATCGGCACGCGCAGCGTCTCGGTGCAGGTGACGAGCGTGGTTCGAGCGTCCGACAACTCCTTTCAAGTCAAATGGACCGAGCAGGTCTTTGAGCGCGGCAGCCTCGCCAGCACAACGCGTTGGACCGGGATCCTCACCATTGTGATCCGGCCGCCGAACAATACCGATCAGCTGCGCAAAAACCCGCTCGGCGTCTTCATCAATGCCATCGACTGGTCGCGCGAGCTCGACAGTGCCGCGCAGACTTCCGTTCCCCCAAAGGAGCCCGCCAATGATAAATAGACTCTCGTCGCTCCGCACTGCCCTGGTCCTGTCAACGTCGGCTGCGGTCATCTCCGCCTGTGCCTCGAAACCGGTGCCGCCACCTCAGATTTCCTATGATGCTGCCAAGTTCCAACCGGCGGCAATCGAGAAGGCGCCGGAGAAGCCCGTCAAGGTCGTGGAAGTGCCGAAACCGCTGCCGCTGCCTGGCCAGTTGCAGCCCGAGCCGGGCAAGGCTGCTGAAGACAAGCGCTCGCCTGAAGAACGTGTCGCCGATGCCAACAAGGCGGCGACGCAGCAACCCACCAAATATGGCTATGTGAATGCGGTGCAGGTTTACCCCTTTGCCGAAGGCGCGCTCTACCAGCTCTATGCCGCACCGGAGCGCGTCAGCGATATCGCTCTGCAATCAGGGGAGAAACTCCAATCCGTGTCGGCCGGCGATACAGTGTGCTGGGTAATTGGCGACACCGTCAGTGGCTCCGGCGATGACCAGCGCACCCATGTGCTGGTGAAGCCCTTCGCGCCAGGACTTGCCACCAATCTGGTGATCACCACGGACCGGCGAAGCTATCACCTGCAGCTTCAAAGCACGGATAAGACCGCCATGGCGGCAATCTCCTGGACTTACAGCGAGGACCAGATCATCGCGCTACGCCGGCGCAATGCGCAGGCCGAGGCTGCTATGCCAGTGGCGTCGAATGTGGCTCTCGAAAATATTCGCTTCCGCTATTCGATTACCGGCGACATGCCGCCCTGGAGGCCGACGCGCGCGTTCGATGATGGCAGCAAGGTCTACATCGAGTTCCCGCGCCGCATCGATCAGGGCGAGGCCCCGCCGCTCTTCATCGTAGGTGCTGACGGGGACAACCAGCTCGTCAACTACCGCATACGGGGCAACTATTACATCGTCGATCGCCTCTTCGCCGCGGCCGAACTGCGCCTCGGCGCCAAGCAGCAGCAGGTGGTGCGCATCACGAGGACCGACGGCAGGCAAGCGCCGCGGCGGATATTGCTCTTTTCGCGTTCCAGCAGGTGAGGGACGGCCCATGACGGATACTTCCCGCTCCGATGCTCCACCGAAACTCGATCCAGAACAGCTCCAGCTGCGGGCCTCACCCCGCCGCGCTGTGCGCTTCAAGCGCGGCATTATTGTCGCCATTGCAGCTGTTGCTTCCGGCACCGTTCTAGGCGTCACCATGATGGCGCTGCAGGGACCGGCACTGCGCATCAAAGAGCAGGCTGAAGAGCTTTACAACACTGAGCGGAAGCCAACCGCGGAGGCAATTGAAAGGCTGCCTAAGGACTATTCCGGGATCAAGCCCAAGCCTCCGGTGCTTGGACCACCGCTGCCCGGCGACCTCGGCCGCCCCATCCTTGAGCACCAACGCCAGCTGGGCATCGCGCCGGGCCAGGAGGTTTCGGCGGAGGAGCAGCGCCTTGCACAGCAGGCGATCGAGGCGCGCGAATCGCAAATCTTCTTCCGGATCGAAAATCGACCCCGGCAAGCAGATGCCGCCGGCAACGGGCAGGGCGGGCGTCCACCCTTTGAGGCAACGGCTCCACAATCCGATGCCGCACGCGATTCAGCTTCCGTTGCACCGGCCGAGGGCGACCAAAACAATCAACAGCGCAAGCTCGATTTTGTCAGCCAGCGGAACACAAGTGGAATCTACAATCTGCATGCACTGCAGACGCCGGCTTCGCCCTATCAGCTGATGGCCGGCAGCGTCATCGCAGCGAGCCTGATCACTGGCATCAATTCCGACTTGCCCGGCCTCGTCGTCGCACAGGTCACCGAGAATGTGCACGACACAGTCACCGGCAGCACGTTGCTCATTCCGCAAGGCTCTCGCCTGATTGGCACCTATGACAGCGTTGTTGCCTTTGGACAAAGGCGCGCGCTGCTGGTCTGGCAACGGATACTGCTGCCCGACGGCTCTTCGATCGAAATCGACAATCTGCCGGCGACGGACACCGCCGGCTATGCCGGGCTTGAGGACAAGGTGGATTTCCACACCTGGCAGCTGATCAAAGGCGTTGCGCTGGCCACGTTGCTAGGGGTCGGCACGGAGCTGAGCCTCGGGGAAGAGGAAAGCGACCTGGTCAAAGCAATCCGCGAATCCGCTCAGCAGAACGTCAGTCGAGCTGGCCAGCGCATCACCGAGAAGAACCTCAATATTCAGCCCACGATCACCGTCCGCCCTGGTTGGCCACTGCGCGTCATCGTGCACAAGGATCTTGTGCTACGGCCGTACCCGAATTGACTGGAGTCATCATGACCAATCTGAAACTCGGCAAACTTCCGGATCGGACACCTTCGAAGATCACCGTAAGCGTAAGTGCAGACCTGAACCAAGCACTGAAGGACTATGCGGCGCTTTATCGTCAGACCTATGGCGAGTCCGAATCGGTAGCGGAACTCATCCCGTTCATGCTTGCGGAGTTCCTGGAGAGCGATCGAGCGTTTGCCAAGGCCAGAAAGGAAGGTTTCCCGGATGCTGGCAAGTCGGAGAAATCGCGACATCAATCAGTATCAGAGTAAGCACCAGCGACCAGTCAGTCCGAGCCGTCAGACAGGCGATTGCATTGAAGCAACTTGCCTACGACAAACCGTGTCGGTTTCGGCGCCACGATCCGCAACCAAGAAACCCATTCCTCGCGAGTAGTAGGAATGAACTCTCGCGGCCCGCCAATCCCACTGCAGCTAACGCCGTCATGTTATACTCCACGCTCTCACCGCATCAATTGAAATACAGATCGACCCGTCCCTCCGTGCCAGTGTAATTACCAGCATTACCGAATCTGGGCAGCTGCCATTCGGCTCGCATTCCCACGCGACCAGCTGGTTCCTCACGGCTTATTCGGGCGCAGTTGCATAGCAGGTCGAAGCTACGCTACTATCCCGAACGACGTCGGGTAGACCTCGCGTCATCCCACACGGTCATTCCGGCAATCGTCCGGACGTTGGAAAGGGACGCCTGCCATTTGTATAAGGCTCAAGCGAGAAACGGCTTCGCATTAAAAAAACTTGCCCGTTCGACGAGCGCGCAGCACCGATTGCGCAGGCGGCGTTGCGAATCTCGTTCACCTAAGGGCAATCGGTGCAGAACGCCGCATGCGGATTTCGATGCGCCGCCGCTCTTTTACGTCACCTTTTGCGCTGCCGTTAGAAAGGTTGTCGCCAGGAAGCACCAACTGACCGGCCGAGAATGGGACAATCTTGATGCCCTTCAAGCGGGGATCGGCTAGGAGAACGCTTGCTACTGATACGGCACGGGCCATGCCGAGACCAGCATTGTCGGCCGGGGTGAGTAAGCCAATCGGAACCTTTCCGGTTAATGCAGCGATTAGGTCGTCATCAAGATTGGAACGATTCGCACCCATCGGCTGCTCGTCCGTGTGCCCCACGACTTCGATCACATCAACTTTATATCGTGAGATCAGGTCTGCAACTTGATCGACAAGTGCCAATTTGCGTCGCTCAAAGTCCGGCGTCAGATCCGCTTTGCCCACAGCAAAGCTGTAACCGTCCGCTTCGCTCAAGGGGATAATAGGCGGCCAATCGTGCTCGCCAGTGCTTGATTGTTCACGATCCTGAGCGGCCTTGGCGAGGCGGATGAGTTCCTCAATGGAGACAGCGCTGAGCTTTTGGGAGGCTTTTGCTTTTTGCAGCGTTTCGACTTCTTGGAGGGAAGCAAAGATCTTCTCAGCTGTTACGCCAGAGGAAAGGGAGGGCAGTAATTCCTTGAGTTCGGCAGCTTGCTTTAGCAACCCGTCGCGAGGCAGGCCTGCTTGGTCGATTTGTTTGGCGAAACTAAGATCCGTTGAAAGATTCTCCCAGTTGTCGGCAATTTTCTCGGGGAGGCCACTGTTTTCACGAAGCTGGTCGAGTAACTCTCTAAGCGTTTTTTGCTCATTCTCAAGCTCGGACACCTGCGTGTTGAGTGCCGTGAGCTTGCTTTGAAGGTCAAGGTTCTGGGCCTTGTAGCGTGTAAACACAACCGAGGTAGCTATGAGCAGGCAGAAGACCAAAAGGAGCATGATCTCTGCCATGGTCAGTCCGAGGACAACGCCCCGACGGTACGCGGCCATGTCATCTGCGATCGCCGCGCGACCTTGCATTCGTGCTACTCTTTCGGCTCGGTTGTCAATGGCGGCTGGCGTTGACTTAGCAGTCGGAAAAGGGCCTCCAGTCGACTGCCAATGACGTGAATAAGAGCCCGGTCCTCGGTCTGATTTTTGCTCGCTGAGTTGATAGCCTCCGTGATTGGCTGGAAGCGCTCTTCGTGGACTTCGATCGTACGGACGCTGCTTTGGATCGTTGTCAACGACGATGAGATGGCCGTAGCAAGCTCACGAATGGCATGGCTGTTCGATCGAATTTCCATTGCTGTGGAGCGGCTCTCGGCAACAACTTGGGAACCGGCGTCGGCGTGGCTTCGAACAAGAACGCCAAATTCTTCGACCGCCTTGGACAATGAACTAACGAGCGGCTCGATTTTGATTTCGATGATGTTGTCCGGAGTTTGCATCGCCGCCAGCTTATCGGTCGTTGCCTCGAATTGACTGATGATGCGTGTCGCAGCACTGGCAAGCTTCTTGTTCTCATCGGCAAGATGATTTGCCGCGGTCTCCAGACTTTCAGTTATGGTTCGGGCAAGTGACGTCAATGCAATGCTCGAGCTTTCCGAAGCGGCTTCAAAGGGCTTTCGGGCCTGAGACGTCATATCTTCGAAGTTGCCGAGAATTCGGCCGGAAACTTCCTGCATGCCGCGTCGGACTTCTTCAAAGCCCTCCGAAATCGCCTGGTGCGATGAGCGACGAAAATGGCTGAGTTCCACCACCGTCTTATCCAACTCGCGGCGGACTTTGCGCGCAGCTTCGGACAACTCCAGACGCGCCGCGTGTTCGACTTCAACAGGATCGCGACGCATCTGATTGAAGATCACTCGAAGCGCGACGCCTGCGATGGTTGAGCCGATTGCCACGCCAAAATTGCGGACGATCTCTTCTGCGGCACCATCCGCCGAGAATTGATAGAGGGATACGCCGAGGCTCGTCAGCGTGAAAAGAAAACCCATGTAGTAAAGATTGTCGCCGGCTTGATCGTCGCGAATTCGCAAGAACCGGATGGCTTTTACCACGACTGCGTAAACCAGCATAACGACAACCGGGGTCGCGGTGACTACGAGAGCCGAATAGCGGTCCAGTTTGGCAGCGATGATAAAGCCGCAACCAAAAAGGACAAAAAGGGAGAATATGCCTGCGGTGTACCAGGCATCGCCGGCCCGTTCTTCAGCTTCGCGCGCCATTATCCAGCTCCCTGAAGCTTGTCGGCATCAAGCCGCGAGCCATGGCTTTCTGCAATCCAATCGCGCCAGAACTGAATGTGCTTCGCGCTGTCGATCTTAGTGTTCAGACGAACCAGGTATTTGACCGTCACCGCTGCGCCATGAAGATCCGTTCGCAAGCGCCGATAGGCAGGCGTGCGCGCAAATTCCTCGAACGCTAAGTTGCCTCTGTACTGTGAATAGTCTGACACATGCTCAATCATATCGGAGATGACCGTGAGGTTTTTCGGCATCTCCTCCGCTTTGCGGCCGGAAAATTGATCCACGGCAATACGCTGGATCGTTTCCATGATGGGTGAGGTATCAGACGGGGACCCCGCCAGGTTTTTAAGGGCGGCCTCGAGGGGGTCCTGAAAAGCTTGCTTCCAATGGTTTTTGGCTAGTTTGGGATTGGAATCGAAAGCACTCAGATCAGAGCCATCGCCAGGATTGCACCTGCTAAACACAACGGCGCCACCCGCAATGTTTGGGTCAAGCAGACGGAGCTCCAATAGGCCGTATTTCGGGGTCGTGTCAGCAATGTCCAGAAGGTAGGTCTTTATTTCGCTTTTGGTGATGTCGGGAAGATTGTCGGATCGATCGAGAAGCACGATCATCTTGGAATGTGGCCCATCTTCCGGACAAAGCGATTCCTGTGAAAGGGCTACTCGTGCTGGCCGACTTAGATACGAGTAGCCCAGGAAAACGGCAATCGCGACACAAACCAGGAGAATCGCCGCGGCGGTAATAATCTTTCCGATTTCGGAAGCGTCACCGGGGCGCCGCCTACTACGCTGACGGCGCGACATCTGAAGCCCTTTGTTCCGGAACGAGTTCATCGAGCTGGCGGTAGCGATCGACGGCGTTCTCGAATTCTCGGTGAATGGCACCGACCTGCTCGGTCAGCACGTCCTGTGTCGCAAGAATTCGATCACGCAGTTCTTCGCCTCTCCATTCGCCTGCCATGCTTGCAACGACCGGTATTCGTTGAAGCTTGTATGGGGCAGAGAAGCGCTTGGGCGGCTTGGTACTACGTGCTGCCTTGTTTGCCTCCCTGTAGGTAGACAGGAGCAGGGTTGCAGTCCGTTCCAACTGATTTTGGTGTTCTGCAAATAGCTGGATGAAGCGTGCGCGATTGGTAAGGATCGCATCATGCTCTCCGCGCCGGACGGAGAGGTCACGGTTCAATTCCTCCATCTCATCGCGGTAATCATCTCTAATGTCGCTGAGTCTGTCGATAAGCGCCCGCCGCCCCCTGGAATAGGCTGCCCGGCGCTCCTCAAGCCGCTTCTGCGTAGCAGCGAAGCCGGGATAAGGGTCTGACAAAAACAGCCCATCGATAAACGCGATGAGCGAGAATAATGTGCCGATTGCCAAAAACACCCACGAGTTTACATCGTCCAATTGCAAGGGTGTGTGCCGCATGCGCTCCATGACGAGCCGACCCGGGTTCTCGGCCAATATTGCTGACACATCACGGTAGTGTGCCAGGGCAAGATTCAATCCTAGCGCGACCGCGATGTAGAATGCCAGGCTCACGAAACCTATGAGTTTGCGAAGCAAAGAGCGGTGATTGAGTTGAACCACGCCAAATAGCGCAAGAATCAAGGCGCAAGTGATATTCACAAATGCGAAGGAGAAAGCTAGGGCAATACCCCCTAACAAGCCACTTTCATTGCCGACGGCCAAAAACTGTCCATTCAGAATGGTCTCGAATACAAAGATGCAGACGAGGATAGCGATCTTCAAAAGCGTGCTCGCGCGGCCCTGAACCCGTGCGCTACGCGACAGGTTATGCGTGCGGCGGAATTCGTCACGCTCGTTGTGAGCCTCTCGGAAATTGTCTCGTAGGCTGTGTAGGTCATCCAGCCCTTTCGCAACTTCGGCCTTGAACTCGCCAACGCATGCAGGAGCGGCATGGCGAATGGCGGCGAACTTACCCTCAAAATCCAGTGAGGAGAGGCGTTCGGAATAGGTGCGAAGCTCGTCTTCAAGCGCACCGTGAGACTGTTTTTTTTCCATTTCGACGCGTTCGATGATCGCGGCTTCAATGTCGTCAAGGGACGTGGAAATGGAAGGCGGCTCGTTCCTTTCGCCTCGTTCTTGACCGAGATCTTCGAGCCGCATCTCTCTTGCGATACGGTTTGCATCTAGATCAGGAAAAGTCTCAATCGAGGCGACTTTATCGTGAGGCGGCCGTCGCGCGCTTTCCAACAGACCCGATAATGCCCTGCTTACCAAAATGCGTCCCGCCCATAGTTACCCGCTTTTCGTTGGAATACCGAGTAAAAGTAAAAGAGTGGCAACGTCAAGGCGCGCCAATTTCACGAGGCGCCGCCATTCTCCGGAGGATGGAATTAGTTCACGGTGCTACCCGGGCGTAGGGAGCCTGTCAGGCAATCTGTCACATCGCTAATATTACAGATTTCCACGACGACTTAAATATCGATCGGCCGCCATACCACGTACGCAAAAACGGCGGCCACTGAGTGGTTTTCGCAGCGAACTTCCTGTCCATGGCGAAGTAAAAGACCAAAAATCGAGACCGCCAGCTCGCACGATTTTTTACCATCCGGGCAATTTCACGGCCTCATTTGCTTCCCCTTGCGCGCACATTAACATTGCGCGATGTTATCTGCGCTATGGGAGGGCTTAGGCATGAAGGGGGTCGTGATCATCGGGACTTTGGCTGGCCGCCAGCCAGGGAATATGTGGGGCGTGAGCCCAACCGGCGGTTGATGTGATGGGCAAGATCACTCGCTTCGGCAGGCAATCCGCAGAATCTGGACGGCTAGGACCTCTCCGAGCGTCCATTTGGATTGCGACATGTTTAGCGGCTCTCGTGGCGGTCGGCTATATCAATGTGGGCCGTTCCGATTTGGGAAAACTCCAAATCCTTCGGTCTCTGGACGACCCGGGCCCGCTCGAGGGAGTCGCATTGGTCATTGATGGCGACACGATTGAAATTCATGGGCGGCGCGTTCGCCTCAACGGCATTGACGCTCCCGAAAGCAGCCAACTATGCGACGATGCAAAGGGCTTTCGCTACCACTGCGGTGCAAAGGCAGCAGCGGCCCTCCGCGAGTTTCTTTCGAAATCAAGGCCGACCCGCTGCCAGTTCGTCAGTTGGGATCGATATGGCCGTTACGTTGGCAGCTGTACTCGTGTGGACGCGGTTAGCGTCGCTGGCTGGTTGGTCGAGAACGGTCATGCGCTCGATTGGCCGAAATACAGCAGTGGAGCCTATGCCTCGCAACAGGCTGCGGCAAAGGCTTCAAAGCGCGGCATCTGGATCGGATTTTTTCAAGCGCCTTGGGACTGGCGCACTAACCACCGGGAGGCCGAACATTCGCCCAGCAAGCCACCACTAGGCCTGGTCAGCCCGCATGCTCTTGCGCAAAGTTGGTCCTGCCAACCCCGCCGAACATGCCCTCAGATCAGTTCATGTGACGAGGCAAATTGGTATTTGAACAACTGCTCCTGGGGCGGGAAGCTGGACCGCGACAGCGATGGCCTTCCGTGCGAGTCACTATGCTGATTGTGCTCAATGGTCAGCTTGTGACCGACCCTGACCGGAGAAACCGGAGGCCTTCAGATGGTCGACATACGCTTGTTCGTGGATCGAACCACATTCCCAAAGGATTTCAAGAAATAGATCGAAAGAAACAGGTTTCCCAAGTGCTCCCTTTGCAACAGCCTGATCCAGAGCTGTAAGATACCGGCAGGGTCAGGTGGCCGACGTATGTTGTGTTTTACGAACTTCATACGTCAAAGTTTTAAGGGTAACGATGGGTTCAATCAAACGAAAACAATGGCCCGCACGCGGGTTTTCACATGAAGCTTAGCTTGAGGCACAGTACAGCGTCTCATTTCACAAGAATATTAAGACCTAAGAGCCCCTGAGAGGCTTTGTACCCAGTCGGATGGGTCAGTCGTGTAGGGCTCGGGCATACGTCGCCGGATTCCGCGCTGCGTGCTCGACCTCACAGCCATTTTGAACACATCGGTTGGTCGCACGGCATTCCGTCTCGACGAGCCGGGTAGCCTCCTCAGCATGTCGATATCGGACCGTGCACGTCAAACCGGCCATCGCAAATCGTTGAGCGCCCTTGTATGCGCGATGTGGCATTCGCCTCTTTCTAAGAGGCCAGATTACATTGACTTGCGCAAACGGAATTTTTGCACGATCTTACCTATCTCAATTTGGGGGAGGGGCTCATGAGTGTTGAAGAAAAACTTCGCGTTCTTGCTGATCGCATCAAGACGCATTCGAGCGCAATGCTTACAGAGGAGGCCTTAAAGACAGCGATAGTACTACCCTTTCTCTCAGCGTTAGATTACGACGTTTTCAATCCTGACGAGGTCATCCCTGAATTTTGTGCCGACGCAGTGGGGAAGAAGGGCGAGAAAGTTGACTACGCCATAAAAATTGACGGGGAAATCAGGATTCTTGTTGAATGCAAACCGATAACCACAGTTCTTGATCGAGTACATCTCGCGCAGTTATACAGGTATTTTTCAGTCACTAACGCAAAATTCGCCATTTTGACGAACGGTCGCGCGTTCCATTTTCATACGGACTTAGTTGCACCAAACAAGCTCGATGACCGACCGTTCCTCACGTTCGATCTTTCGGACCTACAGGGGCAATTGATCTCCGAGTTGAAGAAATTCGCGAAAGGGGATTTCAATGTGGATGGGATTCTGCAATCCGCTCACCGCTTGAAATATACATCGGCGATCAAGAAAGAAATTGGAAGCGTGATGGAGAATCCACCAGAGGATTTTGTGCGGATGGTGACTGGCGGCCTTTACCAAGGACGGTTCACCGCCCAGGTGAAGGAGCAATTCACACCCATGGTCAAAGCGGCTTTTCGCGAGATCGTTCGAGAATCCGTTCAGTCACGTCTTTCCACAGCGTTGGCCGAGACTGAGGTTTCAGAAATTGGCGCCGACGGACTTGGCGCCGACGAAGAGGTTGTGACCACTGAGGACGAGCGAGAGGGCTTCATGGTTGTGCGGGCAATCGTCCGGGACCTTTTAAAGCCAGCCAGGGTGATCATGCGCGATCAGAAAAGCTATTGCGGGATCCTGGTCGACAACAACAACCGTAAGCCCTTGGCCCGGCTGTGGTTTAACAGGTCGGTTAAATATCTTGGGCTTTTCGATTGTGAGAAGGAAGAGAAGGTTAAGATCGACTCGCTCGACGAAATCTATGACCACGCCGATCGCTTGCGAGCCACCGCGAAGGAATATCTTTCCGGGGCAATCGCGGCGCCCTCGATTGCTTCATGACTTTGAACGGTTCGGAAGTCCGCGCTACGCGCCTTCTTCGAAGCTTGATCCCGCGCGATGTGGCGCCCATGTGCCTTATCAACTTTCAATGGGCTCAGTCCGCCAGACGTCTTTCGGCAGATGAGCATGCCGGTTGTTTCCAGAATAAAAGTTGTTCCCGGCGAATTTGCCCCCCACTGATACTGACGACGCACGCGGTCGGTTGGCGGGTTCATGCTTCAGATGCGTGATGAGGCAATGGAAGGTCCGGGCGACGTGGGAAGCGCTCGTTGGTCTCGTCCCAACGAGCAAGTAGCGCCCCTAAGCTGACTCGCCGGCGGACACGGAGCGGTTGGCCGTGACGCCCGGGTCGGTTACGAGGCTAGAGCCAGAACGAGTCCCAGGCGTCAGCTCGTGGATGTGCTCCGGCCGTCCAACTCCAGTCGGGCTACGCCCTGCCTGCGTTCCAACCCGCCAGCATTCTCATTTTAATTGACGCAACGCTCACAGCTTCATTGTCGCGCCGCAGGTTCCGCTGTGGACCAATCAACTACAGACTGCCGGTTGGTTATGGGTCGGTAACGGAACTACCGCTTTCCGCGGCAACAACTTTGCAGTCTTCAGACGCCGAGGCGGCGTACAACAGCGCTACCCACCATACCCTTGTTGCCCGCGACCCACTACGGCTTTTTCGCTTCAGATCGTACATTATGCTTCCTTCATTATTACCGATGTCTGCATGACCTTGAGGTCTTCCCGCACCATTTCCGCGGCGAGCTCGCGCACGGATGTCTCATGCACCCAGCCGAGCTTCTCCTTCGCCTTGGTGGCGTCGCCCAGGAGAAGATCGACTTCCGTGGGGCGGAAGTAACGTGGGTCTACTTGGACCAGGCATCTGCCGGTCTCGACATCATAGCCCTTTTCGTCGACTCCCTCACCACGCCATTCGAGCTCGACGCCGACATCTTCGAAAACCCATTCGACGAATTGGCGGACAGGGGTCGTCTTGCCCGTCGCCAGCACGTAATCATCCGGTTGATCCTGCTGCATCATCATCCACATACCACGCACGTACTCACGCGCATGGCCCCAATCGCGTTGAGCATCCAGATTGCCGAGATAAAGCTTGTCCTGCTTGCCGAGGTAGATAGCAGCGGCGGCGCGGGTGATCTTGCGCGTCACAAAAGTTTCGCCGCGCAGTGGGCTTTCATGATTGAAGAGAATGCCGTTGGAAGCATGGATACCATAGGCCTCGCGATAGTTGACCACGATCCAGTAGGCGTAGAGCTTGGCGGCGGCGTAAGGGCTGCGCGGATAAAAGGGCGTTGTTTCGTTCTGCGGTACGGATTGCACGAGGCCGTAGAGCTCTGAAGTCGAGGCCTGATAGAAGCGGGTCTTGTCCTTCAGACCGAGGAGGCGGATCGCCTCAAGAAGTCGCAATGTTCCGATACCGTCGGCGTTTGCTGTGTATTCCGGCGTTTCGAACGACACCTGGACATGGCTCTGAGCGGCCAAGTTGTAAATCTCGTCTGGCTGGGATTCCTGAACTACTCGGATGAGATTAGTCGCATCAGTGAGGTCACCGTAATGCAAAATTAGGCGCGGATCGGGATCGTGCGGGTCTTGGTAGATGTCTTCGATGCGACCCGTGTTGAAGGAAGAGGAACGTCGCTTAATCCCATGAACGACGTAGCCTTTTTCCAGCAGAAGACGGGTAAGATAGGCACCATCCTGTCCCGTTATGCCCGTAACCAGAGCAACTTTCCTGTTCTCGCCCATTTTCTTCCTGCTCTATTATAGTTGAAGTTTCGACTCCGGCTCGCCACACCGCCAGCAAACTGCGGCCCGCCCCATACCCTATGGTAGGATTTCGACAGATGCGGCGCGGAGCTCGTCATTGACAGTGTCAGCCAGCGAGCACACCTGCTCCTGCTTGGAGGCATAGCAAAACAGAGTCTCGCCGCTAACCTGCCTAAGTCGCACATGCGGCCTGAGTGCCGAACTCAGCTCACGGGGTGAGCGACATAGATTTCAGTCACGTCGCACCCGATTTGCTCATCAATCAGCGAGTGAGGACGCACGTCCGTTCTCAAGCACGCAGGTCGGTTGCATAGCCGCTCCGCTTCTTCCACGAAGTGGGTGGCCAGTAGAATCGTCTTGCCCTGCGCCACAGGGCACGTAGCCATTCCCAGATAAAATGGCGGGCATGTGGGTCCAAGCCGACAACTCCACCTTACCGCTCTCTTGCGCTAACCAAGTAATCTTAATCATTGCCTGCTTCAGCGTCTTCTAATGGAAATTGTTTTGATCAGTGAAATCGATTGTTTGGATGAGGTGCATCCATAAAATGGATTGTTTGACAGGGCAGCGCGGCACATCGGCGGCACAAAGTCGTGGGCGCGAGGTTTCGCTCCGCGCGAAGACAAAGTTCGTGGCAGTCGGGGGCTTTGGGCGAACCGCACATTTGAGACGGCGGCGAAAAGCCGGGTAGGGCATTTCGTATCGACCTCCAAGGAATTTCGGGCGCGCTAGCCCGAAAACGGTAGCTGGGCCTCAACGATGGGGGGACGAGGCGACCATCAAACTGTGTTTCATACTGTAGGCGATCGCAGTGCGGCGAATTTGAACGGCCGCCTTTGCCAGCCCTCGCCATCGCATCCGGCTACAGGTGCCGAAGATCTTCTCGATCCGAGTACAAATTCTGTGGATCGGTTGGTTCCAGGCGTCGAGCTTTCGGCCTCGTCGCGCCCCCACAGCGGTTGCGACGATGCGCGGCCTTCCACCCTTGGCGCGCACGCGTCGCCGAGATGATTGCCTCGGTAGGCGCTGTCGGCAAACACTTCGCCGGGATTGTCGGGCAGAGCATCAGGAACGGCGTTGCCGTCCTCGGTGTGGGCGCCGTGACGGCGATCTCCTCGACAAGGGCCGTATCGGCGTAGGCACCGAAATGGGCTTTGAAGCAATGAAACGCTGGTCGGCGCTTGTACTTGACCCAATGGCCCTCTTCATCATCTTCGCTGGCCGAGGCGATGATTGCCGCATCGACAGGCGTGCCGATCTTCACCTGGATCGCTGAACTGGGGGGTGATCTCGGCGAACAACAGGGTCATGAACCTCAAGGGCCTGTCGAAAACGGACGAGAGCGGGTTCGCACAGGTGTCGGCTCCGACACCGAGAACCCGCAGAACCGTCGGAACGATCCTCCACATGGCTGCAGACGCCAAAATTCCTCTCTCGGCCGTCGTCGCACAGCATCGCGTGCCAGTCGCTCAGTCCGGCCGGATCGAAAGCTATCCGGTCGACACGAGTTGCGCCATGTTGGCGCACTTGAAAGCGTCAGAGGGCGCCATGTCGCATCTTTCGATGGGACCGGACGCCATGATGGCCATAAATGACGTGGATGGCCTGCGCCTGACATTCGACGGCTGGCGGGTCCTGCACATCCGTCCTACAGGAAACGCCCGCAAATGACATGTTACGTTGAGGCAGTTAAGAATTGGACTTGAAAAAGGGACTTTGTGGACTGCCTCGAACGGCTGTTTCGCTTAGCAAAGCGCGGCCTCGCGTCAGCAGAGGCCCATCGTCAAGGAATGCCTTAGTATCCAACACATGGATGGGCCACATCCACGCAATCAATTTTACAGATGTCGCCCGGCGCATTAGAGAACGCTGAATTTAACCGGAAGCGGGAGTACCCGGCGTCAAGATTTGCGAGCGTCACAGAGATAAGGACAGGCAGTGCTGAGGGAGCTCTTCTGCCCCACGCGCAGCCTCTACCAAATCGCCCGGCGTAACGGTCGACTAGTATCGATTAAGAGATCCCAAGCCAGATGCAACCTCGTCTCTGAAACGAAATTTCCGAAAATGCAGGTCAGTGGATTGGTAAAGCGCAGGTTCGTCGTCTCTCAGAGGCGTACGGGGTTCGGTGATTGTCTATGGTCGCTGGCGGCCGCTTGGCGCTACGCTCAGCGGTCGGGACGAACGCTAGCCGTCGACTGGCGCGGGTCCTGCTATCTCGACCAACCCTTCACAAATGCCTTTCCGGTGTTCTTCGAACCGATCAATGACATCGCTGGCGTACCGGCTATTTGCGACGACCGGATCAACGACTTTTCCTTCCCGGGTCCATTCTTCCCGGAGTGGTGGAATAGGCCAGCGATCGACTGCCTTTACCGCCCAGATGAGCAGATTTTCCAAGAGCGCGACGAGTTGGGCGAGCTCTTTCAGGCCGAACACGATGTCGAAGCGAACACAGTAGTGTGTGACGCTTGCTTGATGTGGCGCTGCGATGAGGATGCCGAGCGGCAGGTCTTCCAGAGTGTCAAGCCTCGGTCTGAAATTCAAACACGCATAGATGCCATTTACCAAGAATGTTTTGAGGGGCACAGCATCATCGGGGTTCATGTTCGACATGGTAACGGTGAAGACATCATGGACCATGCGCCCTACTGGGCCGATCCGGAGTTCGCCGTTCGACAAGTGTGCACTGCGGTTGATAAGGCTAAAGCGTTACCGCACCCCAAGCCTGTGCGGCTGTTCTTGTGCACGGACAGCGCGCAAATCCTGGATCACCTGTCGGCCAGGTTTCCCGATCTTCTCACCGTCCCCAAGCATTTCCGATCCGATCAAGACGGCCCCTTGCACACTGCAGCACTTGGGATGGACGGCGCAATTTCCGCCCTCGTTGAGATGTATCTTCTCGGGCGCTGCGATACCGTAATTCGGTTTCCTCCGACGAGCGCCTTTACACGATATGCACGCCTTTTCGTACCACGCGTAATTGAGTTCGATCTGAAGGAGCCAAGTCGTTTGATTTTGATAGAAGACAGCCAAAGAATCTCTGGTCTCAGTTAAGACCCGTCACCTGCACAATTCGGCGGATGCAACCAACAGGCATAGTTGAATGTCCATTTCTCATCGAGGCCATGGAAGCGTCGTACGATACCGATAGCGTCGTCATCTGAGGCCGTTCGGCAACGCGCCAGAACTTCGCTGTTACTCGGAGGCCGCAGACCAAGCCAGAGCGACGGCGATCGTGACGCTAATGCTCGAAAGGGCGCGGGCAATCACTCCAGAGACGAAATCGAGGTTGTTATATGAAAGTGGTTCCCGTCATCATCAGCGGCGGAGCCGGATCGCGGCTATGGCCCGCCTCAAGGCAATCGCACCCTAAACCTTTCCTCAAAGTGGCAGACGGGCATTCACTGATGCAGCACACTGTGTTGCGCGTCGGTTCGATAAAGGGCGTAGTGGAACTCGTCGCCGTGACATCTGGGGAACACCTCTTCCTTACCAAGGACGAGTTCGACGAACTAGATTCCGTGGTCCTGCCACGCACCTTTCTGCTCGAGCCTGAAGGCCGGGATACGGCCGCAGCCGTTGCGGCAGCCGCCATCCATGCCAAGGCAACGCAAGGCCCTGACGCGATTCTATGCGTCTTCCCAGCCGATCACATGGTTGGCAACCTGCCTGCATTTTTAGACGTCATGTGCCGGGCCATCGAACATGCGAAACTCGGGCGGATCGCCACATTGGGCATCACCCCAACCAGACCAGACACGGCATTCGGCTATATCGAAGCGGATGGTGAGAAAGTCGTCCGTTTCGTTGAAAAACCGGATCTGGACACAGCCAAAGCCTATGTCGCGTCGAAGCGCTTCTTCTGGAACGCCGGCATTTTCTGCTTTAGCGCACAAACCATGCTCGACGAGATGGCATCGCATTGCCCCGCGGTGATCCAGGCCGTCTCCGACAGCTACGAGAACGGCCGCTTCAGTCAAGGCGAAGGCTTTGCCAAAATCGAACTCGCGCCTGAGCATTTCGGCTCCGCCCCGCGAATCTCGCTCGACCACGCTGTGATGGAGAAGACGAACAAACTTGCCGTGGTTGCCTGCGACATGGATTGGAACGATATCGGATCCTGGAACGCAATGGCCGATTTGATCGCCCCCGACGAAAGCGGGAACAGGATACGCGGCGATGTGCATATGGTCGACACGACCGGCAGCTATGTGAGCTCCGACAAGCGCGTCATCGGCACGGTCGGCGTCAGCGATCTGGTGATCGTCGATTCCCCGGACGCTTTGCTTGTCGCATCCCGCGACCGCGTTCAGGACGTCAAGAAGCTGTTCGAGGGCCTCAAGGCTTCAGGACATGAAGCTCACCTAGTCCATAGCACGGTACACCGGCCGTGGGGTACCTACACGGTTCTTGAGGAAGGCGAGCGCTTCAAGATCAAACGCATCGAGGTGAAGCCCGGTCGGTGGCTGAGCCTCCAGATGCACTATCATCGTTCGGAGCACTGGGTCGTGGTCAGCGGCTCCGCGAAAATCGTCAATGGCGAGCAGGAGTTGTTCCTGGCGACAAACGAATCAGCCTACATCCCCTGCGGCCATAAGCATCGGCTGGAGAATCCAGGCAGAATTGACCTGGTGATCATTGAAGTGCAGAGCGGCGATTATCTCGGCGAGGATGATATCGTTCGCTTCGACGACTTATATGGTCGAACGTAGATTTCACCCGCGCATGACGAGAACGGTCAACGTGTCGCTGGCTAATTACCACTCGGAAGGCCGTCTGCCCACTCAGGACCGGATGCTTGTGGAATCGGGAATTGACCAAGGCAGCGGCGAATGACCGCAATCGGCATCAGAATGGGACAAATCAACCGGACCGGAGAGCATAGTAACGCAACACAGTCTCACTGTCGAATAAGCCTTTGATATTTCTGACTTTCCAATCACCTTCCGCGCAAAATCTTTAATATCAATGGCTATGGCCGACTTCGCTCTGAAGTGGGCCAAATCGGCCTCGCTATCCCCGCAGCACTCAGTTGATTATTTTCGCATGAAAACGAGCAAGGACAGGGGGAGGGCGATCTTGTGCTGGCTTCTATGTCTAATCTTGCTCCTGTTCATCGTCAGGTTGTGTGCAGCCACACATAGGGCGGCTATCGTGAGGCTGGAAGGCCTCCGATCGATAGGTGCGGCGAACGGCGGCAATGACGTGCGAATAGGATGGCTGAGCGTATGATCGAGAATACCGCAGTGCGGTCTAGCGCGAAATGTCATTGCAGGGCGATGAACCGGAAATCATGACCCTAAGCCGCCCTTCATCAGCCCATTTCGCTGCCCGATAGCCGACGTTCACCGCAACCAGCGTTCCTGACCCTAGGCAGACATTCGCAGCCTGATTTTGCTCCCGGATAGCGGACGTTCGCCGGAACCGGTATTCATAACCCAAAGCGGCCATCCCGCGTTGCCGCGCCGGACTTTGAAAGCTAGGGCGACATCGGTCTATTGATGAGGTTTCGCAAACCTTTGCAGCGCAGTGCGACTAGCCCGTCGCGGGAGTAGACCATGTTGAAAGCTACCGAAGAGGAAATCGAGGAAGTCCGCGAATCTTTGAGTGGCAGGCGCCCGACCTTGAAGTGACTTTCATGCAGAAGGTCTACTCGGAGGCCGTTCTCAACACCCGCCACGACGTGTGGGACATCCACACCAACAAGGATCGCTGGTGGGTCATCACGGGCGGCACAAACCTCTACTCTCAGGAGCAATTCCCTAATATGGACCTTGCTCTGACCTTCCATATTGGCCTGATGCTCCGCATCCCCCGAACGGAAAACAACAGGAAGGCGATCACGCATCCTTCCGTTCGGTCCTGTCTTCGAGAAGATGGAAGAAGCTGGCACCGCCGTTGCACAAGCGCAGAACCTCTCGGACTATCAGGCCGTCGGCGTTCGCTGCCGCGAGGCGCTACTCGAGCTGATCGGCGTCGCGCAGGACGCGGCAATGTGGACAGACGCACCGCCACAGCGTGCGAATTTTCGCGCGTGGACGGAGATCATCTGCAACGAACTTCTGCCGAGCGACACCAACAAAGAGCGTCGCGGAGCCCTCAAGAGTGTGCTTGAGTCCGCATGGACGTTTTCAAACTGGCTGACGCGTTCAAAGTCGGCCACCTGGATTGATGCCGAGATCTCGGAATCGTTGATCCAACACGCAATCGGCATGGCGACATCATTGATCATTCGCGAGTTGCGCGGGGTGCCTCGCGAATGTCCGAACCGCGGCTCGCCGCATCTCCGACCCGAACATGGCGAAAATACTGAGGCACCCGGTGTACTCTGGGAAAGACCGCGCTGCGCCGACTGCGGATGGGCCGGCAGGCCCGTTCCAATCCTCGACCTCAAGGATGGACAGCCCATCATCACACGCGAAGGCGAAGAAACCGACGAGTGCAGCATAATGACAGTACCGCTACGCACGATCCTGAAGCCGGGAAATCCCACCATCGAGCCGCTGAAGAACACAGAGACCGGACCCCCGGAGCACGTCGTCTATTTTGCCTATGGGTCCAACATGTCGACCGCCCGGCTGCGCGAACGCATGCCGAGCTGCAAGCCACTCGGCATCGCAACCTTGCCGGGTCATGGGCTCCGTTTTCATAAACGCAGCACGGACAAATCCGGGAAGTGCAACGCAGTTGCCAGTGAAAACGATAGTTGCGTGATCGGGGTCCTGTTCAGCTTCGATCCTGACGATCGTGCCAAGCTGGATGAGGCCGAAGGCGTCGGCAGCGGCTACGAGCAGGCGACTGTCACGGTCATTAACAACAAAGGTCGCAGGCGAAAGGTCCTTACCTATCTCGCCACTCCAGACTACATCGACGACGGCCTCAAACCCTATCGCTGGTACAAGGACTTTGTGCTCGCAGGTGGCAGGGAGCACGGACTGCCGTTGGAGTATATTGCCGAATGGATCCAGTCGGTCGAGGCGATCGACGATCCCAACAAGACACGCGACAATAAGCAGCGCGCCACCTCGGAAGTCCCGGACAGTGACGGCATCCAACATTTCAATGGGACCACAAGCCTGACGGCGATGCGAAGCCATAAGCGTCGCACATTGCGACATATCACCTCTCGAAAAGCGTCGGCCGCATGCTAAGAGACTCAAAACAGCAAACGGACTGAACTGAAGAGGCGACCGAAATGGAAGGCGAAAACAAAAAAGCAGCCCGGTCGGACCTGGACGAAGCAGCCCTCTATTTCCACAAGCATCCAAGGCCTGGAAAGCTTGAAATCCAGGCGACAAAGCCGCTCGGCAACCAGCGCGACCTGGCGCTTGCCTATTCGCCCGGCGTCGCGGCGCCCTGTCTGGAAATCCGCGACAATCCGGCGACCGCCGCCGACTACACGGCGCGGGCCAATCTGGTCGGCGTCGTCTCGAATGGTTCGGCGGTGCTCGGCTTGGGCAATATCGGACCGCTGGCCTCCAAGCCGGTGATGGAAGGCAAGGCGGTGCTGTTCAAGAAATTCGCCGGCATCGACGTCTTCGACATCGAGATCGACGCGCCTGACGTCGAGCGCATGGTCGAGACGATCTCGGCGCTGGAGCCGACCTTCGGCGGCATCAACCTTGAGGACATCAAGGCGCCCGAATGTTTTGAGGTCGAGGAACGGCTGAAGGCCCGCATGGCCATACCGGTCTTCCACGATGACCAGCACGGCACCGCGATCATCGTCGCAGCTGCAGTGCTTAATGGGCTGGAATTCGCCGGCAAGACGATCTCCGACATCAAGATTGTCACCTCCGGCGCCGGGGCAGCGGCCCTTGCCTGCCTCAACTTGCTGGTTTTGCTCGGCGCGCGCATCGAAAACATCTGGGTCACCGACCGTTTCGGCGTCGCCTACAAGGGGCGCGTCGACGAGATGGACCGCTGGAAGGATCCCTATGTGAAGGACACCGAGGCGCGCACGCTGGCCGATGTCCTGCCGGGCGCCGACGTGTTCCTGGGGCTTTCGGCCGCCGGCGTGCTGAAACCGGAATTGCTCCAGCATATGGCGCCAAAACCGTTGATCCTAGCCTTGGCCAACCCTAACCCCGAGATCATGCCGGAAGCGGCACGAGCGGCGCGACCCGACGCGATGATCTGCACCGGCCGTTCCGATTTCCCCAATCAGGTCAACAACGTACTTTGTTTTCCTTACATTTTTCGTGGCGCGCTGGACTGCGGCGCCAGCGCCATCAACGAAGAGATGAAGATGGCCGCGGTGCGGGCGATCGCAGCCCTTGCCCGCGAAGAGCCGTCCGATGTTGCCGCCCGCGCCTATTCCGGCGAAACGCCGATCTTCGGGCCCGATTTCCTGATCCCCTCGCCGTTCGATCCAAGGCTGATCCTGCGCATCGCTCCGGCGGTGGCCAAGGCCGCCTGCGACACCGGCGTCGCGACACGGCCGATCACCGACATGACAGTCTATATCGACACGCTGAACCGCTTCGTTTTCCGCTCCGGCCTCGTCATGAAGCCGGTGTTCACGATGGCCAAGACGTCGAGCGCCAAGCGCGTCATCTATGCCGACGGCGAGGACGAGCGCGTGCTGCGTGCCGCTCAGGTGGTGCTGGAAGAAGGCATCGCCGAGCCCATCCTGATCGGTCGCCCGCATGTGATCGAGGTGCGGCTGAAACGTTACGGACTGCGCATCAAGCCGGGTGTCGATTTCGGCCTGATCAATCCCGAGGACGATCCGCGTTATCGCCACTATGTCGACCTTTTGATCGAGCTTGCCGGCCGGCGTGGGGTGACGACGGAAGCGGCGCGCACCATGGTGCGCACCGACAATACGGTGATCGCCGCCCTTGCCCTCAAGCGCGGCGACGCCGACGCCATGGTCTGCGGCCTCGAAGGCCGTTTCGAGCGCCATTTGCGCAACGTGACGCTGATCATCGGGCCGCGCGCCGGCATTAGGGATCGCGACCTGTCGACACTTTCCATGCTGATTTCGCAGCGCGGCATCATTTTCCTCACCGACACCCATGTCTCCGTCGATCCGACCGCCGAGGAGATTGCTGAGATGACCGTTTTGGCGGCCGAGGAAATTCAGCGTTTCGGCATCGAGCCCAAGGCAGCGCTGCTGTCGCATTCGGATTTCGGCTCCCGCGATTCGCCAAGCGCCATGAAGATGCGGCAGGCGGCGGCGATCTTGGCGCGGATCGCGCCCGACCTGCAATGCGACGGCGAGATGCATGCCGACTCGGCGCTATCGGAGCAGCTGCGCCAGCGCGTCTATCCGCATTCTCGGCTGAAGGGCGAAGCCAATCTGCTGGTGTTCCCCAATCTCGATTCGGCGAACATCACGCTGACCGCGCTGCGCACGATGATGGACGCGCTTCATGTCGGGCCGATCCTGCTCGGCACCGACAGGCCGGCGCATATATTGACCCCGTCGGTCACGTCGCGCGGCGTCGTCAACATGACGGCGCTCGCGGTGGTCGAAGCGGCCCATAAGGCGCAGGCGGTCGTAAATCTGGCGCTACCGCGACCTTTCTCAGGAAGGCTGCACACCGACGCGATCTTCCTTTCGCCTTGCGCAAACCTCCCTTCCGAGTGAGGCGTTCAGTGCGTCGGCTTGGTGGACTGAGGCACTTCTGAGTGGGACAACAACATCCAAAAATATTGGAAAAGATTTGAATACTCTGAAGTCCCACTCATCTCTAATTGATTGATTTTTATGGCTTTCTGAATACCCTCCGGGCCCACCATATTGTTACATATCAATATGTTACGCTTAATTCTTCGGGTTTGAATTGAGCGCTGTCGGGTAAATCCGTGACTTTTAGCGAAATGATTTTGGGCCCGTTCGTCGATTTTCTCCGTCTCGTTGATGGCACCCGTCACAGGTAGCTCAACACTCCCGGCTTCAAAAGACCCTTCAGCGATGCGTACGGCAATCGGCGGCAACGACGTGCAATTAGGCGGGTTCTGAACTCGGCCGTAGTCTCAAAATGCCCTTGTGCGGAGCAAAGCGTGGATCCATCCGCTTGCAGGTTCATGACCCTTCGCCAATCGCCGCTCCAGTCGCGAGCGGAATACCGGCACCAATTGCACCGGCCGCGGCGGTCCGTAGACCGCGGCTGCGGCCCGGTCATCCGCTGGCCGGGTAGTATCGCATCTCCTGGAAGCTCCGATCTCCATTTGCCCGATGGCGCTCCCGATTGTGAAATCGGATGCAAGTGAAAAAAACTACCGGCCACTCAAAGCGAACATTTCTGGACTGTTTGCCGCCCGAGGCGGAGTTTGACGAGGCTCAACTTCAGCCGGGACCGAAATGGCCTTACCGACCGATCCAGATCACCACGCCCGGGAGACGCTCCGGCTGATCGGCCCCGATCCGCAGAACTGGGTGCCGGACCGGGAAGGCATCGACCACAATGTCTTCATCGTTGGCGGTGGGCAGACGGGGGCGACCTTTGCCTTCGCGTTGAGGCGTGCCGGCATCGGCAAGGTTACTGTCGTCGACGCGGCACCGGATGAAAGCAAGGCCGGCATCTGGTTCACTCATGCACGGATGAACCGGCTGCGAACGCCAAAGGGCTTGCCGGGGCCGGAACTCGGCTTGCCGGGCTTGAGCTTTCAGTCCTGGTACGAAGCCCGCCACGGTGCGGAAGCCTATGCCGGCTTCGATCGCATCGTGCGGACGGATTGGGCGAACTACCTGAAATGGTATCGCGCGTTCCTCGGTATCGGCATCCGTTACGGCACACGTCTCATTCGCATCGAGCCGGCTGGCGGGCATTTTCGCCTCCACCTCGAAGCCAACGGCACGCCATCGGTCGAAACGGCGCGCAAGATCATTCTGGCCAATGGCTTTGGCGGCAGCGGCGGTCCAGTGATACCGGCGGTACTTGCCGCCTTGCCGCGGGGCCTTGTCGCACACAGTTCTGCGGCAATCGATTTTGCCTCGCTCAACGGCAAGGCAATCGCTGTCGTCGGGTCGGCGGCTTCGGCATTCGATGCGGCCGGAGCTGCCCTTGAGGCCGGCGCGAAATCGGTGCGTCTGTTCGCCAGACGCACCAGCATTGCCAGTGTGCCGATCAACCGCGTGGGCGGCTATCCCGGCGCCTATGACAATTATCCTCGGCTGCCCGATGCGGTGCGCTGGCGCCAGGCATTGCGCTTCCGCGAGGCCGGTTCAACGCCGCCGCTCGATGCGGTGGAGCGGGCGGTGCGGCACCAGAATTTTCATCTCCATCTCGGTGCCCCTTGGACAAATGCGGATGTCGAAGACGGCAAGGTCGTCACCGATATCGCAGGCGAGACGTTTGCGTTCGACTTCGTCGTCGCCGGCACCGGCTATTTCGCCGACCCGACGCGCAAGCCTGAGTTCGCCGATTTCGCCGCCACCATCCGGCTATGGCGAGACCAGTACGCGCCGCCGGAAGCAGAGCTGGATGAATTTTTCGGCGCCCATCCCTATCTCGGCCTCGGCCATGAATTCCTCGAGAAGGCGCCGGGCGAAGCACCGTTCCTGAAGAATATCCATGTTTTCAATCCCGGCGGCTTCGTCAGTTTCGGCCTGCCGATCGGCGATGTTCCGTCGATCAGGCGCGATGTACCGGCCGTGGTGGCGCGCATTAGCCGCGATCTCTTCCTCGCCGATCTCGACAGCCATGAGAGCCGCATAACCGGGAGCCATCCGGCCGAGTTCGGCGAAGACGCCTATGCCGCTTCCGTCTGGCAGCCGGCGCAGACCATCGCGGCGGAATAGGCATTTTTCGATGGACAAGCGCCGATGACCTTCAGCCCTGACCTTTCTGACCCGTTCGTCGCCACGGCGGTCGAACTGCGCGATATCTTCGATCGGGATGCCGTGGCGCGCGACAAGGCCGGCGGGCGGCCGGTCGAGCAAATCCGCCTGCTGAAGGAAAGCGGCCTGCCGTCGGCGCAGATTCCCAAGCGCTATGGCGGCAAGGGCGCACCCTGGCTGTCAGTGCTGCGCGTCGTGCGCGAATTCGCCCGCACCGACGGCTCGCTCGCCCATCTCTACGGATACCATCATCTGCCGCTCAATGGCGTGCTGTTCCGTGGCACGGAGGCGCAGAGGGACCGGCTGCTGACACGCTCGGCAAGGGAGAACTGGGTCTGGGGCAATTCCGGCAACGCCATGTCGAAGACGTCGACGGCCAGGCGCAACGGCACGGGCTGGATCCTGAGCGGCTTCAGGCCGTTCTCTTCCGGGTCGCACATCGCAGACTACATCCAGGTTGCCTGGGAGGACGGCCAGGATCGACTAGCGGCAGCGATCCCGGCTGACCGTGAGGGCATCGTCATCGAGGATGACTGGGATGGTGTCGGCCAGCGGCAGACCGGCAGCGGCAAGGTGACGTTCAAGGACGTGCATGTCGGCGACGACGAACTGATCGGCTCGCCAGCGGTGCCGCTGACGCCGTTCCAGACGCTGACGTCACTGTTCCAGCAGGCGGTCCTGCTCAACCTGTTCGTCGGCAGCGCGCAAGGAGCGCTGAGCGAAGGCCGCGACTATACGGTCTCGCAATCGCGCCCCTGGGTCTATTCCGGCTATGAGAAACATACCGACGATCCGTTCGTGCAACGCAAATATGGCGACCTCTATATCCGCACGCTCGCCGCGGCCGAACTGGCCGATATAGCAGCATGCAGCCTCGATGCCGCCTATGGCCAGGGCGAGGCGTTGACCCTGGAGCAGCGCGGGCAGACGGCGATTGATCTCGCCACCGCCAATGTCTACGCCGGACAAATCGGCCTCGATGCGTCGAGCGAGGTTTTCGAGGTGATGGGCGCCCGCTCAGCCACCAAGGCCAACGGCTACGACAGGTTCTGGCGCAACGTGCGCACGCACACGCTGCACAATCCGGCCGAATACAAGAAGCGCACGATCGGCACCTGGTTGCTCACCGGGGAATTGCCGGTCGGCGGATTGTATCGCTGAGGAGGCGCGGAACATGGCCAGCCGCAAGGACAAGCTCAAGCTTGGAGCCTTTCTTCTCTTCACCGGCCACCATGTCGCAGCCTGGGGCCACCCGGAGGCAGGAGAAGGGACCAGCCTCAACGACTATGTCGAGCTGGCCCGGCTGGCGGAAGCAGCCAAGTTCGACACGATCTTCTTCGCCGACGGCGTTGCGGCGCGGCTGAAGGATATGGAGGCCGCCAGCCGCAAGGCGCATAGCGGCGTCTATCCGTTCGAGCCGATCACGCTGCTGTCGGCACTGTCGGCTGTGACCAGGAACATCGGCCTCATCGCCACGGCGTCGACCAGTTTTTCCGATCCCTACAATCTGGCCCGCCAGTTCGCGTCGCTCGACCATCTGAGCGGCGGGCGGGCCGGCTGGAATCTGGTCACTTCGTCCGATCCGGAGGCAGGGTTCAATTTCGGTCACGAGACGCATATCCAGCATGGCGAGCGCTACGACCGCGCCGAGGAATTCGCCGATGTCGTGCTCGGCCTGTGGGATAGCTGGGAAGATGACGCCTTCCCGCGCGACAGAGCAATCGGGCGCTATTTCGACAAGGACAAACTGCATGTGCTGAACCACAAGGGCCAGCACTTCAAGGTGCGTGGTCCGCTGAACACGCCGCGAACGCCGCAAGGCCATCCCGTCGTCGTCCAGGCCGGCGCCTCCGGCCCCGGCAAGGAACTGGCGGCGCGCACGGCGGAAGCGATCTTCGCCGCGCAGATCACGCTCGACGAAGCAACGGCCTTCTATGCAGACGTCAAGGGCAGGCTCGGCAAATATGGCCGCTCGGAGGATGACCTGAAAGTCCTGCCAGGCATTTTCCCGGTCGTCGGCCGCACCGAAGCCGAGGCGCGGGAGAAGTTCGAACAGCTGCAGGATATCATCCAGCCGGAAGTCGGCCTCGGTCTGGTCTCGGCGCTGGCCGGCGGCTTCGACCTCAGCGCCTATCCGCTCGACGGGCCGGTGCCGGATTTGCCGGAGACCAATGCCGGCAAGAGCCGGCAGGCTCTGGTGATCGATCTGGCGCGGCGCGAGAAACTGACGATCCGGCAGCTCTATCTGCGCATCGCCGGCGCCCGCGGCCACTGGCAAGTGGTCGGCACGCCGCAACAGATCGCCGACACCATGGAAGAGCGGTTCGAGAATTACGGCGCCGACGGCTTCACCATCATGGCGCCGATCATGCCTGGCGGCCTGAAGGATTTCATCGAACTGGTGGTGCCGGAACTGCGCCGCCGTGGCCTGTTCCGCGACGAGTATGAGGGCAGCACCTTGCGCGACAATCTCGGCCTGAAGCGGCCGGCAAACCGTTTTTCGCGGCACGCCGCGGCGGCTGCGGAGTAGGCCGGCAATGGCACGCGACACGCTCTTTCTCATTCAGCCGGGTTTCGCCGACCCAAATCAGCCGGGCCAGACGTTCGTCTGCCCCTATTGCAACCAGGTTGAGGGATTGCTCGCAGCCTTT
Organism: Mesorhizobium sp. M0598; assembly: GCF_040320865.1. NCBI lineage: Bacteria > Pseudomonadati > Pseudomonadota > Alphaproteobacteria > Hyphomicrobiales > Phyllobacteriaceae > Mesorhizobium > Mesorhizobium sp. M0598. The sequence goes on along the minus strand of NZ_JAMYQL010000006.1, from coordinate 199,300 downwards.
CCCGATCTCGCCGCCAGACTCGACGTTGAGCGCGTGCCGTTTTCGAGGCCGAGAGGCAAGGTGATCGACGCGCTCGGCGAACGGCACCAGTCGCTGCCGGTGCTGATCATCGGCGACGATCCGCCCGCCGACTTGCCGACGGCCAAGGGCAAGGTCTTCGCCGATGACACCAGGCGCATTCTTGCACTGCTTGCCGAGCGCCACGGCTTCCCGCATCTGCATGAGTGAGACGATGACCTTCGATCCCGATACGTCCAATCCATGGATCGCCAAGGCGGTCGAGCTGCGCGACATCTTTGCCCGCGATGCGGTCGAGCGCGACCAGCTTGGCGGCAGGCCTACCGAACAGATCCGTCTTCTCAAGCAAAGCGGCCTACTCACCATCGTGATCCCCAAGGAATTCGGCGGCGCCGGGGAACCCTATTCGACGGCGCTGAAGATCGGGCGCGAGTTCGCCAAGGTCGACGGCTCGATCGGCCATATCTACGGCTACCATTTCAGCGCACTGATCGCCGCCAGGCTCAATTCGGACGAACCGCGCTCAGCCGATCTGCTGCGGCGTTCGGCTGCCGGCGACTGGTTCTGGGGCAACACCGGCAACAGTTTTTCGAAATCGCTGTTCGGCCGCAAGGATGGCGAGTGGACGATCGTCAACGGCTTCAAACCCTTTGCTTCCGGCTCCCATGTCGCCGACTATCTTTCGACTTCGTGGGAAGACGAGGTCAGCGGCGAGAGGAAATTCGCGGCGATCCCCGCGAACCGCGAAGGCATCACCGTTCTCGACGACTGGGACGGCATCGGCCAGACGCAGACCGGCAGCGGCAAGGTCGCCTACAAGGACGTCAGGATCCACGACAGCGAGTTGGTGCGCGGTTGGGTCGACGCGTCGTTGCCAATCCGCACCATCGGCCCGCTGCAGCAGCAGAGCGTGTTGCTCAATGTCTTTGTCGGCACGGCCCAGGGCGCGCTGCTGGCGGCGCGAGATTATACGCTCAACAGTTCGCGGCCGTGGATGTATTCCGGCGTCGAGCGCCATATCGACGATCCATGGATCAAGCGGCAGTATGGCGAGCTCTGGGTCAAGACGCGGGCGGCGACGGCGCTGGCCGATCGCGCGGCGACGGCGATCGATCATGCGATCGCGCGCGGCAAGGCGCTGACCGAGCAAGAACGCGGTGAGGCGGCGGTTGCCGTCGCCGCGGCCAATGTGCTGGCAGGCGATGTCGCGCTCGAAGTCACGACCGAGATATTCGAGGTGATGGGTGCCCGCTCCGCAGTGCGCAAATACGGCTTCGATCGCTTTTGGCGCAACGCGCGCATCCACACCTTGCACAACCCCGCCGAATACAAGACCCGCACAGTCGGCACCTGGTACCTGACCGGCGCCTATCCCGAGCCCGGCGTCTTTCGATGAGCGGCCGGCAACTCCATCTCAACGTCAACATCCTGCATGCCGGCTTCTCGCCGGCGGCATGGCGGATGGACGGCGTCGACCCCTATGCCGCCTTCACCGTCGGCCACTATGTGCACGTGGCGAAGATCGCCGAGCGCGCCAAGCTCGACGCCATCTTTCTTGCCGATCAGGCAGCAATCTCGGACCGCATTGACTATCGGCCGATCACATCTCTGGAGCCGACGATTGTGCTGGCAACGGTAGCCGCCGCGACCGAGCGCATCGGCCTGATCGCCACGGTATCGACCAGCTTCAACGAACCCTACAACATCGCCCGTCGTTTCGCGACGCTCGACCACGTCAGCGGCGGGCGTATCGGCTGGAACATCGTGACCACGGCCGACCCGGCCTCGGCCCGCAATTTCGGCCTGACGGGTGCGATCGATCATGGCCGGCGTTACGAGCGGGCGGCGGAATTCGCCGAGATCGTCAAGGCATTGTGGGACAGCTGGGAGGACGATGCCTTTATCGGCGACGTCGCCAGCGGGCGCTTCGTCGATGCCGCCAAGGTTCATGCCATCGAGCACAAGGGCGCGCATTTTTCGGTGTATGGGCCGCACAATGTGCCGCGCTCTCCGCAAGGGCATCCGGTGGTCGTCCAGGCCGGCGGGTCCGATGACGGCAAGGACCTCGCCGCCCGCCACGCCGAAGCCGTGTTTTCCGCATCGCAGTCTTTCGAGGAAGCGCTCGGCTATGCGCGGGAACTTAAGGCGCGTGCCGTCGCCTATGGCCGCACCGGCGGCGTGCCGCTCAACCTCGCCGGCCTAGCCACCATCATCGGCAGCACCGAGGCCGAAGCGGAGCGGCGGCAAGGAGAGCTCTGGGACCGCATCCCGCTCGACTACAGCCTTGGCCGGCTGTCCGGCGTGCTCGGCATCGATCGCGAGCGGCTGAAGCTCGACGAGAAGCTGCCAGAAGGGATTCAACTGCCCCCCAATGGCGGCCACACCTTCTTCAAGGCCACGCTCGCGCTCGCGCGCAGCAACGATTTCACCGTTCGCCAGCTGATCCGGGCGCTGAACGGCAGCACCGGCCACCGCACCATCGTCGGCACGCCCGAGCAGATCGCCGACGATATCGAAAGATGGTTTGTCGCCGGCGCCGCCGACGGCTTCAACCTGATGCCGGACGTGCTGCCGACCGGACTGGAGGTCTTTGTCGATACGGTGGTGCCGATCCTGCGCCGGCGCGGCCTGTTCCGCACCGACTATGAGGGGCGCACGCTGCGCGACCATCTCGGGCTTGCCAGACCCGAAAGCCGCTTTGCACCGCAGCCGCACAAGGCGCCAGCGCTGCATGAGGCCACCCATTGAATGGTCATCAAAATACAACGGAGGGGAAGGTCCTGCCATTGACCTCATGCCCGGCCAAAATACAGGTCCGACAATGAGCGCTGATACCGAATTTCTTTGGTACATCCCGAACCAGGTCGATCCCGGTCACCGCGGCGACTCGGCCGTCGAGGACCACAACAGCCTGGAGACGCTGACCAGCCACGCGAAGGCGCTTGAGGAACACGGCTGGAAGGGCGCGCTGATCGGTACCGGCTGGGGTCGGCCCGACACTTTTACTGTCGCGGCCTCGCTCGCCGCGCGGACCACCTCCTTCGAGCCGCTCATCGCGATCCGCCCCGGTTACTGGCGGCCGGCGCACTTCGCATCCGCTGTAGCCACGCTCGATCAGCTGACCGCCGGTCGCGTGCGTATCAACATAGTGTCGGGCAAGGACAACCTCGCGGCATATGGAGATAGCGAAGGCGACCAGATACATCGCTATGCCCGCACCAGAGAGTTCATGCGGCTGGTTCGCAGACTTTGGACCGAAGAGAACGTGACCTTTGCGGGCGAGCACTTCCGGGTCACCAGGTCGACCGTCATGCCCCGCATCCATGTCCGTGGCGATCGTCGCCATCCCAAGCTCTACTTCGGCGGCGCGTCGGAGGCGGCCGAGTGGGTGTCGGCCAGCGAGGCGGATGTCCAGCTCTTCTGGGGCGAGCCGCTCGACGGCGTCCGGGAGCGGATCGAGCGGCTCAAAGCCTTGAGCAGGGAACTTGGCCGAGACCTCCCGCCTCTGGAATTCGGGTTGCGGGTCACCACGCTGGTCCGCGACACCACCGGGCAGGCCTGGGCGGACGCCGAGGCGAAGGTCGACGAGATGGCCAAGGGCAAGGGCGCCGGCTGGAACGATCACGGTCGGGCGGTAGCGGTGGGTCAGCAGCGGCTGCTCGATCTGCAGGCGCGCGGCGAGGTGCTGGACGACAACCTCTATACGGCGCCGGGCAAGTACGGCGGCGGCGGCGCCGGCACCACCTGGCTGGTCGGCTCGGCCGCCGACGTCGCCCGCTCGCTCGGCAGGTACCGGGATCTGGGCATCACACACTTCGTGCTCTCGGACACGCCGTATCTTTCCGAGATCAAGCGGCAAGGCGATCAGTTGCTTCCGCTATTGCGCAATGGGGCCTAAGCCGCGCTTCTTGAATGACCTGGGGTCGTCAGAACACCGAATAAGCCAGATTGCCAAATAGGGAAGAAAATGTCACAGCCGGCCGCCTTCAGCATCCGCCCTTCCGACGCCGACCTACGTGGTGAAGCGGCGCTACGGCGGCGTTATCGAGCGCCGCAAAGCGCGCATACCGGCAACTGGAACGAAGCCCTCGAGGCGATCCTTTCGCATCGCTCGGTCCGTAACTATCTCGTCGAGCCGCTGCCGGATGGCACGCTCGAACTGATCGTCGCTGCCGCCCAGTCGGCCCCGACCTCTTCCAATCTCCAGGCGTGGAGCGTCATCGCAGTCGAGGATCCGGCGCGCAAGGCGCGGCTTGCCGGACTGGCGGCGGTCAATCGCCATATCGAGCAGGCGCCGCTGGTGCTGGTCTGGCTGGCGGACCTGTCGCGCCTGCGCGCTATTGCCGAGGCAAACGGACGGGTGGGCGAGGGCCTCGACTACCAAGAGAGTCTTCTGCTGGCCGTGATCGACGCCGCACTTGCCGCACAGAATGCCGTGGTGGCGATCGATGCGCTCGGGCTCGGCTCCTGCTATATCGGCGCGATGCGCAATCATCCGCAGGAGGTGGCGCGCGAACTCGGCCTGCCACCGGAAACCGTGGCGGTGTTCGGCCTGACAGTCGGCTATCCCGATCTCCTGGCTGCGACTGACATCAAGCCCAGACTGCCACAGACTGTGGTGCTTCATCGCGAACGCTATCAGTCAGACCTCGATCCGGACGATCTTGCAACCTACAACCGGACGCTTCGTTCATTCCAGCAGGAGCAGGCGATGCCTGTGGTCGACTGGACGGAGTTGATGTCGAACCGCATCGGCAGCAAAGCAGCGCTGAAAGGCCGTGATCGCCTGGGCGAAGCGCTTAAAGCGCTGGGCTTCAAACTCAAATAGGGGCGCGCGCCTGCTCGCGAGAGACCGAGGTGAGACTATTCCGCAGCGACGATGGCGATGCGAGCCGGCAGCGGCACCGGCGGCGTGAAGTCGAGCGCGCCAAGCCGGCGCGCCTCGGCCTTCAGCCAGGCATGAAAGCGCTCGACCGTCGCCAGCTTCGCCTTGTGCGGCGTCGTCGCGAAATAATAGGAAAACTCGACCGGTTGCGGCGAGCCGAATGGGCTGACCAGACGCCCCGCGGCAAGGTCGGGTTCGGCCAGCCGAAATTTGCCAAGACCGATGCCCTTGCCGGCAGCAGCGGCGTCGAGAACCAGCGAGGACTGGCTAAGCCGTATGCCGCCCTCGACAAGCCGGCCGGACAGGCCGTTGGATCTCAGCCAGCCCTTCCAGTCGGGGCAGCTTGGATCGCGTTCCGGACCGTCCTCATGCAGGATCGGTGCGTCACGCAGCCCCTCCGGCCCGCGATAGAGACCGTGCATGCGAGCAAATTCCGGGCTGCAAACGGGCAGCACCGCCTCCGAAAAAAGCCGTTCCGTCAGCAGGCCGCTATAGGCGCCCGACCCGTAGCGGATGACGCAGTCGACGTCTTCGCTAGCAAAGTCGGCAAGCCTGGTCGATGCGTCGACCAGCACTTCTAGGCCGGGTACCGCGTCGCGCAGTGCGTCGAGGCGCGGGATCAGCCATTTGCTGGCGAAGGAGGGCGCGACCGACACTTTGATCGGCGCATCCTCCTCGTCGCCGGAAATGCGTGCGACCGACTCGACAACGACGTCGAAAGCCTCGGTGAGGCCGGGCATCAGCGCCTGGCCGGCCGACGTCAGCAGAAGCTCGCCGCGGTTGCGATGGAACAGCGGTTGACCGAGGTGATCCTCGAGCAGGCGGATCTGCTGGCCGATGGCGGCAGGCGTCACATGGAGTTCTTCGGCCGCCCGCGTAAAGCTCAGGTGGCGGGCGGTTGCGACAAAAGCGCGAAGCGACGTCAGCGGCGGAAGCCTCGCCAGCGTCGGCCGCAGCTTCCTTGATTTTGCGCGAATGAGATCGACCATGGAGCGCATTCAACACGTTCAGGCCGGGCGCGACGAGGGCGGGCTTTGCGCCAAAGTGCCCGGTGGAAAATTTCGTTTGCCGCAGCGTCGCGGCAGCGGGAACGGAAATCTAAAAAATCGTAATGTCTACAATTCTTGTAGAAATAAGATCGGAGCGCTGATTTGGGCGTCGAGCAGCTTTGCCAGATCCTGGAATGAAACGGTCGTGCGAAGCGGTGCTTTCGGCAGACGATAGAAAATCATTCTTCCGGTTTTGCGGCGTGGCAGAGATCATCGCGTCGAGGCGCCGGAGTGTGTTCGGCCGCCGGATGCCATCGAAGCCGTTTTCCGGAGCTCAAGGCCATGACTGTCAATCGTCGTCATTTCAACCAGCTGCTGTTGCTTGGCGGTGCGAGCTTCGCATTGCCCGGGGTTTCCTTCGCTGCCGAAGGAACGCCGGTCCAGGGTGGCACGCTCAACTGGGCCTACTATCCCGACCCCACGTCGCTGATTGCAATCAACACCTCGTCGGGCACCGGCCAGGCGATCGGTCCCAAGGTGAATGAAGGTCTGCTTGATTTCGCCTATGACCTCAGCCCGAAACCGCTGCTGGCGACGGAGTGGTCGATCAGCGATGACGGCCTGCGCTACACCTTCAAGCTGCGCGAGGGCGTCAAATGGCATGACGGCAAGGACTTCACGTCGGAAGACGTTGCCTTCACCATCTTCCGGCTGAAGGAGGCGCATCCGCGCGGCCGCATCACCTACCAAAACGTGACCGCGGTCGAGACGCCCGATCCGCACACCGCAATCATCGTGCTTTCAAAGCCGGCGCCCTATCTGATCACGGCACTGAGCAGCTCGGAATCACCGATTGTGCCGAAGCACGTCTACGAAACGTTCAAGCCGGCGGAACAGCCGAAGCTGGAACAGACGATCGGTACCGGTCCCTTCGTTCTCAAGGAATGGGTGCCCGGCAGCCATCTGATCTTCGATCGCAATCCGGACTATTGGGACGCGCCACGGCCCTACCTCGACCGCGTCGTGCTGCATGTCATCCTCGACCCGGCCGCACGCTCGGCAGCTCTTGAAACCGGCGAGATCGATATCGGCGCCAATCCCGTGCCGCTGGCCGACATCGAACGGTTGAAGGCAAACCCCGCTCTGGTCGTCGACACCAACACCTACGCCTATTCCGGCCCACAGCAGCAATTGTTCTTCAATTACGAGAACGAAATCCTGACCAAGCGCGATGTGCGCCTTGCCATCGCCCACGCAATCGACCTGCAGAAGCTGGTCGACATCGCGCTCTACGGCTATGCGCAGGTATCGCCGAGCCCGATCAGCACGGCGCTGCCCAAATGGTATGACCCCAGCATCAAGGCGCGCGAGCCCGATACCAAACTGGCGGAGAAGCTGCTCGACGACGCCGGCTATCCGCGTGGCGCCGATGGGACGCGCTTCAAGCTCCGGCTTGCCTACAACGCGTTCCTGCCGGCGTCCTATGCCGATTTCATCAAGCAGTCGTTGGCGACGGTCGGCATCGATGCCGAGATCCTCAAGCTTGACCTGTCGACGTTCCTGAAGACCGTCTACACCGACCGCGCCTGGGACCTGGTGGTCGAGTCGCTGTCGAACACCTTCGATCCGACGCTCGGCGTCCAGCGCGCCTACTGGTCGAAGAACTTCAAGATCGGCCTCGTCTTCTCCAACGCTAGCCACTATGCAAACCCCGAGGTCGACCAGATCCTCGAAGCCGCGGCAATCGAGCCCGACGAGACCAAGCGACGCGAGCTCTGGTACAAAATTCCAGCACATCATCCATGACGACGTGGTGTCGGTCGATCTGGTCGCCGCCGGTGCCCAGATTGTTGCCAACAAGAAGGTCAGGGATTTCGCGCCCGGCGCTCAGGGGATCAACAACAGCTTCGCGCAGATATGGCTGGCGCCAAACGCCTAAGCGTTCTGCAAGCCCTCTGGTTGGGATCGGCACGTGAAACTCCGGTCCCGACTTTCTCCATGAATACAAATCGCGCCAATTTGGAGTACCGACCATGACCATCAACCGTCGCCTGTTCAACCAGTTCCTGCTGCTGGCCGGCGCGAGCGCCGCACTTCCCACAGGGGCCTTCGCCGAAGACGCAAAGCCGGTGGCCGGCGGCACGCTCAACTTCGTCTACTATCCCGAGCCCAACCAGATCGTTTCCATCAACACCAGCGCCGGCGGACCGGCCACCATCGGTCCGAAGATTTTCGACGGCCTGCTCGCCTACGACTACGATCTCAATCCGCGATCGCAACTGGCCACCGAATGGGCGATCAGCGACGACGGACTCGAATATGTCTTCAAGCTGCGCCAGGGGGTGAAGTTCAGCGATGGCCATGATCTGACCTCCGAGGACGTGGCCTTTTCGATCTCGCGGCTGCGCGAAGCGCATCCGCGCGGGCGCATCACCTTCCAGAACGTCACCGATATCGACACGTCGGACCCGCATATCGTGAAGATCAAATTGTCGAAGCCGTCCGCCGCCCTGATTTCGGGGCTGGCCGCGACGGAATCGCCTGTCGTGCCCAAACACATTTACGAGAAGCTGAAGCCGGCCGACGATCCGTCCTTCGAGCAGATCATCGGCAGCGGGCCGTTTGTGCTGAAGGAATGGGTAAAGGGCAGCCACATCCTCGTCGAAAAGAATCCGACCTACTGGGATGCGCCTAAACCCTATCTCGACCGGATCATCTTCCGCTTCATCACCGATCCGGGCGCGCGCGCCGCGGCGCTGGAAACGGGCGAGGTCGACATCGGACCGAACCCGGTGGCCTTCGCCGATCTGGAGCGTTTCAAGGCGCTGCCGCAATTCGTCGTCGACAGCACGGTCTTCGCCTATAGCGGCCCGCTGCACCAACTGATCGTCAACCTCGAAAACCCGATCCTGAAGGAGAAGAAGGTCCGTCAGGCAATCGCGCACGCGATCGACCTCGACGCGGTCAATGCAATCGTGTTTTACGGTTATGGCCAAGTCTCGCCGACGCCGATCAGCGTCGTCAACAAGAAGTATTTCGATCCCGATGTGAAGGCCGCGACGTTCGATACGGCGCTCTCGGAAAAACTGCTCGACGAGGCCGGTTTCAAGCGTGGGGCTGACGGCGTACGCTTCAAGCTCAGGCTCACCAACAATCCCTACAACCCGTGGGGCTATGCCGACTTCCTCAAGCAGGCATTGGCCAAGATAGGCATCGATGCCGAGATCGAAAAATTCGACTTCGGAACCTATGTCAAAACCATCTACACCGATCGCACCTGGGACCTGTCGACGGAATCCTGCGGCAACATCTTCGATCCGAGCGCCGGCGCACAGCGGCTCTACTGGTCGAAGAACATCAAGAAAGGGCTGCCGTTCTCCAACGGCGCGCACTATGAGAACCCGGAGGTTGACCGTTTGCTGGAAGCCGCATCGGTCGAGCTCGACGAGGCCAAGCGCAAGCAACTCTTCTTCAAGTTCCAGGAGATCATCGCCGACGAGTTGCCGATCATCAATCTGATCGCGCCACCCACCATCATCATCGCCCGCAAAACCGTCAAGAACTACGCGCCTGGCGCCGAAGGCCTGTCAGCGAATTTCGCCGACGCCTATCTCGACCCGAACGCCTAAATCTGCCGGGCAATCATGAGAGAAGGGCCGCATCGAGCTGCGGCCCTTTTCGTTTCTTCCATTTCGCAAAGCCGGTAACTTCAGGCCAAAGCACGCAGCCTTGGGCTGGCTCCGACCAGAAGGCCGGCAAGGGCTATGGCCTGCGCCAGTTGTTCGCCGATTGAGCTCGATTCCCAGGCGACGCCGCGCAGCGGATGGCCGATGGCGAACAGATTGCCATGGGTGTTGCCGTTACCGGCAATCACCTGGCCGCCATGCGTCGCGTCGATGCCGAAGCCGGTTGCATGGGGCCTGACGATGCCGTTCTCAAGCAGGCTGCGGACGAACGGATCGGCGATCCGTCGCCAATCATGCTCCTGATGGCCGCGGCAGTTGACGACGCCGTCGAAGCGCAGCCGTTCGACTGCGCCGGTATCGCGCCAGCGGATTTCAGCGACGATCCCATTTGCCTGCGGATGGAGTGCCAGCACCCGTCCCGCTCCACCCGTCCAACGGCCTTGGCTTCGCGCCAGTGCCACGCGCTCAAAGCTCGGTGGCGCCGCGCGGTGCGCGGTGACATCCCAGAAGGCGCGCAGATGGCGTGCGAACTTCAAGCGCTCCCTGTCGGTGGCGCCCTGCCACAAGGCCAGGATCCACGGCCGGATCGTCAGTGGCAGCCCTTGCCAGTCCAGGCCGGTGGTTTCGATTGCCCGGCGTTCGGCCTTGACCAGTGCGAGAAGCGCCCTGGTGGTTTTCGGCAGCGGCCGCCCGGCGAGGAAATCGCGCCACGCTTCCGTGTTGCGCCGAGGTTCGACGATCTGTCCGCGCCGCGACACGGCGCGATAACCGCCCTTGAAGCCGCGCGCTTCCATGCTGGCGACGACGTCGACCATGCTCAGGCTGGAGCCGATCAGCAGCAGTTTCTTGCTGCCGGTGAGCCGGTCGAGCGCCGCCGAATCCCAGGGATTTGCGACGTAGCGGGGATCGCTGATGACAGGTGCTTCTGCCGCCGCTGGCTCGCTCTGGAACACCCCAGTCGCCAGCACGGCCTCATCGGCCAGCAATTGCTGGCCGTCGCCGGTGCCGACGCAGACTCCGGACGGACCCGTCAGCATGTCGACGGCGGATGCCTTGATGTGGCGCAGCGAGGAGCGCCCATCTGCTTCTCGAACCGCTCTCGTCAGTTCCGACTGGACATAGCTGCCGAACAGCCAACGTGGCGGGCTGGAGTCCGGGACATCTTCGGGCGGTGTCCAGCCTTGGTCCGGACCATTCGCCAGGAGCCAGCGGACGAGGTGATCGGGATCGTCTGGATGCAGCGAGAAGATACGCGCCGCGCCGTTCACGAGATGGTTCGGATCGCAGGTGCTGTAGGCAACACCGCGGCCGAGTTGGGCCCGGCGCTCGATGATGGTGATTGCCAGCGGCTCAGTTGAACGGTCGAGCAGCTTGATCGCGGTAACCGCGCCGGCAAAGCCGCCGCCAACGATGATGATTGAACGAGGGATCGAACGTAGCGGGGAGGAAAGGGTATGAAGCATCAAGAACCTTTGCGACGCCGGTGGTCATGGCTCTAGCCCACCGCCCCGGCAACGACCATCGTGCTTTCCCGTAACCCGATGTCAAAAAACAATAATTGCCAGCTGGCGAAAGGCATTCTTTCACTCAGCGGGTTTGGCAGGCGCTAGATAGGAACGCCCTTTGCGACCAGCCTGAGAACCGCTGATGACTGAAAATCGAAAGATAAGGCTTGGAGCCTTTGTTCGCGGACCGGGCCATCATGTCGCTGCCTGGCGCCATCCCGATGTGCCTGCCAATCCGGGCCTGAGCTTTCAGCACTATGCGGACGCCGCGCGCACTGCCGAGCGTGGCCTGTTCGACATGGTGTTTCTGGCCGACAGCCTCAGCGCGCGCAATGGCGAGCAGCCGATCGAGACCTTCGAGCGCACCGGCCATGTCGTGCATTTCGAGCCGCTGACGCTTTTGTCGGCGCTCTCGACCATCACGCAAGGGATCGGGCTCGTTGCGACCGCCTCGACCACCTATTGGGAGCCGTTCCACTTGGCGCGGCTGTTCGCTTCGATCGATCATCTCAGCGGCGGCAGGACAGGCTGGAATGTCGTCACCTCAGCCGATGCGCCGGCGGCGGCGAATTTCAGCCTCGACCAGCATCCCGTTCATGCCGACCGTTACGCCCGCGCCGAGGAATTCGTCGCTGTCGCGCAGAAGCTTTGGGACAGCTGGGACGACGATGCCTTCGTCGCCGACAAGGCTTCGGGGATCGCCATCGACCGGCGCGGCATCCACGCCCCGGACCATGTCGGCCGGCATTTCCGCGTCAAGGGACCGCTCAACGTCGCTCGCCCACCGCAGGGCCATCCCGTCATCGTCCAGGCGGGCTCGTCCGATGCCGGCCAGCACTTGGCGGCGCGGACGGCGGAGGTGGTTTTCACCGCCCACCCGACCATCGAATCGGCGCGCGGCTTTTACGGCGAACTGAAAGGCCGGCTGGGCTCGTTTGGCCGCTCCGCCGACAGCTTGAAGATCATGCCCGGTGTCTTCCCGGTCGTCGCGCCGACGCGCACGGAGGCCGAGGACAAGTTCGATGCGATCCAGCGCCTGGTCGATCCTGTGGTTGGTGTGGCGCTGGTTTCAGGATTGCTCGGCGGTGTCGATCTTTCCGGCCATTCACTCGACGGACCGTTGCCGGAACTGGGCAGTTCCGATGCCGTGAAGAGCCGCCTGAAAGTCGTTTCCGAATTGGCCGCGAGCCGGAACCTGACCATCCGCCAATTGTATCTCGCCGTTGCCGGCGCGCGCGGCCATTTCCAGATCGTCGGCACGCCAAAGGATGTGGCCGACATGATGGAGGAGTGGTTCTCCGGTGGCGCGGCGGACGGCTTCAACGTCATGCCGCCGATCCTGCCGACGGGCCTCACCGATTTTGTCGACCTCGTCATTCCGGAGCTGCAGCGGCGGCGTCTGTTCCGGACTGCTTACGAAGGCGGGACGTTGCGCGAGAACCTCGGCCTTGCGCGTTCGATCCGTGGCGCCGCTGAACAGCAAGAGAGGAAAGCATCATGAGCGACAGGACGATCGATTCGAAAATGTTTCGCCAATGGCTGGCGGATGGCGAAGAACTGGCGGTGCTAGACATTCGCGACAGCGCGACTGTCGGATACGCATCGCCGCTGTTCGCCACCAACCTGCCCGCGGCTCAGGTCGAGGCCGAGATCGACCGCTTCATCCCGCGCAAATCGGTGCGCACCGTGCTGGCGGACGACGGCAGCGGCGTTGCCGAGCAACTTGTCGAACGACTGGTGGGATATGGCCGTACCCAGCTGTTTTCGCTGAACGGTGGAATTCCGGAATGGACGCAAAGCGGCGTTGAAGACCTGCCGACCTTCGATACGCCGGGCGTCGATTTTTCGCTGGCGATCCGCGACGAGAAGGGGACCCCGGTCGTCAGCGTTGAAGAGCTCGCGGTGCTCAGAGGCCGAGGCGCCGACGTGGTGGTGCTCGACAGCCGCACGGTGGCGGAGTTCGACAAGGACCATGTGCCGGGCGCCATCAGCGTGCCGGGCGCCGAGCTGGTGCTGCGCTTCGCCGACCTGGTGCCGTCACCGGAGACGCAGGTTGTCGTCTCATGCGCCGGCCTGCCGCGCGCCATCATCGGGGCGCAGACGCTGATCGATGCCGGCGTGCCCAACCGGGTCGCCTATCTGCACGACGGCACCAAGGCATGGCGCGAGGCCGGTCTTGCACTCGAAACCGGCAAGACCGCAATCTATGGTCCGGCAAGCGAGGATGCCAAGCGTTTCGCCGGGGAGCACATCGCAAAGCTTGCCGAAGGCGACAGCTTTCCCCGCATCAATGCGGCCACGGCCGCGAACTGGGCGAAGGACGAAACGCGGACGACCTACCTGCTTGACGTGCGCACGCCCGACGAGTTCGCCGAAGCGCATATTCCGGGGTCGATCGCGTCTGAGGGCGGGCAGTTGCTCGGTGTCGCCTATCGCACCATCGCTGTGCGCGGCGCCCGCGTCGTGCTGATCGACGATCTGCTCGGTGTCCGCGCGGCGACGACGGCGCATTGGCTGCAGCGGCGCGGCTTCGAGATCGCGATCCTCTTGTATGACTTCCAGTCGGTCAGCCTGGTGGAAGCGGCGTAGGGCAGGAGCATTGTCAGGCGATTTTCGGGGCCACTATTCGGCGGCTTCCGATTGGCGGCGACGGCCCGCCAGCACGTTCTTCTGCATCGCCGTCAGCGAAGACCGCACGGCTTTGGCGCCGTGCTCCAGCATCTTGGCCTCATACTCCGACAGCGCCTGGAGAAGCGGCTTGTCGCCGCGTTTGGCGGCCACCAGCTCTGGCACCAGCAGCCCGGCGTCGTAGATCGCGGTGTTGCCGCCAAGCGCGCGAAAATAGGTCATGGCGTGGATGGCATCGCCAAGCAACGTCACCGGTTTCGTCGGCCAGGGATCGACAGGTTCGGAGCTGTGGACATGAAGCAGCGCCACCGTCGATGGGTCGGTGTAGCGGATGAGGTTGAGGATTTCCGGGTGCCAGTGGGCGATCTTCGAGATCAGCAGGTCAATCAGTTCTGAACCGGAGAGCTTTGCCAGCGCGTCGTCCGTGGCAAGTTCGTCCTTTTCATAGGCGGTGTTCCACCAGACATAGCTGGTGATGTTGTTGAAATGGAAACCGGAAAAATCCTTGTGGGTGGCGTCGTCCAGCCCAATCAGTCCATGCTTTCGGAATGCGTCGACATTGACCCTGTGGCTGGTGACCATAAGCCCATGACCTTCGGTTGGCCTGACGCCGGCATTGTAGTCGAGTAGCAGCGGCGAGATCTGGTGAAGGGCTGCGGCATGCAGCGTCATCTTGCCGGCCAGGCGCCTGACGCCGGTGTCGAAGCTTCGCGCATGCGGCACCAGTTGCTGGCGCACGCGCGAGCGGGCGCCGTCGGCTCCGACCAGCACATCGGCATGGATTGCCGAACCGTCCTCGAAATGCGCGACGACCGAACCATCCGGCTGCTCGTCGTAGCGTGAAAAGACCTTGCCATAGCGCATGATGCCGTCGAGGCCAGAGAGCAGCACCTGGCGCAGCGTGATACGGCTTACCGATTTTTCGATATGCGTGTCGTCGGCCTCGCCCAGCGCGTTGCCGCCGCCCCAGGCATCCTCGCCCAGGATCTTGAAATTCTCGTCCAGCAGGATGTTGCGATCCGGCGCCTGGCCGAGCGTGGCGACAAAAGCGTCGTAGAGTTCCGGCGGCAAATTGGCGATCAGGGAATCGATGCCGCGCTGGCGGATGCGCAGACGAAAGCCCTGGACATAGTCGGTGCGGGCGCGGTCCTTCTCGAAGACCGCGACACTGATGCTGTTCTTCTTCAGGCCTTGCGCCAGTGTCAGGCCGCCGGGGCCTCCGCCGATGATGGCGACTTCGACATGTTCTGTTGTCATGGCGCTCAACCGACCGCGGCGAGCCTGGGCTTGCCAGCGGCAATAGCCGGTGTCTCGGCCAGCTGCCGGGCGGTATGGCGGCTGAGCGTCGCCTTGGCGGCGATCGTGCGGATCATATGGTTCTGCGGTGCGTGGGAACGGGCGGTCAGCGCATCACGGTGGTGGCGCTCAAGCTGGAAATCTCTGCTAAGGCCTGGATTGCCGGCAAGCTCCAGCGCCAGCGAGGTGACGGCAACGGCATTGTCGATGACGACATGCCTGACCGTCATGCCGTCGGTGCCCACAGGCCGGCCGGCGTCGACATCTTCGGCGAGCGAACGCAGCAGCCGCGCGCTGCTCGCAAGCCGAACCTCTATGTCGCCCAGCCCTGCCTGGATGTGCGGCACGGTCGACAGCGGCGCACCAAGACTTGCCGGCGCGTGCGTGCTGACAAAGGAGACCAGCCGGTCACGGGCAGCACGGGCGGCACCGTGGTAGACAGCGCCGATCAGCGAAAAGAAGAACGCCGTCGCGCCTTCCTCGCGCCTCAGTGGCTCGGATGCCGGCTGCGCCTCGGTGATGTCTTCGGCAGGAACCGCAACATTATCCAGAATGATGTCGTCGCTGGCCGTCGCCCGCATGCCGGCGGCGTTCCATGTCTTTTCGACGCGCAATCCGGGCGCGTCGGTCGGCACCAGGAATGAAGCCAGACGCGGCTGCGGCTCATCGGTCAGCGCCAGCAAGTTCACCCATTTCAGAATAGGAATGCCGGTGACGTAGTTCTTGTGGCCGGATATCCGCCAGACGTTGCCGTCGCGCCGGGCAATGGTTTCGGGCGGCTTGCCATGAGCTGGCGAGCCGATCCGGGGCTCGGCCTGTGCGGCGTTGATCAGGGCAGGGCCAAGACGGCCGGCCTCGACAATCCGCTGAACCAGATGGCGCGGCCATTTTCCGGATTTCCGCATCGCATACTGGCTGTTGTAGTGCATGGCCAGCACCAGCGCTGTCGATGGCTCGCCACGGCCGATCTCGGCGATCATCAACTGCGCTTCCGTCAGCCCGCCACCGAGGCCGCCATGCTCGCGCGCCGTGACCAGGCCAAGCAGCCCGGCCTGGTGAAGCCGGTCGAAATTGGCGAATGGGAATTCCCCGGTCGCGTCGTGATGCGCGGCGGTCAGCGCGAAGTCGTCGGCAAGGCCGGCCACTTTCTCGAGGAGTTGCGGAAACTCGGCAATTGTCGACATCATGACGTTGGCTTTCTCTCAGGCGGCGGCGCGAATGTTCACCAGATCGAGCGGCCGGCGATCGACCCAGTGCTCGACGTCGAAATCGCCGGCAAGGAAGCCCCAGTCGCGCAGGAAATCCTTGTAGTGGGAAATCGCGCCGACCAGCTCAGGCTGCAGTCCGAGGCCGAGATGCTTATGGACATCCGGGCCATTGGCAGCCAGCACCTGTTCCTCGGTGGCCCCGGCTTCGCGGGCAACAAAGCGCTGCGTCTCTTCCGGATGCGCCTCGGCCCAGGCGCTGGCGCGCAGGATGGTCTCGATCAGTCGCGCGACCAGATCGGGGCGTTGTTCCGCCAGCAGTTCATCGACGGTCAGCACGCGCGGCGAACCGGAATTGATGCGGATGTTCGGGTCAGGGTGGAAGCCGAATTCCACGACCTGGATGGCGCCGATCAGATTGGCGACATTGATGCCGGCCGTGCCTTTGACATAGATGGCGTCGACCTCGCCCCGGATCAGGGCTGCGGCTTCCTCGCCATAGGCCTGCTTGCGCTTGAGGCCGAATAGCGACGGTCCTTCCTGGCTGTCGAGCACGCTGTCGGCCAGCGCTATGTCGACGATCTCGACGTCGCCATAGCTAAGGCCCTCGAGCGAGAGCGCCGAGACCAGTCCCTTCAACGCCGTCGCTCGCATGAAGTCGACGATTCCCTCGGGGCGCCGGGCGATGCCGAAGCGGCGGCCTTTCAGGTCCTGGATTGTCCTGATGCCGGAACCGGGCAGGGCGATGATTGCCTGGAATTCGTCGGTCCAGGTGATGCCGACGAGACGCGTCTTGCGCGCTTCGGACCGCGCGCGGATCGGCGGCACGTTGCCGCCGTGGCGGAACGACCAGTCGAGCGTGTGGCTGAAATGGCTCTGGCGGATGTCGCGATTGGGCGAATCTGTGATCGACTTCAATTCGATCCCCTCCTTGCGAAAGGTCTCGTCGAGAAGCCCGAGCTGTGCGGCGAGCCCGACAGGCGTCGGCACCGGGCAGCGTGTGTACCAGATTTCGGAGATCGCAGTCGCGGTCATGATTGCTCCTTAGGCGTTGCGCAGGCCAGCCTGCTTCATCAGCGGCAGGATGTTCTCGCCGAAGAATTCGAGGTCAGGCTTGAAATCGAAGAAGGACAGTTGCAGGCCGTCAATGCCGGCGTCCTTGAGCTTGACGAACTGGTCGACGATCTGTTCGGGCGTGCCGATGAGATAGATGTTGCCGCCGACCTTGGCGTAGGGATCGTCGCGGCCCTCGCGCCCCTTCCAGGCCTGGGCATCGCTGTTGAAGGTCTGGAAGCCTTTCGGCGTGCGGCTGTCGGCATGGGCGACGATCTCATCGGCGACCGCCCAGGCTTCCTTCTCGGTCGGCCTGCTGATGACCAGCGGGTTGAGCAGCGTGCGCACGGTGCGGCCGACGCCGAGGGCTGCGTCCTTCACCTTCTTCGTATGCGCCGGCAGCGCTTCCAGCGCGCTGGCGATGTCGGAGCCGGCCGGGCTGGTGACGAAGACGATGTCGGAATAGCGGCCGGCAAAGGAAATGCCGGCATCGGAGCCAGTGGCGTTGACCAGGATCGGCCGGCCAAAATTCGGCTTCGGTGTGACGAAGCCGCCATTGAGCTTCCAGCTCGATTCTCCGGAGAAAGAGAAATTCTCGTCATCCTGCCACAGCCGCTGCAGCACCTCGACGAATTCGGCGGCGAGTTCGTAGCGGCGGTCGTGCTCGATACGGTTCCAGCCGAACATTTCATGTTCGACGGCGCGATGGCCGGTGACGACGTTGATGCCCCAGCGGCCGCCGGAGATGTGGTCGAGCGTGGCGCCGAATTTCGCCAGATGCAGCGGATGCCAGGGACCGTAGAGAACATGCATGGTCGAAATCAGCATGATCTTCTTGGTAATCGCGGCCATCGCCGCCACGGACACGAAACTGTCCAGCGCCTGGCCGTTGAAGACACCGCCATAACCGCCCTTGGGCAGCCACTGGCTGAGCGCGAAGACGAGGTCGAAGCCAAGCTCCTCGGCCTTCAACGTCAGATCGCGATTGTAGTCGAAGCGCCAGTCGGTCGAGCGCGGCAGCGTCGAGTTGGTCCAGCCACCGGCCTGGATCGGCAGGAACAGCCCGAGCATCACCGGCTGCTGAAGCGCTTTCGACAGCGGGCTGTCCGGATAGTCGGTCGGCGCCTTGAAGAAGGGCGTGCCGACGATGGAACCAGGCTTGTGGGCGAGCGTCATGGCGAACTTTCTCGGGTGGAGGAAGGGAACCCGTGCGAAGGACCGCGCACGGGTCAGGGCTCAGGCGACGATATGGGCGGTAGCGAGGGAGCCGGCATTGCCCTCGGCGCCCACCGTGTGACCGGCTATGCGCCTGTTGTAGAGGGTGATTTCCGGTTGGCTGACGATGCCGATATCGGGTAGGTCCTCGACAAGGATCTGCTGGATCGCGGCCCATTGCTCGAAGCGCTTTTCGTGGTCGACCTCCACGGCGGCCGCTTCAAGAAGTTCGTCGACCTTGGCATTGCTGTATTTCGAACCGTTGGAGAACGGCACGCCGGGTTTGAAATTCTTCGACCAGTAGAGGCGCTGTACGCCTACCGTCGGGTCGAACAGATTGCTCATGCCGTTGAAGGTGAAGTCGAAGTCGCGGTCGGTGTAGATGCGCTTGGTGTAGGTGGCGAAATCCTGGCTGCGCACGGTGACCTCGATCCCGACCGCGGCCAACGCCTGCTTGATATAGTCGGCGCCGCGCTTGTAGGTTTCGCCGCTCGGGACATAGTCGTGGACAAGCTTGAGCCGGGTACCGTTGGCGTCGCGCGGCAAGCCTGCTTCATCGAGCAGTTTATCGGCGGCGGCCGTGTCGACCGGATAGGTCTTCAGGTCGGCGACGAACCACTTCTTCAGATTGGGGTTGATCGGGCCCGGAATGGTTTCGCCATAGCCATAGTTGATCGTCTCGCGAATGACGTTGCGGTCGATGACATGGGCGAAGGCGCGGCGGACGCGAACATCCTGGAAATAGGCTTTCTCCAGGTTGAACTCGACCCGGCTGATGCCGTTGGAATATTGGTAGCCCTGCCTCTCGAAGCCGATATGCGGCAGCGTTTCGAAACGCTGCAAATCGCTGTACGGAATCGGCGTTGCCGGCGCCAGATCGATCTCGCCGGTCTCCAGCGCCAGCGCGCGCGCCGAAGCGTCCGGGATGAAGCGCACGATCAACCGGCCGAGATAGGGACGCGGTGCGTCCCAGTAGTCAGGATTGCGTTCGTAAACGATGTGGCTGCCGCGCACCCATTCTTTGAAGACGAACGGGCCGGTGCCGACCGGAGCGACGTTGACCGGATTTTCGGCTGCCTTTGTGCCGTCATAGAGGTGCTTCGGCACGATTGGCGTTTCGGCCGCAGCCAGGGCCGTGATCAGGTAAGGCGCCGGCCTCGACAGCACCAGCGTTACCGTCAGCGGATCCGGCGTCTGGATGTCTACAAGGTTGAGGAAGGTGTTGCGGCCGCGCGGATGAACCTCTCTGATCGTGGTGATCGAATAGGCGACGTCGGCGGCGGTGAACGGCTGGCCATCATGCCACTTCACGCCTTCGCGCAGCTTGAAGGTGTATTGCAGCCCATCGTCACTGACTGACCATTGTCTGGCCAGGGATGGGCGCGGCGTGAGATCGAAATCATAGGTCAGCAGGCCCTCGGTGGTCTTTGCCGAGACGTAGACCGAATTGAATGCCGTGTGGGCGATGGTCGTCAGTACAGGCGGCTCAGCCGAGAGCACCAGCGTCGCCGTTCCACCCTGTTTCGGCTCGGCGGCGTCGGCGCTGCGCGATTCAGGCAACAGGGTCGCTCCGAGCGCGCCTGCCGAGATGCCGAGGAACATGCGGCGGTTCGGAATGAGCAAATGAGACATCGCGCCCTGGTCCTTTTTTGCTGCCGGCCCCGATCGGCCGATCGTCGGCCACCGAGTTGAAAATCCGTTGTTCCAAGAGCGGGCCCGTTTGCGAAAAGATTTGGCCGACCTGCTCCCGCGCTTAAGATTTCATACTTCAAACAGCTAAGTTTGTAGTATGAAATAAAATTCTATTCTGAAATGGAGCCATTTGCAGGATAAAATTTCTTAAATCAGGTTTGACAATGTCTATAAATCTTGTCAACTAAAAAGCGCGGAACTTTCCGGGAAACAGCAAACCCGCATCGTCAGCCACAGCCGGGATAGCGAAAACGATGTCGACCCTGACGCGCATTGGCAGAACTTTCCGGCGCACCGCCATCCAGGCGGTGCCGACCGTTCTGGGCATCGTCATCCTGAACTTCTTCCTGCTGCAACTCGCGCCCGGCGATGCCGCCGATGTCATGGCCGGCGAGGCTGGCTCGGCCACTGTCGAAACTATGGCGGCGCTTCGCCAGCGCTTCGGGCTCGACAATCCGCTTCTCGTCCAGCTGTTCAACTATCTCTACAATCTGGCGCATTTCAGCCTCGGCTTTTCGCCACGCTACGGCATGCCGGTCGCCGACCTGATCGGTCAGCGGCTGCCCGGCACGCTGGTGCTGATGGCGGTGGCTCTGGCCGTCGCCATTGTGCTCGGCCTCGCCCTTGGATCGGTGATGGCGGTGTTTGCCGGGCGCCTGCCGGATCGTGTGCTCTCCGTTATTTCGCTGCTGTTCTATTCAATCCCGGGTTTCTGGATCGGCTTGATGCTGATCGTGCTGTTTTCGGTCAAGCTCGGCTGGCTGCCGAGCGGCGGCTCGGGAACCATCGGCAGCAACCTGACCGGCCTTGCCGGGCTCTGGGACAGGGCGCGCTACATGATCCTGCCGGCACTGTCGCTGGCGCTGTTCTACGTGGCGATCTATGCGCGGCTGACACGAGCGGCGATGCTGGAGGTCCAGTCGCAGGACTACGTGCGCACCGCCGCAGCCAAGGGCCTGCCGCCGGCCATCATCACCATTCGCCATGTCCTGCGCAACGCGCTGATCCCCATTACCACCATGGCCGGCATGCATGTTGGCGGCATGCTCGGCGGCGCCGTGGTTGTCGAGACCGTCTATTCCTGGCCCGGCCTCGGGCGTCTCGCCTTCGAAGCGGTCATGGGCCGCGATTTCACCGTGCTGCTCGGCATCCTGCTGCTGTCGTCGCTGCTGGTCATCATCGCCAACGCGACCGTCGATCTTCTGCACGCCTGGCTCGATCCCCGCATCGGAGTACGCTGATGGCTTCCACCGATTTTACCGCCGGCGACGCCCGCTCCCGCCGTCTCTATGCCGACGCCCGCGAGCCCGCGGCGCCGCCTGAACCCGAGGCCAAGAGCTGGAGCAATCTGCACGCACCCGACGCACGTTCAGCTCCGGCAGCGTCGGTGCCTATAGCCGCCGGAGGGCGTGCGCTGAAGGTTTTCCTGAGCAATCCCAACGCCATGTTCGGCGTGGTGTTCCTGTCGTTGGTCGTGCTGGCCGCACTGCTGGCACCAGTCCTCTATCCGGCCGATCCGCTATCGATGGTGGCGCGGCCCTTCCTGTGGCCGGGCCAGAACCCAGCCTTCCCACTGGGCACGGACTCCATGGGCCGCGATGTGCTTTCCGGCATTCTGCATGGCGCGCGGATTTCGCTGTTCGTCGGCCTGGTGGCGACCGCGCTCGGCCTCAGCTTCGGCATCCTGGTCGGCGCCGCCGCCGGCTACTTCGGCGGCTGGATCGACGACCTGCTGGTGCGCCTGATCGAGATCTTTCAGACCATACCGAGCTTCGTGCTTCTGGTCGTCATGGTGGCGATCGCGCAGCCGACCGCGCCTGTCGTGACAGTGGCGATCGCCGTCATCACCTGGCCGACGGTGGCGCGGTTGACCCGCGCCGAATTCCGGGCCATCCGCGAGAAGGATTTCGTCATGGCCGCCCGCAGCCTCGGCTACGGCCATGCCCGCATTATCTTCCGCGAGATCCTGCCCAATGCGCTGCCGCCGTTGATCGTGACCTCGTCGGTGATGGTGGCGACCGCGATCCTGATGGAATCGGCACTGTCCTTCATGGGCCTCGGCGATCCCAACGTCGTCAGCTGGGGCTCGATGATCGGAGCGGGCAGGGAATTGATCCGCACCGCTTGGTATCTGACAGCGCTTCCGGGACTGGCGATCGTCTTTACCGTGCTGGCGCTGAACCTGATCGGTGACGGCCTCAACGACGCGCTCAACCCGCGCTTCTCACTGGAGCGATAGAGATGGCGGCTCCTTTGCTCAGGATCGACAATCTGACGGTTCGCTTCCCGAACACTGAGCCGGTCAGCCGGCTGAGCTTCGAGGTCGGTGAGGGCGAGACGCTGGCGATCGTTGGTGAATCAGGCTCCGGCAAGTCGCTGACCGCGCTCGCCCTGATGCAGCTTCTCCCGCGCTCGGCGAAAATACCCAATGGCCGGATCGAATTCGCCGGCAAGGACCTGCTCGGTCTCGACCAGAAGGCTATGCGGAACCTGCGCGGACGCGAGATCGCCATGATCTTCCAGGAGCCGATGACGTCGCTCAATCCGGTGCTGACCATCGGCCGGCAGATCACCGAGGTGCTGACGCTGCACGAAGGCATACGCGGCAAGGCAGCGCGGAACCGTGCCATCGAACTTCTCAATCTGGTTCGCATTCCCGATCCGCAGCGGCGCATCGACGACTATCCGCACCAGCTTTCCGGCGGCATGCGCCAGCGCGTCATGATTGCCATCGCCGTTGCCTGCCGACCGCGCCTGCTGATTGCCGACGAACCGACGACGGCGCTCGACGTGACCATCCAGGCGCAGGTGCTCGACCTGCTCGATACGCTACGCCGCGAACTGTCGATGGCTGTCGTGCTCATCACCCATGATCTTGGTGTCGTCGCACAATGGGCCGACAAGGTCGTCGTCATGTATGCCGGCCGCAAGGTTGAACAGGCGCTGCCGGACGCACTGTTCAGAACACCTCTTCACCCCTATACGCGCGGCCTGCTGGCCGCTTCGCCAAGGCTGAAGACCAATCTCCACTACCGCGACGCCAGGCTGACCGAGATTCCCGGCAGCATCGTCTCGGCCGCCGTCGAGAAGGGCTGCCCGTTCCGCCCGCGCTGCACGGTGGCGCGCGACAGCTGCGCCCATTTCGTACCCGCCCTCGTCGAGGTGAGCGAGGATCGTCTAGTCGCCTGCCCCTACAGCTTCATTCCGGAGGTTGCGCATGGCGCTGCTCTCGGTCTCTGACCTTTCCACCCATTTCCACGCCCAGGGCGGCACGCTGCGTGCCGTCGATGGCGTATCCCTCGAAGTCGGACGCGGCGAGACGGTTGGTCTCGTCGGCGAAAGCGGTTGCGGAAAATCGACGCTAGGCAAGACCATCATGCGGCTGGTCGACCCGACTAGCGGCAGGATCGAGTTCAACGGCACCGACATCACCGTTCTCGACGCGCGCCGGCTGAAGGCGGCGCGCCGTAATATTCAGATGATCTTCCAGGATCCGTTCGCATCGCTTAATCCGCGCCACACGATCGGCGACATCCTGACAGCACCACTGAAGGTCCATGGCATCGGCAACACGGCCGAGCGGCGCACCATCGTCGAGGACATCATCGAGCGTGTCGGTCTGCCGAGGGATTCGCTTGGCCGCTACCCGCATGAATTTTCCGGCGGGCAACGCCAGCGCATCGGCATCGCCCGGGCGCTGATCCTCAATCCGGAACTGGTTGTATGCGACGAGCCGGTATCGGCGCTCGACCTTTCGATCCAGGCGCAGATTCTGAACCTGTTGGTCGACATGAAACGTCAGCTCGGCCTGTCCTATCTCTTCATTTCGCACGATCTATCAGTCGTCCGCTATTTCGCCGACCGGGTGCTGGTCATGTATCTCGGCCGCATCGTCGAAAGCGCCGACAATTCGACGCTGTGGACCTCGCCCCAGCATCCCTACACGCGCGCGCTGATGGATGCCGTGCCGGACCCGTCGCGGCGCCGCCAGGCCGCGCCGATCCATGGCGATCTGCCGAGCCCGCAGAACATCCCGAACGGTTGCCGCTTTCACACGCGCTGCCCGCTGGCGACGGATCTATGCCGTTCGCAGGAGCCGGCATTCCGGGCGATCTCGCCCGGACACCACGTCGCCTGCCACTACGCCGAACCAACCCTCAATTGAAAGTTCAACGGAGCAGAAAAATGTCCGATTACCGCTATCTTGGCCGCAGCGCCCTGAAGGTTTCGCCGCTCAGCCTGGGCACGATGATGTTCGGCGGGCCGACCGAGGAGACGGTCGCGCATCGCATCATCGACAAGGCGCGCGAGCAAGGCATCAACTTCATTGACACCGCCGACGTCTACCACAACGGCAAGTCCGAGGAAGTCGTCGGTCGCGGCATCAAGGCGACGCGCGATCATTGGGTCGTGGCGACTAAGTTCGTCAACTCGCATGACAAGGGGCCTAATCTCGGCGGCCATTCGCGCAAATGGGTGATCCAGACGGTCGAGAACAGCCTGCGGCGCCTGGGAACAGACTATATCGACCTGTTCTACTTCCACCGCGCCGTCTTCGATGCGCCGCTGGAAGAGCCGGTGCGGGTGATCGCCGACCTGATCCGCCAGGGCAAGCTGCGCTATTTCGGCGTCTCCAACTTTCGTGGCTGGCGCATCGCCGAAGTCGCGCATCTGGCCGATGAACTCGGCATCGACCGGCCGGTGGCCAGCCAGCCGCTCTACAACATCGTCAACCGCACCGCCGAGGCCGAACAGCTGCCGGCGGCCGCCTATTACGGTCTTGGCGTCGTCTCCTACAGCCCGCTGGCGCGCGGCGTGCTGACCGGCAAATACGAGCCGAACCAGGCGCCTGCCGCCGACACGCGGGCCGGCCGTGGCGACAAGCGCATCGCCGAGACCGAGTGGCGCCCGGAATCGATTGAGATCGCCAGGCAGATCGCGGCGCACGCAAAGTCACGCGGCGTCTCGGCCGCCGATTTCGCGCTGGCCTGGGTGTTGAACAACCGGCTGATCACGGCGGCGATCGCCGGCCCGCGCACCGAGGAACAGTGGGACAGCTATGCGAAGGCGCTGGACTTCAGGCTGAGCGCCGAGGACGAGGCCTTTGTCGACCGCCTCGTCACCGCCGGCCATGCCTCAACGCATGGGTTCAATGATCCGAGCCATCCGGTCGAAGGCCGCGTGCCGCGTTCGGAGCCGGCCGCGCCGATCCCGCTGACACGGCCTCTGCGCGCCGCCTGACGGTCGCCGACGAAATGGCGGGGCCGGCGCACCGCCCCCGTTTCCAATTGCTTTGGACAGATGAGAGAGCCCATGAATTTCCACGTCGAACGGCTGCGCCAGAACATCGTCGTGCTTTCGGGCAACACCCACAGGCCGTCGAAGTCGCGGACGCTGGCGCATCATCTCGGCGAGGCGCTGCGCGAAAGATTGTCTGTCACAGTAAATTTCCTCGATCTTGTCGATGCCGGCCGTGGTCTGGGTGCTGCGTTTACTCGAAAGGAATTGACGCCGGAGGCGCTGAATGTGGTAAACGCGGTCGAACAGGCCGACGCGCTGATCGTCACGACGCCGGTCTACAACGGCTCCTATGCTGGCCTGTTCAAGCATCTGTTCGACCTCATCGATCCACTGGCGCTCGTCGACCGGCCGGTCCTGATCGGCGCGACGGGTGGTGGCCAGCGCCACGCGCTGGTAGTCGAACATCAGCTTCGCCCGCTGTTTGGCTTTTACTCCGCCCTGACGGTGCCGAGCGCCGTCTATGGCAGTGACAGCGACTTTGCCGACGGCAAGCTCGTAGATTCGCTGGTTCTGGCGCGGGCCGGGCAGGCCGTGGATCAATTCGTTGCCCTGCTTTCACCGCGCCAGCCGAAGAGCCAACCGGTCCGGGCGGCTTCGGCCTGACGGATATCGGGTTCGAGCAGGTGCCGGATGCCTTGGACGGCCAAATAAGCAGAACGTTCGGTGTTTTGGCCGACATCGGCGACGGAACCATACGGAACGATACGGGAAGATTTCTGATTTTGGCCCACGAAAAAGTCAATGAAATCAAGCTTTTGATGCATCCTCCGGGCCCACCATTGTTATTATTTATCAATGACTTAGGGGTGTGTTTTGGTTCGGGTAGCCAAGTAATAACTGGCGAACCGCCGTCCATAGCGTTTGATTTTATTGACTTATGGTGGGCCTCCGGAGGCCGCAGATGTGTTGCCAACCGCCGGTGGAGTGTCAGGATCGTTTATCAAGTGCTTGAACGACGCCGGCAGGGTGTTTGGAATGGAAATCCGCGCATAGTCCCGTCGCAATCAACCTCGAACTACTGTCTGGATGCTACATCGGCCATCGCCGCACCCCACCCTGCGGCGATCTCGTAGCCCATGCGTGAGAAGCCGAATTCGCGATCGAATGTGTTCGGCGCTTTGACACGCCAGTTCTTCATGACCTCGCCCGGGAGGCCGCCAGCAGCGGTGCCGTCCAAGTCACGCTCGCCGGCGCGGAGTTCACGACGGCGATCATTTGGCGTAGCTGGGAACAGGCCGGCGACGTCAGGCAAGCCCGTCCGGCTGCAGCTAGGAAGTTAATCGCGACCCACGGCGGACCGCTCCGTACGCGCGCGCGGCGTACGGCAAGCTGCTAGCCTCAATCTCCGGATGAGATCAGAGTCGCTCAGACCGGGTCTTCAGGATCTGGTACAGCACGTTTCGGATGCGCTGCCAAACGGTTAGCCGGTTGATCACGCCTTCGCCTCCTGTTCATCGCAGATGAATGGGCTGCGGTTCAGATGATCTGTGCCGCCAGCGCCACGCCGACCAACGACGTGCCGACCCCTGCCGTGCGGATGGCTCGCGGCCAGCGCCGAAGTGTTAGGGCGGCTAACGCGCCGGTCGCGTGAAGAGCCGAAGTAGCGACCACGAAGCCGACCGCATAAGCGATGCCGCTGGCCGTCTCGGGAATTTCGAGGCCATGGGCATTGCCGTGGAAGAGGGCGAAGAGAGCAGTCAGCGAGGCGGCCACAGCGAGCGGAAGCGGCTTGGCAAGCGCCATCATGGCGCCGAAGACCACCAGCGATAGCGTTATGCCGGTTTCCAGTGAGGGCAGGCCGATGCCGGCGATACCGAGCAGGGCGCCAGCGAGCATCGCCGAGACAAAGCACGACGGCACGATGATGATCCCCTTGCCGCCGGCGCGAGCGGCAATGATGCCTACAGCCATCATGGCAAGCAGGTGGTCCATACCGGTCAGCGGGTGCTGAAGACCGTCTACAAACCCGTGGGCATGAAAACCGCCGCTATGGGCGAAGGCCAATGAGGGGATGAGGGTTGTGGCGGCTGCCAGGGCGAGTCTGCCGAAGAATGAAAGCGTTCTGTTCATGGTTCTTGACCTGTTTGATAGAGGTGCGATCGGTTCAAGGCCGGTGCTCATTGTCCGGCCCCTGGCATGGTGAATTGTGCGGCGCCGGACCTGTCGGCCAGAAGCCGCGCCTCGCCGAAGTCGAGGAGTCTTTGTCCCCTGCCGTCATGGTAGACGAAGGCCAGGCGGCGCCGGCGCGACGTCAGTTTCGCGGGCAGCGGGTGATAGGTGACGCCGGCGCCACCAATCAGCGGCATGACGGCGCCGACATCGACCATGTCCTGCGTCTCGACGCGCAGAAGATGCAGCCGCACGCCGTCGGCGGTCTCGCCGACGAACGGAATCCCGGCGAGGCGCAGGAAACTGGAGGGGTCGGGCGCCCGCGAAAACCCTTCGAGAAACGCGATCTCGACGAGATCGAGATCCGTCGCCGGCGCGTCGGCGGGTTCGGGCGCATGGTCGTGCGGTAGATGCGGTGTCTGCCATTGCAACGGCTTGCCGGCCGGCCCGTTGTGGCCGACGGGGTGGGGATGGTGATGATGACCGTTCGGCCCGTGATGGTGACCGTCGCCATGGTCATGGCTGTGGTCGTGATGATCATCGTGCATGGTCAAAAGCTCGTCGGCTTGTCGATGATGGATTTGTGCTTGCCGAGATTGCCGTGCGCGACCATCGAGCCGAGCGCCTCGACGACAACCCGCACGCCAAACAGCGCCGTGATGTCTGACGTGTCGTAGGGCGGCGACACCTCGACCACTTCCAGTCCGCAGATGCCGGGCGCCGACACTAGCCCGAGCAGCTTCAGTGCCTCGCGCGGCAGGAAGCCACCGGGCTCCGGCCAGCCCGTACCAGGCACGAAACCGCAATCGATGCTGTCGACATCGAAGGAGATGTATACGGCGTCGGTGTCCTTCCATGCGAGTTCGAGCGCGATCTCCGCCGCCTTCTCCAGCCCCATCTGTTCGATATCGGAAATCGTCAGCACGTTGGTGCCGCGCTTCCGCGCCTCGGCGACGCCGTAGCGCGGCACCTGCCAGCCGCCGATACCGAGCTGCACCAGATTGCTGGCCGAGACGTTCGGCAGGTTGGTCGCCCAATACCAGGGCGTCGTGTGCATACGTTCGTCGAGATCCTTTTCCTGGATGTCGATGTGGCGGTCGAAATGGATGATGCCGATTCGCTTGGAGGTCACGTCGGCGATGCCGCGCACGCACGGAAATCCTATCGAATGGTCGCCGCCGAGCATGATCGGCAGCGCCCCGGAAGAGGCGACATGGCTGACGCCCTTGGTGATCTGGTCGAAGCTCTTTTCGAGATTGGCGGGGATGGTGAAGACGTCGCCGGCGTCGCAAAGCGTCATCTGCTCGCGCAGGTCGACACCGAGCTCATAATTGTAAGGCGTGTAGAGCGCCGAGATGCGGCGCATGCCTTGCGGCCCGAAGCGGGTTCCGGGCCGGTAAGTGGTGCCGCTGTCGAAAGGAATGCCCATGACGGCAGCGTCATATCTGCCGACATCGCGGACGTTTTCGACATAGGGCGCCTTGAGGAAGGTGTTGATGCCGGCGAAATGCGGCAACTCGCCTCGCGCGAATGTCGGGATCGACTTGTCGATGATCGAATCCGATCCGGGCAGGCCCATGTCGAGTGCCCATTTCTGTTCCTTGCGCCAGCCATCCTCGGGCAGCTTTCCTTCCGCCTCGATCGACTTCCAGCCCTGCATGTCGCGGATCTCGAAGTTCGGATGGTGGAAGCGTTGGCGTGGCTGGTGGTCGGTGAGCCCGGCGCGACGATGCCGGCGTTCTGGACTATCTCTGTGCATGAAACCTCCTTCACGACGCCGTCGTCGCGATTGCGCTATCCAGTCGGGTCGTCCCGACCATCGCGGCCACTTCGGCCACGTCTCGTGCGGAAGCCCGGTGCTTGCGGTCGAGCTTCAGATCGTAGGTGATCGTCGCGCCATAGGCGGACGGGAACTGGGGGTCGTGGCGCACCTTGTCGAAGACCAGCACGCGCGTGCCGAGCTTGAATGCCTCGCCGATATCGTGGGTGACCATGACCACGGTCATGCCGTGCTCGGTCCAGAGCTCGGTGAGCAGCTCATGCATCTCGATGCGAATACCGGGATCGAGTGCGCCGAACGGCTCGTCGAGAAGCAGGATCTGCGGCCGGCCGAGCAAGGTCTGCGCGATCGCCAGCCGCTGCTGCATGCCGCCAGAAAGCGTGGCCGGATAGAGGTCGCGCGCATGGCCAAGCCCGACCCGTTCCAGCATGGTTTCGGCTTCTTGCCTGGCGCTTTTGCGCCTGGCGCCGAAGACGCGGCCGAACGGTCCGCCCGAACGGAAGTCCTCGACCAGCAGCAAGTTCTGTAGCGCGGTCAGATGCGGAAACACGGAATAGCGCTGGAAGACGATGCCGCGCTGCGGCGTCGGTTCCGGCACGATCGGCTGGTCGCCGACGATGACCACGCCGCCACTTTGCTGTTCCTGGCCAAGCAGGATGCGCAGGAACGTCGATTTTCCACAACCGCTGGCGCCAACCAGCGACAGGAATTCACCCGCTTCGGCGGAGACGTTGACGCGTTCCAGCACGCGGGCGTCGCCGTAGCTCTTCTCCAGCCTATGGACGAGGATCCGGCTCATCTGGTCCGCACCGGATGCGCCCAAGGCGAGATGATGTGAGAGAGCCGCACGAGCAGCCAGTCGGTCATTACCGCAAGCAGCGTGATCCAGGCGACGTAAGGCAGGATGACGTCCATCGATAGGTAGCGACGAACGAGGAAGATGCGGTAGCCGAGCCCCTCGGTGGAGGCGATGGCTTCTGCCGCGATCAGGAACAGCCAGGCCGGCCCAAGCGCCAGCCGTACGCAAGTGATGAGGCGCGGCATGACCTGTGGCAGCACCAGCCTGAGCACCATGGTCCAGCTGTTGCCGCCGAGCGTCTGTGCCTTGGCGACGAGCTCCGGCGGCAATTCCATCACCCGGTTGGCGATGTCGCGCACCATGACCGGTGTGACGCCGAGAGCGATCAAGGTGATCTTGGCCGTTTCGCCGAGGCCGAGCGCAATGAACAGGATCGGCAGCAGCGCCAGTGGCGGGATGACGCAGACAACTGTGACCAAGGGCAGTAGAAAGGCCCTGACGCGCGGGATGAAACCTATGGCGACGCCAAGGCTGAGCGCCACCAGCGTGGCCATGCCGACTCCGGCGAACAGTCTGATCAGGCTGGCATAGGTGTCGGCCCACAGGATCAGGTCGCCGGAGCGCTTGTCCGGCACTGTCGCCAGGTCTGAAAAGGCCGACCACATCTGTGCAGGGGAGGGCAGCAGCTTGTCGCTGGGATTGACCGCCAGCCTTTGCGACGAAGCGAAGAGATAGGCAATCGCCACGGCGGCAAACGGAAGCGTCCCAAGCAGCAACGCTCCGCCGCGGGAGACCGTCGCGTTGATGATGCGAAGCCGCCCTTTCGGCCTGCTAAGTTGCAGGCGCGCGACTTCGGGGCCTGCTGCGGCCTGCATGATGCCGGTTCCTCTGGCTAGCATGTCGCGCTCCCGCGTCAGAGCGTTCCGCCCGCCGCCTCTGCCATAAAGGCCGGATCGAAGCGCAGCTTGACGTTGTTGACATCGCCCAGCGTCGAGCCGTCGGAGAAGCTCATGCCGATCACGTCGACGCTCGGCGCGTTGGTACCAAGAATGCCGTGGCTGAACAGGAAGTTGCGCACCAGATCCATGGTCTTCGGCAGTTCGGCGCCGTTGGTGAATGCGACCGCCTTGGCCGGCTCGAAGAACATCGCCGTTGATGCAAGCTGAGCGTCGAAACCGGCAAGATCCGTCCCCGACGCCTTGGCCATCTCTTCCTTGGCCGCCTTGCCTTCGGGCGTGCCCGACGTCATCAGCGCCATGGCTTCATACCATGCACCGACAAGCGCCTTGCCCAAGGCCGGATTGTCCTTCAGCGTCGCGGTGTTGACGACCATCATGTCGATGATCTCGCCGGGGATCTCAGTCGAATCGAATACCTTGTGGGCGCCCGGCATGGCAGCGATTTCCGAGACCAGCGGATTCCAGGTGACGACGGAGGTGACGTCACTGGTGCCGTAGGCAGCGACCATGTCGGCATCGGAGGTGTTCACCACCGTAATGTCCTTTTCGGCCAACCCCACCGTCTCCAGCGCGCGCGCAAGTAGGTAATGTGAGACGGAGAGCTCGACGAGATTGACCTTCTGGCCGGCAATATCCTTGAGCGCGGTCTTGTTCTTGAGGATGACCGCGTCGTTGCCGTTGGAGAAATCGCCGACGATCAAGGCCGTCGTGTCGACACCGCCGCCGGCCGGGATCGAAAGCGCATCCATGTTGGTCATCGAACAGCCGTCAAAGCCGCCGGCCGTGTACTGGTTGATGCTCTCGACATAGTCGTTGATGCGGGTGATCTCGACATTGATGCCGTATTTGTCGGCCCACTTCTTCATGATGCCGCTGTCGGAAAGATAGCCCCACGGCATCCAGCCGACATAGATCGACCAGCAAATCTTGAAGTCTTTCTTGGGCGCCGCTTGCGCGGCTGAGATGAAGGGGAGGCTGAGTGATGCGGCTAGGATGATTGTGGCCAGTTTGCGAAGCATTACATACCCCTGTTTGCGATCCGGATTGCGTCCGAACGTCTGTTTGGGGGGTTCACGGAGCGCGCATCCGGGAGAGGTTCGCGCCAGCAAACCCGTGCAGGGTTCTCCCGGGATTTTGGCCCGCCGTGTTCCGCCAGATGCCTCAATGCATCTCAAGCGGTCGCGTCTCTTGGACCAGCACCGTGATCGACACGGCCGGAACCCTAGACGCTCTGCACGTGAATAACGAAGCAAGGGGCGTGCCAGTCCGGAAAGCCGTCCTGAGGCGGCCTTTCCCCGGATTTGCAGGCAATCGCGTTATGCTGATGCCACAAAAGTCATCGCAACGCCGACGGATTAGGCAAGGAAAATCTAGCGTCAACCAATATGAGCAGGCTTGTGCCCTGGGGACCTCCGCTGATCGCACCCTGCTCTATGGTCGCCCACACATACATGCCCAATAGGGACACGTTCGGGAAGGGCGTGAGCGCGCGGCGGATCCGGATGCCAATTGGCGCCGACCCATGTGACGAGTGCGCCCGATCGTGCAAGGGCAATTCGTGAAATAAGCGCGACCGCAATGATGCTAGGCAAGCCCGATCGCGTGTCCGGAGGCAGTTGTGAAAGTTGCGATCATCGGACCAGGCTCGCTCGGGAAGGCCTTGGCGAAATGTCTTGGCCTCGCCGGGCACGAAATTCGCCTCAGCTTCAGTCGTGACGAAGGCAAGTTGCGCGCAATTGCGGCAACCCTCCGTGTTGGCTTCGGTGCCCCTGACGAAGTAGCGAGATGGGCCGACGTAATTGCCCTGGCGACGCCATGGCCGGCTCTCGAGCTGGCGATGGACGCGCTTGGCGATTTGTCGGGCAAGATCGTCTGGGACAATACCAATGCAGTCGCGCCTGACCTTTCCACGATGCTGCTAGGCACTACTACGTCTGTAGGCGAGGAGGTTCAGAGGCGCGCGCGGGGCGCCCTTGTCGTCAAGTGCATTCCGACCTTTGCCGAATTGCTTGACAGGGATGATCCGCGTCTCAACGGCGATCCGGTGACGAGCTATGTCGCCGGCAATGACGCAGATGCCAAGGCGGCGGTTTGCCGGCTTCTCGCCGATCTGCCGACAATGCCGGTCGATGTCGGCGATCTCACGGCCTCGCGCCTGATCGAGCCGATGATGCTGCTATTGGTCCAGCTCGCCTATCGGCGCGGGATGGGGCCGACAATTTCCTTCAATCTCATTCGACAGGACGGAACCGGTTCATGACTGATTATCTACCCGCGCGGCGCAAGGCGATTCCAGTAGGACGTCTGCTGATCGATGGCCAATGGCGCGATGCCGTCAGCGGCGAGACTTCGACGACTTTTGATCCGACCACGGAGGCGGCGATCACCGATATTGCGAAGGCGGACGTCACCGACACGAGCGATGCCGTCGCGGCCGCGCAGCGGGCTTTCGAGCAAGGACCCTGGGCGCGGATGCATCATGAGGAGCGCACCAAGATCCTGTTTCGCATCGCCGATCTAATGGACGAGCGGGCCGAGGATTTCGCGGTGCGCGAGGCGATGGATATGGGTATGCCCTATCGCGATTTCCGCGATATCATCATGCCGCACTGCTCAGGACTGTTCCGCTTTCATGGCGGGCTCGCCATGAGCGCGATGGACGGCGCCTATCGTACCAGCTACGAACCAAATATCAGGATCCTGACGCGGCGCGAGCCGCTCGGCGTGGTCGCTGCGATCACCCCGTTCAATTTTCCCCTCGCGCTGTCCTGTTCGAAAATCGCGCCGGCACTCGCGGCGGGTAACACGGTCGTTCACAAGCCTGCGACCGACACGCCCCTGACGGCCCTCGCCTTGGCGCAAGTGATCCTCGACGCGGGCGTGCCGCCAGGCGTCTACAATCTCGTCACCGGCCCGGGCGCCACCATCGGCGACGCGCTGGTCAACGATGCCCGCGTCGACAAGATCGCCTTTACCGGGTCGACCACCGTCGGCCAGGGCATCATGCGCAACGGTGCCGGGACGATGAAACACCTGACCATGGAGCTCGGCGGCAAGAGTCCCAATATCGTTTTCGGCAGCACGTCAGGAAGGTGGCGCGTCTGGTCGCTCTCGGACGGTTACATCGAGATGCCGGCGGACCTTCTGCGGGACCCGCAGGATAATCCGGTGCCGCAAGCTGCGTTGGCAGGGGCGCTTCGCCTGTCTGTCAATTGCTTCGCCCTCGCAGGTCCAGGCGTTGACGGCGTTCTGATCGACAGCGGAGGAGGGGGCTGGGCCCCGACAGTGGGGCGTCTTGAGCAGGCCATGGCGGAAGCCAAGATCGACCCGGCTTCGATCACGGTCTTGGCGCTCACCCACGCCCATCAGGATCATGTGCACGGACTTTTGACCCCCGACGGCCGAGTGCTCTTTCCAAACTTGAAGGCGATCGTAATTCCCGAAGCGGCTGTGCAGAGCTTTTTCGCTTACGCGCACCTTGCGCAGTTCCGGCCCCTGCTGAAGCCTGTCCAGAATGGCGACCAGGTGGGTGAGCGATTGAGGGCGGTCGCCTTGCCCGGTCATGCTGCCGGTCATACCGGCTACACGTTCGACACGGACGAGGACCGTTTCCTATTCTTCGGGGACATCGTTCATGTGCCGGCCTTGCAGTTCGGCAATCCCGCGTTCAGTTGGGGCTATGACGACGATCAGCTGACCGCGCGCGCAACCCGCCTAAAGGTTTTCAGTGACGCGGCCGAGGCGGGGACGTGGATCGCCGGCGCGCACCTTGGCTGGCCGGGCATCGGTCGCGTGGTGCGTAAGGGCGAAGCA
Source organism: Mesorhizobium sp. M0598 (assembly GCF_040320865.1). Lineage (NCBI taxonomy): Bacteria > Pseudomonadati > Pseudomonadota > Alphaproteobacteria > Hyphomicrobiales > Phyllobacteriaceae > Mesorhizobium > Mesorhizobium sp. M0598. Next base: position 164,367 of record NZ_JAMYQL010000006.1, on the reverse strand, counting down.
TACGGCTATGAGCCGGCAGGAGGACGAGTGACCGGATAGGCGGCCCGGTGCTGATCGGTTTATACCGCTCTCTTCGCCCAAGGCAAGGATCTCGACGAGCAGCGCGCCGCACTCCGGCGTCCTCAACGGCGGCGGTACCATCGTCCGGCCCACCAAAATATCTGATTCTTGATCCACTGGCGGCCGATCGACGCCTGAGGCTTACCGGATCGGCCTCTCGCCGCGAAACAGTGGCTGGTGCGCCCGCATCAAGGCGGCGATCCGGTCGGCGACTTTCCGTACCGGCGGGGAGTGACGTTCCTCGTGATGGGTGACGATCCATTGGTCGGTTTCAAGTTCGGGGATAGGCTGAGCAACGCGAACCAGCCGCGGATCGCCGTCACCGACGAAGCACGGAAAGACCGAAAGGCCGGCGCCGGCGGCCACCAGTTCGCGCACCGAATGGGTGTTGTTGCCGCGTACGGCGATGCGGTCGCCGTGATGGGCTTGCAGCCAGCGCGCCGAGGCAATGTTTGCGCCTTCGCCGGTGACGCCGACGAACAATCCGGCGGCGATGCCGTTGATCAGGTGACGTCCGGAATAAATGGCGTGGGCGACCTTGCCGCTCTGACGGCCGGCCAGCCACTGCTCGGTCGGGCGCTCGCTGCGGATGCCGATGTCGGCGGCACGGCGGCCGATGTCGACCGGGTCGGTAGTGGTGACAAGCTCTACCCTTATGCCGTCATCGACCGTCCAGATCTCGCCGATATGGGCGGAAACGAAGGCTGAGGTCCATGGCCCGGCCGAGACGCGGACAATGCGGTCGGGCAGGTTTCCCTCGCGCCAGCGGGTCAGCGACTGCATTGCCGCCTCGACGTCTTCGGCGCGCCGCAGCAGTTCCTCGCCGACCGGGGTCAGCCGGTAGCCGGTCTGCTGGCGCACGAATAGAGGTTCGCCGATCTGCTTTTCGAGCGCGGTGACGCGTCGTCCAAGGGTGGCTGCGCTGAGGCGCGTGGTTCCCGTCGCTGCGCTCAAGCCACCCAGCCGCGCAACGTCGAGAAACAACCTTAGATCGTCCCAGCCGATATCCATTTTGCAGAAATGAAAAACTCCTTGCGACCGTGGCTGTAGCGCAAAGCGGGCATCGTGCGCAAGTATGCAGGCATTGGAGGCGTTGGACAATCCTGCCTGGCGGGACAGGGACAAGCGCCTCGGCTGGCTAAGAACCGAGCGCAGCCCTTTCGATCGCGCATGCGATTCGCGCAGAGGCTTTGCGCTTTCGACCAACCCAGGCGGGCATTCTGAGTGCCAAAGGAGACGATCATGTTGGATGAACTTCGATACCGTTTCGCCCGCTGGATTGCCTATCGCCAGACGCTTGCGAGCTTGAGGCAGGCCCGGGACAGCACACTGGCGGATGCCGGCATTTCTCGCGAAGAGATCCGCGAGCGTGCCCGCCACGCCAGCTTGCGTCGTTGAGGAGCCGGGCATGCAGATGATGATGCTTTGGGATGGCCGCTCGGTACCGCGCATCGGCATCGGCACTTGGGCGGCGGGTGGCCCCGCGCGTTGGCGTGACACGGCGACAATCTATGGCGAGGTCGACGATATCAGGTCGCAAGCCGCGCTGGCGATGGCTTATGAGATCGGCGCGCGGGTGTTCGACACGGCTGCCGCCTACGGCGCCGGCAATGCCGAACTGATCCTCGGGCGGGCATTGAGGGGTAAGGACGAAGCCGTCATCGTCACCAAGGTCGGCTATTTCGGCGATCCCGAAACGCGTAAGATCGCACCCGAGGATGCCTCTGTCGCGGCAATCCGGACATCGATCGACAATTCGCGGCAGCGCCTGCAGCGGGATTGTATCGACGTCGTGCTGCTACATATCAACGAGTATCCGATCGAGCGCGCCGGCGAGGTGTTCGATACGCTCGGCCTGTTGCGCCAGGAGGGGAAGATCGGCGGCTTCGGCTGGAGCACCGATCACCGCGAACGGCTTGCCGCCTACGCGCCGCGCGAGGGGTTCGTCGCCGTAGAGAACGACTTCAATGTGTTTACCCCCGCGAACGAGCTGATGGCCGTTGCGGCGCGCGAGAACCTCGTCTCGTTCAGCCGGCTGCCGCTGGCAATGGGGCTGCTCACCGGCAAATACACGCCGGCCATGCGGCTGCCCACCAACGATGTGCGCGGCGGGAATGCCGAATGGATGGTGTTTTTCAGGGATGGCGCCGCCAACCCGCACTATCTGTCAAGGCTCTCGGCAATCCGCGACCTGCTCACCTCGGGCGGACGCACGCTTGCGCAAGGCGCGCTCGGCTGGATACTCGCCAAGTCGGCAATCGCCTTGCCGGTTCCCGGCTTCACGCGGCCTGAGCAGGTCGAGGACAATCTCGGTGCGCTGGAGAAAGGGCCGCTGCCGGCAACGGTGATGGCCGAGATCGACGCAGTGCTGAAAATTGCCGAGACTGCGTAGGGTGTGGTGAATCCGGAATTCGCATTGGCGATAATACGACCAACTTCGATCTCTCTGATGTCTGCCGATATCGCATTTTTCTTAGTCAAGCTTCCGTGGCGCAATTTGAACACGGACGGAGCGGCGGACACGCTCGAGTTGAAGGTCCGCCGCTCCGGTTTTCAGATCAAAGAGTGATGCTGCAACGGGAGATGGGTAGCGAGCTGCGCTTGAGCTGCGCCGCCGACCGCGTCGCTGTCGAGAGAGAGCGACCCGGTTGAGCTGTCAAAGATGATGTGGTGGGAACCATCATCCGTGGCCGTACCAGCAGGGGAAGTATGCAATGAAAGCCCGCCCGACTTAAGCTCGGTAAGAGCGGCTTGATCGAGGTGGAGCTTGTCCTGAAGCTTGCTGAAGTCGAAGGCATCGTTGCCTCCGTGGCCAGACATGATCTCGGCGGCGGCGCCGTTTTTTGCCTGGGCGCCGACACTTTCATCGGGCTGGACGGTTTGCGCGAACCCGTGGCGGATCAGGCTGGTTGCCGTCTTGTCGGATGGATCGTTGGTCGGGAGAAGTTCCGAGCCGGCCGAAAGAGAATGGCTCAACGAGGCCAATATGCGGTCAACGCTGCTGCCCTCGCTTACCTTGTCGCCGGCATTATCGTGGGTGGTGTCAGTCGAACTGCCATCGCTGGCGAGGAGGTGAGAAAGCGCGGTCTTGTCATGACTGCCATCGCTGGTGGTGGCACCGGAGGCGGCGGTAGCAGTCGAACTGCCGTCGCTGGCGAGGAGGTGAGAAAGCGCGGTCTTGCCATGGCTGCCATCGCTGGTGATAGCGCCGGAGGCGGCGGTATCAGGCGAACTGCCGTCGCTGGCGAGGAGGGGCGACAGCGCGGTCTTGCCATGACTGCCATCGCTGGTGGTAGCGCCGGAGGCGGCGGTAGTAGTCGAACTGCCGTCGCTGGCGAGGAGGGGCGACAGCGCGGTCTTGCCATGACTGCCATCGCTGGCGGTAGCGCCGGAGGCGGCGGTAGTAATCGAACCGCCGTTGCCGGCGAGGAGATGCGACATCGTGGTCTTGCCATGATTGCTATCGCCGGTGGTGGCTTCGGAAGGGGCGGTGGCAGTCGAGGTGCTGCCGCCGGTGATGGTCCCGGCCGGGGCTGTGGCGGTCGAGGTGCCGCCGCTGGAGGTGGCTTCGGCCGGGGCTGTGGCGGTCGACGTGCTGCCGCTGGAGGTGGCTTCGGCCGGGGCTGTGGCGGTCGACGTGCTGCCGCTGGAGGTGGCTTCGGAAGGGGCGGTGGCGGTCGAGGTGCCGCCGCTGGAGGTGGCTTCGGAAGGGACTGTGGCGGTCGAGGTGCCGCCGCTGGAGGTGGCTTCGGAAGGGGCTGTGGCGGTCGAGGTGCTGCCGCTGGAGGTGGCTTCGGAAGGGGCTGTGGCGGTCGAGGTGCCGCCGCTGGAGGTGGCTTCGGAAGGGGCTGTGGCGGTCGAGGTGCTATCGCCGGTGGTGGCCTCGGAAGGGACCGTCGCCGTAGAAATGGGATCGGTGGCCGCAGCTTCGGAAGGAGCAGTCCCGGCGGTGCTGAGATTGTGTTGCCGGAAAACGGCCTGCAGTTCCGGGGAGCTCTCAAGCGCGGTGTCGCCTCGCTGTGAACCCCAGGCGTACGCGTACTCGAAGGCGGGTGACGGAACCAGCTTGGCCCAGTGGTCCATCATGGTTTCCATCTGGGCGGCGGTGGGCACGACATATTTGCCACCCATGTCGGTGTTATAGTCGCCACCGCCAAACGTCTGGTAGCCTGGAATGATCTTGCTCGTCGGGATGCCCGATGCCTGAGCGGCAGCGACGAATTTGTCGATCATGTTATAGTCGACCGCGCCATCCGTGCGGACAGGATAGACATCCACGCCGTAGTAATCGATACCGGTATTGGCGGGATTGTACGTGTTCGAAAAATCCGGATTCGCGGACGTCCCCAAGCTCATCATCGTGATGTAGGTCTTGGCGTCCGGCACATTGGCGTGAATCCAGTCGGATTCTGCCTTCAGATTCGCGGCGGAGGCGTAGGTGCCCCATTGGCCGGTGGGATCCGGCTCGTCGACAAGGAAGAATCCGAACAGCTTCGGATTGCCGATGAAAGGCGTGATCTTGTCGATAAAGGACGACGTCGCTCCGTCGGTTTCGTTGAGGTAGACCAAGCCCTTCATACCGTCCGGCAGCGCATTGAGTTGGTCAACAGATGAAACGTCGGCCAGATTGAATCCGGCTTGCGAAATTTCCGTGCCCGATCCACCTGACGTGTAATGCAGAGTTGTCATCCAATATTCCTTTTTCTGTTTCGACCGTGCCTACTTACAGACGGCGTATATTAGCGCCAAATCACATACCGACACCCTCTGACAGAAATATTGAGGTTTGAAGTAGGATTGAGCGTTGGAGGGGCGCTCCCTTCGAACTCGTTTCCGCAACGGTATCGACGACCAGCCAAGGATGGTTCTATTCGGGATAAGACTCGGCTAACTTGATCCGACCGTGTGGAGCTTGGCTCGAATGGCGCGGTCGAGAAGCCGTCCGATGCAGGACGGCCGGGAAATCTGAAAACCAGACCAAAAACAAAACCCGCCTAGCGGCGGGTCGTCAGTGCGAATCTGCACCGTACCCAAATTACTAGCATAGCTGCCGGCACAAAGCAAGAACAAAATGTGACGCAATCGACGAAGCTGCCGATCTAGACGGCGCTTCTCCGAAATGCGAATGCGCCTCGCAGCCGGCATTGCCGCAACAGCGGTGCCGTGCAACATCGGCGGCTTGGAAGGAACCCCGGTGCTGTCTCGCCTGATCGCCGGCCTGCTGCTCGCCTGCGGATTGACCCACAGATCATGTATTCGCTTGCGCAGGCGTCGTGGGGCTACCCAGTTGCCTTTTCCGCGAGGCGACGGTTGGACTCAAACATCTTCTGCGGCATCCGCCGAAAGCTCCTGATCATGACGTTCGCGCGGAAGAGGTTGGCCGGATTGGCCGCGAGGCTGGTGCAAGGCGATATATCCCAGACACCAGGGCGCGGACGAGCGGCTTGCGTACCGGCGTCTCGATGAAGCGCCAGACGATAAAAGAGGCAAGGAGGACCCCGGCCAACACGACGAAGAATGCGGCGTTCTTGCCGACATGAGGCGCCAGCGCGTTAAGCGAAATGTAGCCGATATACTGGTGCAAAAGATACAGCGGATAAGTCAACCCTCCGAGCATCATGCTAGCCTTGGATGGAGCAATCACGGAGCGGAGCAATATCGCGCCAGCGAAGACTCCGTAGACCACTATATTGGCAGCGAGGAGGGCCGGATACGAAATGGCTGCGCCAAAGTGCTCCTGCATCCAGTTATGAGAGAACATTGCGGTCTGGCAAGACACCAGGAACGCGACGGCAAGAAACAGGAACGCAGCCGGTGAACGGCCCCTTGCAACGATGTCTTCCGCGAGGATGCCGGCGGCAAACAAAGGCGCATAGTTTGTAATGAAGAGAATGCGTATCACCGGGTTCCCAAAGAAGAACTCGTTGGTTGCCGAAATTGCGAGCCAGATGGCCGCGATGGGTATTTTCCAGCGCTGAAAGGCGCCGGCAAAGATCAGCACTGCAACCCAGCCGTAGAACAGGATCTCGAGCATGATCGACCAGTAGACGCCATCCATGGACGGCCTGCCGAAGAGGCGGGCGAATATGGAAAGATTGGCTACATAGGTTGGAACATCGGTCGGAAAACGCTGATCTTTGGCGACGACGAGAACAACAAACGTCGCGGTCATGCAGACGAGGAATCCGGGATAAATCCGGGCGAAGCGGGCGACCGCGAATTCCTGCCAGGTTCGACCTTCGGCCGACCACGCGATGACGAAACCGCTGATCAGGAAAAACAGATTGACGCCGAGATAGCCGTAGATGGCATAAGGTGCTGCGGCAGGATATTCCACGTCGAGATTGCCCGCGATCGCGCCGCCAAAAAGATAGTGAAAGAGCACGACCGCGAGGGCTGCAGCCAGGCGCAGCAGGTCGAGTGATGCCATGCGCGCCGGAATGGCCTTGCCTGCCGGTTCCACAGCTACCTCCCGCAGCCGTTTCAGCTTTTGACAACCATCAGCGGCCTGATCCGCAATACCAGTGCTAACGCGAAGACTGCACACCGGCGGCAGGCCAAGCCTTTACCTTCTCAAGTACGAACAGCTGCTCGCAGGACAGGAACCGCAGGACGCTAAAAGAGCGTACCAGCTTGAGCCCCGCCGCCGCGAAATCCTGTCGTGCAACGGTGAGATTGACGGGATGAGGCGCCGACATCCTTCCGGTGATCATCTTCCGCAGCCTTAGCCGTATTCTCTGGAGGCGGGTGCCAAGGCCGTAGGATACGATCAGGCGACGGCTGGCAACGCGCGCGAGCTCAATGATAATGTCGCGCCTGAGATGTGGCGGGATAAGGTGAATGAGGCGAAGGCAGACCACCGTGTCAAAGCTTTCGTCGGCGAACGGCAGCTGCGTCACGTCACATCGGATGAATCCCCGAAATCCTGATTGACCTTCATATGCTGATTTAGCCAAGGCCATCATTTCCATTGAAATGTCTGCAGCCAGCACCCGACAATTATGCTGGCCCAGCACGCCGGCCAGCTTCCCGGTTCCGCATGGGATATCGAGCACCTGAGATGGAGGCGGGCTGCACCTCTCCAGCGCCTTGGCGATGCAGCGTTGCTCCCGTCGCGCAATGACGTATGACGCAACGGTGGACAGCTTCAACCGGCCTGCATAGCCGTTCAGGTACCAGCTCGCAAAACTCGGATCTTGATATCTCTGTTTTGTCGGGAGCTCATAGGCCGCGACTGCCGCGACCTTGGCGTTGTAATTGGCAGGTATAGCCGTATTTGCCGCTGCCGTCTGATGTGGCTCGAGGTTCTCGCTCATATGCCTGCTTTCATACGATTTCTCCTGCAGATGAGATCGAAGATTTTTGTCCGATACGTTCATTGGATAGCCGACCAAGCTGCCCTATTGGCGATAGAGGGGATAAACGGCCAGTTGGCTGCGTTCATCACAGAGAAGGTTTCCAGAAGGCTGGGTGTCTCGCATCCCTCGAACGGATGAGACATGCCGAACTCATGACTGCCGCGCCCTCGCGGAAGTGTGCTGGGGAATAGGGCTACTGCACACCCCTTTCGGAGACGGAACGGTAAACGGACGGTAGGCAATCCGGAAGGATAGTGACCGAAACGCACTCCTTCCGTTCACGATTTTGGCGTCCGTCGATATCCTAACGTGACCACACCGTCATTCATACGGATGGCGCGGATTCCTGGCTCGTCGGCTAGACATCCCAGGAAGAGATGGGCGTTCGCTTCAGCAAATGGACATGACGTCACTGCCAGTAGGCTTCCCTCAGTCTGGATTGAAAGATGATCTTGGAGCTATTTGGGCCGTCCGGTGCTGGTAAGACGACGTTAGCGTCCGAGCTGGTGCACGTTTTGCGAGCTCAGGGCTACTGTGTTGTTTTGCAGACCGGTGACCGCCGACATCCGGTTAGAAGGGCCGCCTTCAAACTGGTCTCCGGCTTGCATTCAAAGTGGATCGGACAGCGTTCTCTCGGTGCAGAAGTGCTTAAGATTCTTCCACCCAAGAATGAGCTGTGGGCGGCTCGCCTGAACTGGCATCTTGAAGCTCTTCTTCAAGCTTGGCGCGCGGCAATAGCGTCCAATGACACGATCTCAATTTTTGACCAGGGTATGGTGCAATTCGTATGTTCACTGGTTTTGTTCAGCGGCATAACGGATCGTGAAAGGGTGTCGCGCGCGCTCGAGCTTCTACCCAAACCGGATCTGCTTGTCCGATTGCAGGCGCCAAGGGAAATTCTAGAGGTCCGTCTGAAGGAACGCCGGCGTAACCTCGGTATCATTCAGAAGTTCCTCGAAGTCGATCTGCAGAGCAGTCTTGATCATATTGACCACGTTAATCTCATTGGGGAACAACTTGGATCGTTTCCCGTGCCAACAACTTGCGTCGAAAGTTTAGATTCGAACGGGCTCACAGCCGCCACAGAAATGATAGCGCGTGGAGTAGTCGACAAGTTCGGCGCGACGCGGGCGAAATTTAAAAGAGTTGAAGCTTAGAGAGATGCGGTTTTGAAGCGTCGACAAGAGATATCCAATAATATGGAAAATCGAATTATTGAAAAGGAACCGCGCGAGTTGACATGACATGCGCTTTTCTCGCTACCAGACTGCCTTGGCGTTGACGTTAGCTGCTGTCAGCGCGATATCCATAGTTATCCACGGGGCGGTGAGTGGAGAGGACGTCGCATCGACAAAGTTCGTCGCGCCGGTAGCCATGGACCTGCCGGATTACCTGCACGCCGCGAAGGATGCGGCATTTGGCACAACTTTCACCCGAATAACCAAACCCGGAATCCTCGGCGCCGGCATCGCATGCGGGAGCAAATATTGCAGCCACCGCTATTCGAGCGCCCAGGCCTGGAATTCGGATCAGAGCCTTCTTGTCATCAGCAACGGCTGCGGCGGCTTATGCTTCCTGGATGGGCGCACGTACGCCCCGCTTTTTCGCCGTGATCGATCGACCGAATGCGAATGGCATCCTCACGATCCCGACCTGATGATCTGCGTCGGTGGTCGGAAAATCTCGACCTGGGCGCCACGCACCAATCATGAGGAGGTCCTGTTTGTTTCGGCTGACAGTAGCAATCTCCAGTTCGGGCCATACAAAGGTAATCCAAGCCGTGATGGCAGCCGTATTGCCGTACGCGCGGTTCGCCGGGACGGCAAAGCGGTCGTCTTTGCCTACGATCTCAGACAGCGGCGGAAATTTCCGGAAATCGATCTCGCACAGCTTGTCGGAGCCAACGGCGCCTGCTCAATCTCGCCGCTGGGCGTCAACATCTTATGCATTCAGAACCTGAAAGACGACACTGAACAGACGTTCATCTTTTCTGTTGACGGCGTTCTGCGCCAGAAATGGACTGAGCATCATCGGCCTGGCCATGGCGACATGACCGTCGATGCCGACGGCAGCGAAATCTATGTGGGGATCAGTAAGTCCGATCCAGACATATACCAGGTGATCAAGCGAAGGCTGTCAGATGGGAAAGTCACCTCGCTCATGAGATATGGTGAAGCACAGCATGCATCGCTCAGGTCGCTGGACAGGCCCGGTTGGGTGTTCCTTACCTATTCGGGCAATCCGGACGAAGTATCGAAATATCCGGCTTGGGCGCCGTATGCGCGGGAAGTCATCGCGTTGCGCATCGACGGCAGCGGAGAGGTCCGGCGCATTGTGCAGACGAAGAACGTTCCATTCGACTACTGGAGTGAGACCCACGCCTCGCCGTCCCCGGACGGTTCACAGGTGATCTGGTCAAGCAATTGGGGAATACCCGGCGGCCCGGTTTACGATTTCGTCGCCCGTATTGACTGGCCGAAAGGATCAGACACCGGCTCGAGAGCATTAGCCGCGAGCGGTCTTCAATAACGAAACGTTCCGGTCGCCTATGGCGATATCGCCGATCGTGCTTGCTCCATTCACGCTTTTAACGCCTCACGTTCAACTTCGCCGCCATACGGCTCCGTTCGATGTCGATTCATTCAAACGGACGACGACAGTGGCCAAGCCTGCACCTAGCGTGATTGTGCAGTTTGCAAGGCTTATGACACTTGCCGGAATCCTACGAATTACAGCGATGACGTCGGGTGACGGCTTGTATCGCCAAGGGCGCTCGCGCCGGAGCTCACTGTTGATGTCACGGCCGAGAAAGGAATAGCAGATGGATACGGATAAGCGAGCCGAAGAGAATGCCTCTTTCAACCCTGAGTTGTTAGAATGGTTGGTATGCCCAATGACCAAGGGCTCACTTGCCTGGGATTCGGATCGCGATGAACTCGTTTCGAAGAGCGCAGGACTTGCCTATCCGGTTCGCGACGGCATTCCAATCCTGCTAGCCTCGGAGGCACGGACGATCACCTCCCGCGTGGTCAAACTTCGCGCATCCAGACGATGATGGGAGCCGCGCTAAAGTAGGCGGCTTTCCGACGACAGCCAGCAATGACAGGAAAGTGTGCCGCGCAGCGCGAGCCGTTTGTCTGCGGACCACTCTGCGCTCGGCACCCGGGCAGTGCCGACCTCTTTGATGCAACGCGCGGCGACCTGAACCGGCTGGGTACGGCGGCCCGCTGCCGGGACAGGGTTTGCGTCATTTAAACAGACGAGGACAGTGGCAAGACCTGCCCCTACCGTGACCTGGGCGAGATGGGTAGCGAAACCAACACCATGAAAGCAAATTCAAGGGCCGGCCACTTCGCGCGATCGGGCTACAGCGAACGGTCAGGAGACGCAGGATGAATCCGCATCTGGTGTGTGTCGGAGGCGAGGATCATGCCCTGCGAATTCCGTTCTTGATGTCGCTGCGAGAGAAGGGATTCCGTGTTACTGCGGTGTCGAGCGGCGGTGAAGCCGCATTCCTGCGGCATGGCATTCCGCATCGCAGCTACGGTTTCGACCGATTTTCCAGCAGCAGCGGAGAATGGGCCGCCATCAGAACCATTCAAAAGCTGATGGCGGAACTCCGGCCGGACATTATCCAAAGCTTCGACACCAAGCCCAACCTGGTGACGCCACTTGCGGTGCGCGGAAGCGTTCCAGTCGTGCGCACTATCAACGGTCTGGGCTGGACATTCTCGTCGCTGGAACCGCGCGCCCTTGCCCTGCGCCCAATCTTTTGCGGACTGCAATGGCTTTCGTCGTTATGGACGGCGGCTACGGTGTTCCAGAATCGGGATGATCAGGCATTCTTTGAACGCTACCGACTGATCGGACGCGGCAGCGGACGAGTGATCCGCAGTTCTGGAATCGACGTCGATGCGTTCGCCATGGCAAGGCATCTTGCCCCGTCGGCGATGAAAATGCGCGAAGAGCTTGGGCTCCAATCCGCCGAGATCGTAATTTTTGTCGGCCGGCTAACGCGCCAGAAAGGCATCCCGACACTCCTCAAGGCAGTCCCTCGCATCCTGTCGGAAAGGCCCAATGCCCGTTTCGTGCTTGTCGGCCCATTGGAATCCGAGGGCCCATTTGCAGTGGACAAGGCTGAGATCGATCGACATGTGCCGCATGTCATCGCCTTGGGTCCACGACGCGACGTTCCTGCGCTTCTTGGCATGGCCGATCTGTTCGCCTTTCCAACACAATACCGAGAAGGGATTCCGCGCGTCCTGCTGGAGGCAGGGCTCGCGGGATTGCCTATCGTCGCCTCGATGATGCCTGGTTGCAATGAGGTGGTCGAGGACGGATGGAACGGCCATCTCGTCCCCCCGCACGATGCGAACGGCCTTGCCTCTCGAATTACAGAGGTCCTGTCCGACCGCCGGAAAGGACGGACCATGGGCGCTCGCTCTGTCGAGCTCGTCCGGACGCAGTTCTCGCTGCCCTGGGTGGTCGAGCAATATTGCGATCTCTACGACAATGTCCTTAGTGCCAAATCCCAGGGCGGCTTCGCTCGACCGGCATCGCCGGTGTTGCTTGAAGAGCCTGCTGCAAACCGCGGATCGGGTGGAGCGCGCCGATGATCCGGGACGCGATCCTGGCCTGCGGCGTGGCCATGTCGTATGCGGCGCAGCTCTCAGTTCCGGGCTTGCCCTACGGCTATGGCGAATTGTTTCTCGCGCTTTGGATCATGCTGTCGATCGGGCGGGTGCTCGCCGGCGGTCACTTGGTAGTCAGGCCCGCCCTGATCCGTGTTGCGGGCTTCTGGCTGATCATCACGCTCGCTCTGGGTATTGGCACCATCGTTGGCTACCTGACCACGGTACTGTATCTGTCGGTGGTGATGCACGATATGGTAGCCTACCTGCTGCTGATCTGCGTCACCTGCCTGGCCGCCGCGGAGCCCGACGCGGATCGCCGTCTGCGCAGTGCTGCCTGGTGGGTGGTCGCTATTGCGAATGCATGCTTTATTGTTCAGCTGGCACTTGGATGGGGTTGGATCCACCAATCCGGCGTCGATCCCTGGTACTGGGATCGCTTCCGAGGCTGGTCCGAGAACCCCAACCAGCTCGCGCTCTATTGCGCACTCCTTGGTCCGCTCGCCTTGCATCTTGCGACGACTACAAGCAAGCCGTGGGCGAGGTTGGCCGGGCTCAGCAGCCTTATCCTGACCATCTATGTCGGAAGGCTGACGAAGAGTGATACCTATCTTTACACGACGGTCCTGGTCGGCCTGATATTTCTTGGGCTGCGGGTTCGGACATGGCTCGCAGCCGGTGACGGCAAGGTCAGCCTGTCCCGGCAAGTTACCCTCCTGCTGATGATTGGCTTCCTTCCGTTGGCCATGTCGATGACGCCTTACATCGTCACGGAGGTGGGCAGCGTCGAACAGTTCGCCTTGAGTCTTACCAAGGACAAGGGCGGCGAAGCGACCGCCGAAACCGCTGCACTTCGAATCCATCTCTGGGGAGATGCATTGGCCAAGGGCCTAACGTCAGGATCCCTGGGCCTTGGTCCTGGCCCGCATCTGGAGCGCCCGCCCATTTCCTACAGCCAATTTCTGCCCCGGCCTTTCGAGGCTCACAACACGATTCTCGATCTGTACACTCAAGGTGGTTTGGTTGCGGTCCTGGCCCTGGTCTGGATTGTCGGCGCGGCGGCTTTATGCGCATGGCGTGCGAAGCTCGATGCCCTGTTCGTGCTGGTGGTGTCGATCGTCATCTTCGGAATGCCACATCTGATCATCCGCCATCCAATCGTGTGGTTTGCGCTTACCATTTGCCTTGTTGCCGGAACGCCGCGAACGATTTCGGCAACCTCTAGCGACCTGAGGTGATGGCATGTGTGGGATTACCGGAATTCTCCTTGCACCCGATGCCGCCAACATCAAGCCGCTCAGGGCAATTGGCCAGATGACGACGGCCCTTCGTCATCGTGGGCCTGATGGCGAAGGCTTCTGGATCAATCGCGAAGCCGGCATTGCCTTCGGCCACAGGCGTTTGGCTATAGTCGACCTATCGGAAGCAGGACGCCAGCCGATGCATTCGGCAAGTGGCCGATATGCCATTACCTTCAACGGCGAGATCTACAATTTCCGCGATCTGCGCCGCGAGCTTGAAGACGCTGGCCATCGGTTCCGTGGCGCCAGCGATACCGAAGTGATGCTGTGCGCAATCGAGAGCTGGGGTCTCGACACCGCACTCACGCGCCTCGCTGGCATGTTCGCATTTGGATTGTGGGATCTAAAGACCAGGACCCTCCATCTCGCCCGCGACCGAATGGGCAAGAAGCCGCTCTATGTTGCTGCAACGCGCGATGCGCTCGTTTTTGCCTCCGAGTTGAAGGCAATCCATCGTTTTCCAGGTTTCTGTCAGGAGCTCGATCTCGACGCGGCCGCGACAATGCTTTCGAAGGGATGGGTACCGGGTAACTGTTGCATCTGGCGAGGCGTGTTCAAGCTACCTCCGGGCTCGGTCCTGTCCGTGACGGCGGCGGATTTTGCCGAGGCGCGCAGCGCCGCATCCCTTTCGCAACGCGCCCGACACTGGTGGTCGCTGCCTGAAGTCGCCGCGAACGGTCGACAGAATCTAATCGCCGGTACCGACGAAGAACTGACCGATGGACTCGACGACCTGCTTCGACTTGCCGTCCGGGAACGCATGATAGCCGATGTGCCGCTGGGTGCCTTTCTGTCTGGTGGCCTCGACAGCTCCACGGTTGTGGCGCTGATGCAGGCCCAATCGCCAAAACCGGTGCGCACATTCACGATCGCTTTCGGAGAAGGCGGGTTTGATGAGGCTCCCCACGCGGCGGAGGTCGCGCGGCACCTGGGCACCGATCATACTGAACTCCACCTTTCAGCAGCCGCTGCGCGTGAAGTCATTCCGGAACTGCCGCGGATCTGGGATGAGCCGTTCGCCGATGAATCGCAGATACCGACTTTGCTCGTGGCGCGGCTCGCTCGCCAACACGTTACGGTGGCCCTATCAGGCGACGGTGGCGATGAATGCTTCGCCGGTTACGCCCGTCATTTCATGGCTGCGCGGTTGAAACGACAGCATGCGCTGCCGTCGCCGCTGCGTCACGCGCTTGCTGCAGGGGTCGGATTGCTGGCCCGTGCAGCGCGTCACGATTTCGTCGGCAAGCTGCCGCTTTCGGCGAGTGGACGGCACGCGCTGCGGAGCGACCGGCTGCATCGCCTCGCTCGGCTGCTCGCTGCGTCAGATGAGGACGAATTGCATCGACGGCTGACCGGAGCATCGACCGGGAGCCTCGCACTCCACACGCCGCCCACATCAATTCAAGGGTCCCCCCGGCTTGATGGCCTGCTGTCCCGTCTCTTGTACGACGACATGGCCGGTTACCTGCCCGACGATATATTGGTGAAGTTGGACCGCGCCAGCATGGCCAATAGCCTCGAAGGCCGGTGCCCGCTTCTCGACCATCGGGTTGTCGAATTCGCCTGGCGGCTGCCGGCACATGCGAAGGTCCGCAATGGCAAAGGCAAGTGGCTTCTTCGTCAGCTGCTTAGCCGCTATGTTCCGCAACGGCTGATCGACCGGCCGAAGCAGGGTTTCGATGTTCCCATAGCAGTCTGGCTGAGCGGCCCGTTGCGCATCTGGGCCAGCGATCTAGTCGCCGATATACGCCTCTCCGGAGATGGGATCTTCGACTTTGCGAAGGTCGAAACCTGCTGGCGCGACCATCTTGACGGAAGACAGGATCATTCTCGCGATTTGTGGCCCGCGTTGATGTTCCAGGCCTGGCGCAACGAGGCCGGGCGGTCCGCCGGGCCGGCAACGGGCATGTCCACAGCGCTCGAACTGACAGGAGTATGAGATGGAAGGTTCCATAGTCAGCCGAATTCACCTTCCGCGCGCCACTGAAATGCACGTGCCGACGCGCGAGATCAATCCGCGCATGAGGCCATTCCTGCGCGAACAGGTCGACGCGCAGACCCCCTTCCATCAACTCCTCATTACCATCGCGAGGAGAAAATGGTTCCTGCTTGCAATGGTGATTTTGGGCGGAGTGTTGGCTGGGCTTGCGGGTTTTGTGCGTCCTGTCCTGTTCGAGGCGACCGCACAGGTGATTGTCGATGCTCCTGGCAGGAACGCGGCTCCCGGAGGTGCGGATTCTGCTCAGGAGATGCTGGATGCGAGCATTGATGACCACTTAACCATGCTCTCTTCGCAGGGGCATCTGCGTCGCCTGGTGGCAGCCCTACGCGAGACAAAGATCGGCAACATTGCTGAGCAAGGTGATGTCGGAAATTCCCGCGCCGCCCCGGTAGGCGGCAACCTGCAGAACATACGCACCTTCGCAGCTGGTCTGCTAGAAAGGATTTGGCCGCAGGGCAGGCCGGAGGCGGCCGATGCAGCCGAACTCAAGGCATTGCGGAAGGGCATGAGGGTTGGACAGGAACTGAGATCAAGGGTGATCACCGTCGGCTTCACCGACGACGATCCGGCGCGAGCCGCCCTGGTGGCCAATACGTTCGTCCAAGTATACATCGACGATCTCGCACAGAAGCGCAGGGCGTCAGACAGGCTGGAACTCGCCTCGATCGTCGCCAGCCTGCCGGTCGTACAAAGCGACCTGGCGAAAGCGACCGACCGCCTGGAAAAGTATCGACTGAGCCATGGCGCGGTCGATCAAGGTGCGGCGGATAACGCTGCCAAGGAGACAGCCGAACTTAGTCAGCAGATATCCTTGTCGAAAGCGGATCTCTCAGCGACGGAATCTCACCTTCAGCACATCGAGGCTTTGCGAGAGGAAGGAGCATCGGTCGCGGCGCTCGCCGAAGCGATCGGGTCTCCGGTATTGGCCGACATGGCGGCCCGCCAAGCCAACGACAATGCGGATGCGGGCCTTAGCACTGCGATCAACGGCGAGATCGAACAAGGCACTGCTCGCATTGCGGCGGAGGGGAACATCTACCGTGCCCAGATCGCTGCTCTGGAGGGCCGTAAGAATGTGCTCGATGCGGTGGTGGCCGACACAGCCGGCCGGCTTTCCGGCTTGCGTGCGCTCGAGCCGCAGGTCAGCATCCTGACGCAGCGATACAACCAGCTTCTCACCCAACAACAGGATCTGGTGCAGCGCATCGCAACTCCCTTGCCCGGGGTCTCGATCCTTTCAGCGGCATGGCCGCCAACGAATCCAAAAACCCTGCCGCCCATCTTTCTTATTCCGCCCGGCATGATCGTGTTTGGCCTCATTGGCGGGGTCTTCGTCTTGGTCCGCAGCCGTCTCAATCAGACCTTGCGCGGCGGGGCCGAAGCTGAAGCCGCGCTCAGGGTTCCGTGCCTGGGGCTGATACCGGAAGCGCCCACAATACACGCGAAACGACTACAGCAGCTGGTTCTCGGCCAGCAAAACTGCAGCTACAGCCGAGCCGTCACTTCTCTCCTTGTCACCGTGGCTCTCAACAAAGCGAGAGGCCGTGCGTCGCACGTCATCCTCGTCACGTCCAGCGTCCGGCATGATGGCAAGACCGAGCTCGCATGGAGCCTCGCCTTGGCAGCTACCCGACTTGGGGGACGAGTGCTTTTTCTCGATCTTGATGGCACGGGCGCCCGCCTCACGAACGAGTTTCTGAACGAATTCGGTGCGTTCAAGCCGCATAAATCCTTTGGAGACTATATGAGCGACCGTTGTCCGCTGCACGACGCGGTCACGGGAATGCCTGAAATTGGAATCGACTTCATGGCACTCGCACCATCAGAGGATCTGCTGCCGCAACTGTCCATGATCGACGGTTCCCTGGTCACAGATGAGCTGCGCTCGATGTACAGCATCGTCATCATAAATGGACCCCTGGGACTTGGAGGACCTGAGGCCAGGCTACTGACGGGCTGGGCTGACGCGGTTCTTTTCGCTGTTCGCTGGGCCAGGACGCGTCGCAGCATCGCGCGTGGTGTTCTGCAGTTGCTGACGGAGGACGAGACGGCTCAGGTCCCCGTAGGCAGCGTTCTCACGCAGGTCAATCTTAGGAAACACGCCGGCTACCGGTTTGGGGACAGCGCGGATCTCTTGCTCGAGAGAACATCATGAATGTCACATGCGGGATTCCGCGTAACGACCGCCACGGCATTCGACCTGTCGAGCGGAAGATAATATCGACGATCTCGCAGTCCGGAGCAGGGTCCGCGGCCAAAGGCGATCAAGGCGATGAAATGCGCGACGCCGGCGCAAAAGACATCGACGATTTCAGCGATCCGAAGCTCGCCCGCTTCCCTGCGGCCTCCGTTGCTCCAACGAATATGGTTTTGCCGCACAAGGAGGACACGGGCCGGGGTCTCGGCTATGCCAGCATCTTCGCTCTTTTGGTCTATATCGGGGGTGCGGGCTTGACCAGCTTGGCGCAGTTATTGATTGCGCGCATCGTTGGCTCCACCAGCTATGGCATCTACTCCTATGTTCTGGCCTGGACCTCGGTGCTTGCCTATCTTGCAACGCTTGGTTTCCATGTATCCTTGTTGCGTTTCGTCTCCGCCTACAGTGCCAAAGGGCGGCTTGACCTGGTACACGGCGTAATCAGGTTTGCTCTGCAGAGGTCGCTGGCGGCGGCGACACTATTCGGCATCGTTGGCGCCGCCTTGATCTTTTTCTTTTCAGATCCTTCTCACAAGGAGCTTCAAATCAGCCAGCTGCTAGGCATGGCAGCAGTGCCTTTGGTCACCGCCTACGCTTTGGGCGCAACACTTGTTCGTGCTTTCGGCGGCGGTGTCTCGGCCCTCCTGCCGGAACGCATAGTGCGCGACGGCCTCTTGTTGACGTTGCTGGGAATGGCGGGCTTATCCGGATCATGGACCCCCAACGCACCCTTGGTGATGCAGGCGGTGCTGGCAAGTTCAGCCATCACGGTCGGCCTGGTGTTCGTCATGGCGACAAAATTTCAGCCGCCTGGCTTGCGGCAGGTTCAGCCAGGCGACGAGTCGCGGGAATGGTGGTCCGCGGTTCCGCCAATGATGCTCATGGCTGGGCTCGATGTTTTCATCAGCCGGGCCGGAGTCATGGTGCTGGGCTGGACGCATCACATTCGCGAAGCAGGCATTTTCGCATTGGGATTGAACGTCGCCTTGCTTGTGAGCCTTTCCCTGGTTGCCGTCTCTACGATGTTTGCGCCGACAGCGGCTGCCCTTCATGCCCGAGGCGATCGGCTGGCTCTGCAGCAGCTGTTTTCACGGGCCGCCCTACTTTCCTCTGGTGGGGCTCTAACGATGGCCATCCCGATGCTTGCGATTATTGAACCTCTGTTGAACTGGTTCGGCGGGGATTTCAGTACCGCGGCACCCGTCGCGCGGATACTCATTCTCGGATATGTCTTTGTCGCGCTGTGCGGACCCCAGATGCTCCTCTTGATGATGACCGGAAACGAATGGGCGGCAGCCGCAACCATGATCGTCGGCGCTGCGGCCAGTATCACAGGCTGTGCCACAGGAATTGCGCTCTACGGCGCGCCGGGCGCCGCAGTGGGCCTCGCGCTTGCGTTGGCGATTTGGAATGTGGCGATGTCGATCTACATCAGCAAACGGCTGAAAATTATCCCTGGGCTGATCTTTGCGCTAACATCGTTCAGAACACACGCAGTCGAAGGCCAGCGGCGACATTGGTTCCTGCGCTGATTTGAGACCGTCGCGCCCCGATACGCGACGGCATCAGCGTTCAGGAATTTCGAGTCCAGGGTTGTGTCGGATAGAGGCTGGCGAGTGCGGCTTTGTGGCCGACGCGTTACGCGCCGAGAGGCAGATCATCGCCCGACAGGGCCCGCGGCCTACACGGTGGCCTCATTCACCAACGTCTGTTGCCGTACGCTGGCCGCGGCATCCGTTCCATGAAAGTCCCGGTACCATTCGACAAAGCGTCGCACTCCGTCCTCTAGCGGTGTTGCCGGGGCGAAGCCGACGGCCTGGCGAAGATCGCTGACGTCGGCGCGCGTCTCCAGAACGTCGCCAGGCGGCAACGGCACATCCACGCGAACTGCCCGGCTGCCAAGAGCGGTCTCGATGATCGAAATCAGCCGGTTAATCTCCTCGGGCCGGTCGTTGCCGATATTGTAGACGCGATACGGCGCGGAACTTGTGGCAGGGTCGGCGGTGCAAGGGTCCCAATTCGGATCCGGCTGCGGCGGTGTAGCAAGTGCTCGAACCACGCCCTCAGCGATATCGTCGATATAGGTGAAATCTCGCCACACGCGGCCGGCATTGGCTACTTCAATTGGTTTGCTCTCGACGATCGCGCGCGTGAACAAGTAGACGGCCATGTCGGGCCTGCCCCAAGGGCCATAAACGGTGAAGAAGCGCAGTCCGGTCACGGGCAGGCCGAACAAATGGCTGTATGAATGCGCCATGAATTCATTCGAACGCTTGGTGGCGGCGTAGAAGCTGACGGGATGATCGGCGCCGTGGTTTTCGGAAAACGGTATGGTTCGATTCAAGCCGTAGACGGAGCTCGAAGAGGCGTAGACGAGATGACTGACGCCATGATGCCGGCAGCCCTCAAGGACGTTGAGAAACGCCACTATATTCGATTGCACATAGGCGTGCGGGTCAACAAGTGAATGACGCACGCCGGCCTGAGCCGCGAGATGGACAAGGTGTGAGGGGCGAACGTTTGAAAACAGCAACTGAACGCGCGCGGCATCCGCCAGATCCATTCGTACCGGCGTGAACTTCGCCTCGCTACAGAGGCGTGCAAACCGCGCTTCCTTGAGCCGCAGATCGTAATAGGGCGTGAAATTGTCGACGCCCACGACTTTGACACCAAGACGCAAAAGCCGTGAGGCCACGTGAAAACCAATGAAGCCTGCGGCGCCGGTGACGACGATCGGTCCTGTCCGTGCAAGTTTCTTCACCGCGCGGTCCGAACGGGATCGAGCGATTTCCATCTTCTCCGCTGCGGCAAGGACAGAATCGCTGCATAGATCGTTGTCCACTTGTCGCCTTTCGAAATCCGTTCGACAGTACCGAATAGCCGGTCCGGGATTGCGGCTTCCGATATTTACGCTGGCGCATCGAACCTAGTGGAGTGCGCAATGCGGTGCACGACCTGCCAAGTCATGACACACCAGCTTGCGCAGTTTGAATCCCGGGCGGCTGCCGACGTCCGGCGATTGGATCTAAGTGGCCGGCCTTACGGCAGGACCGAAATACGCCCAAGAAGGGCCACCAGTTCCGCCTGGCGTTTTGTTTCGGTCTTGGCGAACAGCGAGGCAAGCTGGGAACGGATCGTGGTGCGGCTGAGACGCCAGCTGCGAGCGATCTCCAAAGGTGCGTCGCCCTGGGCCAAGCGCAAGGCGAGGTGCGTTTCTGCGCTCGTCAAGCCAAACATTCTTTGCAGCGTCCGAGGATTTGGCCCCGACCTGTTGTCGCGATCCAGCAGCGCCACAATGCTCGTTCCGTCGGGAGCGATAACGCCGTTCTCGTTCAGTATCACCGGTCGGTCGCCCCTGCTGCGGATCACCACCCAAGACAACGAGCCCGGCAGGAATTGGCCCGGAACATTCGCGATCAGCCGCCTTAGGGCGGCCGTAAGTCCGCTCGCCGTGTCGGCCGCTTCGCCCTGGCGCTCAAGCGTGGTTTGGGCGGCTGCGTTCCACTCGACTACTTTTCTTTCGCGATTCAGCACGAGATAGCCACAGCCAATGCGATCAAGCACGCCGGTTATGGATTCCAGACTGCGGCCTTTTGGTTCGCCGAACCTTGCGTCCAATGGATCCGATGCGCGATCGGGAAGGTGACCAGAAGAGGGCCGCGTATTCCGCGCTTCAAAATCATACTTGGTCCTCGTAACAATGTACCGATTGCTCGAAGCATCGACCTGTCTATCGATCAGATTCATTTTCTACCCCTAACCCAAAGTTTCACACGCCCGAAATAAGTATTCGGGATTCATGTAGTCTTCTATGTGTAGCTGGATTCTAGTCTTCTATGCGCTGACGGATAATACGTTCATCACCACCTTGAAAACTTAATATGATCCGACAGTTCTAAGGCAGCTCTTAGGCCCCGCTGCGTCCGATAAAATGCGCGCTATGATAGCGGTATGGCAATCCGGCAGTGGTACTAAGCTGTACGTTTTTTGCTCTAGTCTCGACGGGCTAGTCAGAAGGTTGTAGTCTGTGTCCATGAGCTCGCAGTCGCGCAGGTCGAATTCGAACCCGTCGGGCAGATTGCTAACTCATATTGCCTCTGCATCGGTGTTAGCTGCCACACTGATATTCGAAATAAAATCGTCAGCCTATATTGGGCAAGGCGCCAGTTTTCTGGAATTTATTCCGGCTATTATTATTATCGCCTATCTCGAAGACCGTGTACCGGCGCTCGCTGCGACCATTCTGATGGTGGCTGTCGGGCTGTGGGCACGAGGACACGATCAGATTTCAAGTGGAGATTGGGCACGCGCAATCCTGCTTCTGGTTTCGGGTGGCGTGATTGCCATGACCTTCCATCGTCTGCGGCAGGACTTGCGTGAGTTGCTGGAAGTCGCGGAGGCCAGGCTCGCTGCCGTCGAGGCGACCGAAAGCCGCTATCGTTGGGCCTTCGAACGTGCTGCCATGGGATTCGCGAACACCAACAAGAAAGGTGAGTTGCTGCAGTCCAACAGACGCCTTTGTGAGATGACCGGGTACAAGGAGGAGGAGCTTGCCCAATTGCAGCTCGATACGCTCGCCCATCCGAACGACCGGGATACCTTGGCGCAATTGCTGGCGAGGCTGGGCAATGACATTTCTTCGTTCGTTTCGGAGGTGCGTCTGTCACGAAAGGACGGTACGGCATTCTGGGCCAGGCTAACGCTTTCTTCGTCCGTGCCCGAGGGTGGCCTCTCGGAGAGCATCTTCGTGGTGGTCGACGATATTTCGGAACGACGCGCTGTTCACGAAGCGCTTCGGGCCCAGAAGGAATGGCTGGACCTCGCTCTGTCTGCTGGACGCTTGGCCACGTGGCGCATAGACCTTAAAGGCGGGATAGTCACGGGCTCGGACACGTTCTGGGACATTCTCGGCCTGGCCCAGGCCAATAGCCGCAGTTTGGAGGAGCTGTCAGCTGTCGTTCATCCGGCGGACTGGCCAAAGCTGGCGGCATCGAGAAAGGCCGCACCATCGGTCACGAATTACGATGTTGAGATACGCGTCCGCCGACCGGACGGACATATCCGCTGGGTTGCGCTGCGCGGAAGGGAGGAAAGACATGATGATGGTGGACAGCGGCTTGGAGTGGCTGCCGACCTGAGCGAGAGACGACAAACCACGCTGCTGCGCGCCGCGGCAAAGAAGCGGGAGCGCATCATGCTCGAACAGCGTCACAGATTCGGCAACGTTTTCGCGGTGATCACGGCGCTCGTGAAAATGGTCGATGTTCCCGGAAACAACGTCGCCAAATACAAGGAAATGCTGATCGACCGGATACGCGCGCTCGAGGCAACCCATCTGCTTCTTTCACGCAACGGCAGCGTATCGGGGGCGATAAACGATCTCGTTGCGCAAGAATTGCACCCATATATTGGAACACGTGCGATATCGGTCAGCGGTCCTTCCGTGGCGATGTCGGGAGGCGCCGCCGAGAGTTTTGCAATGATCGTTCACGAGCTTGCCACCAATTCCATGAAATATGGAGCGCTTGCCGATCCAAAAGGCCGGATCGACGTAAGCTGGACGTTCGCACCTGAAGAAACAGGCAGTGATATCGTGTTCGAGTGGGTGGAATCGGGGCGGCGTAGGACCTCAAGCGTAGTCCGTCATGGCTTCGGTTCCATGATAATCGGAGTGGATGGAGCGCCGCTTGTCGGTCACTCTCCCAGGCTGGAAATATCGGACCAAGGGTTGCGGTATTCGCTGCGGCTGTCACGCAAGGAAATCGGATTGTAGTGCAGTACTCCAATCGGAAAGCAGATATCTAAAGGCGGGTCGCGCTGAGCGGCCTTTGAGATGCGCAGGGTTCCTTCCAAGAATGTCGTCGGCCCAAAGCTGCGCCGCGGCTTTGGGATATGCAGTAAAATGCATGAGGAGTCTTGGGACGCCGTTTGCACGTCCAAAAGGACGCGCGGCGCTCTAGCTGGCATGTCTCGAAAGCCAAGTCTTCAGCATAACGGCAGCCTCGGTCCGATTGCGTACCCCCAATTCACGCAGAACCGCAGCAGCGTGGATTTTCGTGGTCGCCTCTGCGATTTCCAGATCGCGCGCAATTTCCTTGTTTGAATAGCCTTCCGCCATCAGCTTGAGGACTTCTTTTTGCCTCGAAGTCAGCCTGCCAAGGTTGACGCCAGCGGTACGCCTCTGTGGGCCTTTGTCGTCGGAATGGGTATGCGCGTGGGTTGTTTGCGTCGCTCCCGGGCGTGACAGAAGTGCAGGAACATAGATGCGGCCGGAGAGGATTTCATTGACGGCCAAAACAACCTCTTCGTCCGTCTGCGATTTTACGATGTAGCCGTGAAGCCCGATCGACAGAGCCGTGAGTATTTCCGAGCGTGAATCGTTTCCGGAAACGATCGCAAATCGCGTGTCCGGATAGGCAGACAGGATCCCGCCGAGCACTTCTTGATTGAACAGGCCCGGCATATTCAGATCCAGGATCGCAAGATCCACGAACGACTGCTCTGCCAGCAAACTGAGCACCGCGTCGAAACAGGACGCTTCAAAGATCTCCACACCTGGAATGCCTGCGGTCAGTGCCAATCGCAAGCCGCGACGATACAAGCCGTGATCGTCGGCGATGACGATTCGATACATTGAACTACCCCAACGCCTATCTGAATGGATTGAACGGTAATGGCCTGAAAGTCGTGGCCATCCACTCGTCGATTCATCCAGCCGACGCTGCGGCACCCCCAACACCGCAAACGCCAGATTTCTAATATAATCTTAAATGACGGGAAACGCTCCTCTTTTTTTGCCCCTTATGAGCGAAACCCGCCGAACGTCGTCGAACATGCGTTCTGACCTTTTGGACAGCTGACAGACCGGCCGGCCGTTCAGCAGTGCTATAGGTCTAAAGATATAGAACAGCAAAACGGCTGAATTGTTACCATTCGAATGCACGACGACATCCACCCTGACGGCCACATACCATCCAGATGCAATGTCCGGATCAGGGGACAGTGGAGAAATCTCACCGGTCTTCTACGGGAAATCTCACCGGTTCTTCTGAGGGGACAAGAACGCGTTTCCCGGGTGCTGACCAGGGCAGGATAGCCGGCCCGTGACGATAGCGTTCAGGCCGAATGAACAAGGGAGGACCAGGATGAAAGCGGTTATTCAATGTGGAGGAATGGGAACACGCCTCCGCCCCTTCACTTCGGTCTTGCCGAAGCCGCTCATGCCGATCGGCGCACGGCCGGTTCTCGAGATGCTTCTGAAATGGTTGCGACGCAACGGCATTCAGGAAGTTTATATTACAACCGGGTATCTCGGCCACTTGATCCGCACCGTGTGTGGAGATGGCTCGCAGTGGAACCTGAAAATTCGATATACGCAGGAGATGGAGCCGCTTGGCACCATCGGGCCACTGTCTTTGATCAGGGATGAACTGACGGAGCCATTCATCGTTCTCAATGGCGATGTCCTCACGGATCTAAGCCTTAGTCGATTTGTAGCAGCGCACCGTAAGCACACCGATCCAGTGACGATCGCAACAGCCTGTCGCCTGATCAAGATGGATTTCGGCGTCATCGACGAAGTCGACAATACCGTGCAGGTCTTTCGCGAGAAGCCGACGCTTTCGCATCTGGTCAGCATGGGAATTTACTGCATGAACCCGGATGTTCTGCAGTTTATCCCATCCGGCATACCCTTTGGGTTCGACGATCTGATGCTGCAGATGATGCAGAACGGCACAACCGTGCACGTGTACAAACATGAGGGTCTCTGGCTCGATATCGGGCGCGTCGACGATTTTCAGAACGCACAGACCATTTCCTGGGAAGACCAGTCGGCCTCGATCGAGGTCACTGCGACGGCTGCATGATGAAGTCACGAGCCCGGTTCCCACAGTTATCAGTCTAGGAGGTTGTGATGCTCTTGGTCAGTGCCCCGATCTTGGGTGTGCCGGAGAAGACTGCTTTGACCAAGGTCATCGACAGCGGCTGGCTGACCATGGGGGAGCAGGTACGAGCCTTCGAACAAGCTTTTGCCGACGTTCATGATGCGGAGGATTGCGTCGCGGTCAGTTCTTGCACCGCAGCGCTTCATCTCATTTTGCACGCACTTGGCATCGGACCGGGCGACGAGGTGCTGGTGCCATCCTTGACGTTCGTGGCGACCGCAAATGCGGTCCTCTATGTCGGTGCGACGCCGGTTTTCGTCGACATCGAGTCAGCCGACGTGCCGCTGATGTCGATCGTGGAAGCCGAAGCGAAATGCACGGCCCGCACCAAGGCAATCATTCTCGTTCATTTCGCCGGCTACCTCGCCGATCGGGAACAATGGCAGAGGCTCGCCCGTGCCCGGGGGCTGCACATCGTCGAGGACGCGGCGCATGCGCCGGGCTTGAAGGAGGTGGGGACATTTGGTGCCGCGGCCGCCTTCAGCTTCTACGGCAACAAGAACATGACCACGGCGGAAGGCGGGGCTGTGATCGCCAGGGATGCCGGTCTGCTCGAGACAATCCGCCAGGCGCGTGGACATGGGATGACCACCGGGACACGTCAAAGGCTGAACAGCCGCACCCCTCAGTATGATGTCACCATGCTCGGATTCAACTATCGCATGGATGAATTGCGGGCTGCGATCGGACTGGTCCAGCTGCAAAATCTGCAGGAGTGGAATGAGATCAGGCGTATCCTGGTCATGCTGTATCGCCGTCTCATAGCGAAGCATTGCCCGGCCGTGACCATCCCGTTCCACGAGCCGCGGACGTCGGCCTACCACATCATGCCTATCCTTTTGCCACGTTACGCCGACAGGCAAGACGTCATCGACGCACTGCGCGGGCAAGGGATACAAACCACTATCCACTACCCGCCGGTGCACCAGATGACGCTCTATCGTGAGCTCATTCCCGGTACTCACTTACCGCGCACTGAAGATTTCGCGCAGCGCGAACTGACTGTACCGCTGCATCCGCAGATCACCGCGCCATTGGTCGAATCGGTAGTCGTCGCTCTTGCCGCGGCGGTCAATAATTGCGCTCAGACAGGAACAGCCGCATGAATGCCCTGGACCTAGCCATTCACCGGTCTAACGTCTCGAGCGCCGCCCATGGGTCTGCGAGACGAGCAATCGATCTCGTCATTGCTGCAGCCGCGGCGATCGTCTTCGCCCCGCTGATGCTGCTGATTGCCGTGGCGCTGCTGCTGGAAGGCGGACGGCCCATCTTCTTCACACAGACCCGCGTCGGGGCCGGTGCTCGCCCATTCCGCATGTACAAGTTCCGCAAGTTCAGCGTGCAATGCGACCCCGGTGGCTTGGCTCTGACCATGGCCGATGACAGCCGCATGACGCCGATAGGACGGTTCCTCGCCGTCACCAAGTTCGACGAACTGCCACAGCTTTGGAACGTCTTCAGAGGCGAGATGGCAATCATCGGGCCACGCCCGGAGAG
The DNA here is from genome assembly GCF_040320865.1 of Mesorhizobium sp. M0598. Classification (NCBI taxonomy): domain Bacteria; kingdom Pseudomonadati; phylum Pseudomonadota; class Alphaproteobacteria; order Hyphomicrobiales; family Phyllobacteriaceae; genus Mesorhizobium; species Mesorhizobium sp. M0598. The sequence goes on along the minus strand of NZ_JAMYQL010000006.1, from coordinate 137,375 downwards.
CCTTGCCTTCGCCGATTGTTTTCACGGGGGCTTCGAAGACGTTTTACAATACAAGCCAGGCTTGCTGGGTCCAGCCCAGGTTCTCTTCCGGCATGAAGCCCGTTTCTATCCGCGATCGGTGGACCCGCTACTGTTCTATCGCCAGGTTCTGTTTCCTGCCAAAGCCAGGCTCGACCTTTCCTATTATCCGCAGCGCACGATCGGCTCCGATGTTGTGTGGATGGTGCGCGGCTTGCTGGCGGTGCTTGGCGTGGTTTCGCCGCCGCCGATTGGACCTTGAGAGCAGGTGGGACATCCGCGCTCTCGTGGATTTGCAAAGTCAGTGCCTCACGTCATAGGGGGAACGCTTGGGTCATGGCATACAAGGGCAGGAAAGTTCTGGTTACGGGTGCCGACGGGTTCATCGGTTCTCATCTCACCGAAGCACTCGTCCGCAGCGGCGCCGACGTCACCGCGCTGGCACTCTACAATTCCTTCGACAGCCACGGCTGGCTGGACGATTTGCCCGACACCATACGACGCCAGTTGAATCTCGTCCGCGGCGATGTTCGCGACAGCGCGTTCCTTAACCGGATCGTGCGTGGCCAGGCGGTCGTGTTTCATCTCGCCGCACTGATAGCTATCCCGTATTCGTATGCCGCTGCCCAGTCCTATGTGGAGACCAACATCCTGGGCACGGTCAACGTTCTCGAAGCGGCGCGCCAATGGGAGACGGAGCGTGTAGTGCACACTTCGACAAGCGAGGTTTACGGCACCGCGCTGACAATGCCTATCAGCGAATCCCACCCGTTGCAGGGACAGTCACCATATTCGGCATCCAAGATCGGCGCGGACATGATGGCGGAGTCCTACGCCAGATCGTTCGACATCCCCGTGGTCATCATGCGGCCCTTCAATACGTACGGCCCGCGCCAGAGTGAGCGGGCCATCGTACCGACCATTATACGCCAGGCTCTCGACAAAAAATGCCCGGCGATCATGGTGGGAGACACAAGCCCGATCCGCGATCTTACTTTCGTGGAAGACACCGCGGCGGCGTTTTTGACCGCAGGTTCCGCCGAGCTCGAATTTGGCCATGCCTACAATGCCGGAAGCCAGCGCGCTGTGACGATCTCGGACATATTGGATCTGGTGATCGAGTTGAGTGGCTGCAAGAAACCAATCCACCGGGACGAGCGCCGCCTGCGGCCGCAGAATTCCGAGGTGCGTGCCTTGCTGGCCGATTCTTCGCTCCTCGAAAGCAAGACTGGATGGCGTGCCCAGACCAGCCTGCGCGAAGGCTTGGAGCGGACCATCGGATGGTGGCAAGGGCGCCTCAGCGAAGGCCGGGTGCGACACGAAATGGGTTACATGACATGAGCTTTCGCCCGGGAGGATTGGCTCCGCTGTTGATTGCGGCCGCGGTATCGCCGGATTCGAGCCAGAAGGAGATTGTCGCCCATGGTCCTCGTTGATCGAATCCTTATTGTCATGCTCGGCATGCTGGCTGCCATGGATACGGCTGCTGCAGCGGAACCGCGGGTCGCCTATCGACTTTCTGCCGGCGACACCGTCGAGATTGGAATTGCCTCCATCCCGGAGCGAACGCAACGTGCGGTGGTCCAGATGGACGGCACGATCGCGCTTCCCGAAGTCGGTATGGTTTCGGTGGGCGGCTTGACTCCGGCTGAACTGCAAACGCGCATGCAGACGATCTTGCCGACCAAGATATTCCACCAGCGTCTGCCTGATGGGCGGGAGCAAATGATCGTCATCAAGCCGACAGACGTGACCGCTGTGGTTGCGGAGTACAGGCCGATCTATGTGACCGGCGACGTGCTCACTCCCGGACAGCAGGCCTACCGCCCGCTGATGACCGTGCGGCAGGCGATTGCCGTGTCAGGCGGTTTCAGCCTTTTGCGGTCCCGGGCAAACCAGGTTGGCCCAGATCCGGTGGATCTGCGGCGCGATTACGAGTCGCTTTGGGGGGAATATACGAGAGATTATTTTCATAGCGCCCGCATCCGCGCCGAACTTCAGGACAAACCGACTTTCGACATGCAGCCACCACAAGGATCTCCCTTGCCGGCAAGTTTTGCGTCGGCGATCGCGCAGGCTGAAGCGGAAGGGCTGAAGCTCTCGTTGGACAACTTCCAGCAAGAGCAGGGCTTTCTGGATAAAAGCGGCAAGGATGCCGCCGCACAAACCGAGACCTTGCTCAAACGCGAGCAGGCCGAAGCGGATGGGGTGAAGGCGGACGAAGACGATCTGGCGCGCGTAAGGAAAGCGTTTGAGTCCGGAAATCTCACCAACAACCGGCTCGCCGACGTTCGGCGCGCTTTGGTTCTCTCTTCCAGCCGGGCACTCGAAACGTCGGTTGAGCTTATGAGAGCACGACGTCAGCAGGACGATTTTGCCAGACAGCACGAACGCAATGACAACCAAAGGCGGATGGGTCTGCTGATCGAGTTGAAGGATACCAACGTGCGCCTTGCCGACGTCAGCGCAAGGCTTCGCGCCGCCAGCCAAAAGTTGCAGCCCACGGGAGCTGCCGCACTGCCGTTGCCGGTTGCCGGCGAGAAGGTCCAGGCCGAGGTCACGATCATTCGCAAGGTCGGCGAAGAATGGCGAAAACAGCTTGCCCAAGAAGACACCGAGGTCGTGCCGGGAGACACGATCGAGGTCAGATTCAGCAGCGCTCTCGAAAATGCGGCGACCCGATAGATCGGGCCGCGTTTCGCAACCGCTTTACTGCCTGAAGGCCCTGGAAAACTGGTCGGTAAGGGGCTTCATCAAGTAGGACCAGACACTGCGCTCGTCGGTTCTTATGTGGACTTCGGCGGGCATGCCCGGTTTGAGTATTTTCTCTCCTGTCAGGCACGTCGCTTCATTCTCGACGTCGATGCGCGCCGAAAAAAAGGAAAGCTGGCGTTGCTGATCCTTGATCAGATCGGCTGAGACGCGCTTGACCGAGCCTTCGCAAGCAGGTGTGGTGCCGGCGTCGAACGCTGGAAAGCGGATCGACACCTGCTGTCCGGGATGAATCTCATCGATACGCGACGGAGGAATGGAAGCGTCGACGACAAGGTTGTCGGAATCGGGCACAATCATCATGAGCACCTCTCCTGCGCCAATCACGCCTCCTACGGTATGGACCGAGGATTCTTGTACTGTGCCCGATTGCGGGGCACGAATGTCTGTCCTGCTGAGTTCGTCTTCGGCCACCACCTGGCGCTCGCTGAGCTCGGTCTGCTTGGCTTCCGTTTCGCGAAGTTCGTTGGTCACGTCGCTCCGCATTTGTTCGTCGAGCTGAAGCACCTGCAGGTCCGTTTCACTGATGTGAGCTTGTACCTCTGCTATCGCTGCGACAAGGCGTCCCGATTCGCCGCGAGCCCGGGTCTTGTCCAGGCTGACATTGCTCAACCTCTCCTTGGACACCAACTTCTTTGCGTAGAGAGATTCGACATCCGCAAGGTTCTTGGTCAGCAGATCCAGAGACTCGTCCGTTGCAGACTGCTGCGATTTGAGGCCATCGATCTGACGTTCCAGCTGCTTCGCGCGGCTTTGTAATTGTGCCTTCTGGCCAGCCAGCGCCGCAGCACGGCTTTCAAACAAGGCACGTTCGCCACTGACAAGTGCCACCACTTGCGGGTCGCCCATTTGAGCGCGAAGGTCGGGCGGGATCTGCATTTCCGGCAGACCCTGGCGCTCGGCCTCCAGTCGGGCCAGACGAATGGTGGCGCGATTGAGGTCCTCGGTGATTATCTGCAGGTTTGCTCGGGTCAATGTGTTGTCCAGCCTGACCAACACATCGCCGGCCTTCACATGATCGCCGTCCTGCGCGAAGATTCCGCCGATGGTGCCGCCGGTTTGATGCTGGACTTTTTTAATGTTGCTTTCGACCACCACGGTTGCGGGCGCAATCACCGCGCCGGCAATCTTGGTCAATCCCAACCAGAGCCCTCCGCCAAAGATCAACAGCAAGCTGGTTGCCAGGCCCAAGAGCAGATTGGCCCGGATGCCATCCGGCTCTGGCTTCGTCTCCAACGAACGGCTTTCGCCACCGGCTGCGACGTATGACGACACGGCAACAGCAGAGCGATACCTCGCATATGCCCGGCTGCACCTTTGTGCGGCGGAACGACAATGTGCTGCTAGGCTCCGGACCAGAGTACCCCAGGGTAGATTGGCTCGAATCCCATCCGGCTCCGGCTTCTCCCCGGTCGGCTGGCCTTCGCCGCCAACCGCAGCATATGACGACATGGTCACGTTAGACACTAAGCAATACCTCACGCATGCCCGCTTGCACCGTGCTGCAGCGGAACGACAATGTTTGGCTTGTCCGGGCGCGGGAAGGGCCGGATCACATTTGCCAGAACGTCTTCGCGCGAGCCGAACGAGTGGAGCATCCCGTTCGACAGGACGAGTACCTGATCGATGTTGACGAGAGCGGAGGGGCGATGCGCAACGACGATCACGATACCGCCGCGCTGACGCACTGCCAGGATTGCGCCGGCCAAAGCAGCATCACCGTCTGCATCCAGATTGGAATTTGGTTCGTCAAGAACGACGAGGAATGGATCGCCGTAAAGTGCCCTGGCAAGCCCGACGAGCTGCCTCTGCCCAGCCGAAAGGGCCGCGCCGCCTTCTCCGACGCGTGTTTGAAAACCCTGCGGAAGACGCATGATCATCTTGTCCACGCCCGCAGCCTTGGCAGCTGCCAGCACGCCTTTTGCGTCGCTTTTGCCGCCGAACCTCGAAATGTTGTCGGCGATCGTCCCGTCGAACAGCTCAACGTCCTGCGGAAGGTAGCCAATATGAATGCCGAGCAGTTCTGAATTCCACTGATCGAGCGAGGCGCCGTCCAGTCTTACCGTGCCACGAAGCGGCTTCCATGCCCCGACCAAAGCGCGCACGAGCGTGGTCTTGCCGGAGCCGCTCGGGCCGACGACCGCCAACCCTGCGCCTCTCGCCAAGCGGAAGCTTACATTGAAGATGGTGGGCTTCTGCAGGCTTGGTGGCGCGACGGTCAATTCCTCGACCGCAAGCTCAGCCTTCGGGCCGGGCAGTTCCATTGGCTCTTGCTGGCTATCAAAAGCATCCAGGGCTGCCGACAGCTCGGTATAGCTTTTGCGGGTTGCCAGAAACCCTCTCCAGTTTGCGATCGCCACATCGACCGGCGCCAGCGAGCGGCCCAGCAATATGGACGATGCAATGATCACGCCAGGCGAGGCCTCGCCGCCGATCACAAGGTAGGCACCAAGCCCTAGCACACATGATTGCAGGGCCATTCGGAGCGTCTTCGACAGTGAGCTTGCTGCGCCGACGACGTCGGAGAGCCGTTCCTGGTTCTTCAGATAAAGATGACTGACCTCGTTCCAGCGCCGGCTAAGCGGGGCGGAAAGGCCCATCGCCTGAACAACCTCTGCGTTGCGGCGGCCGGAGTCGGCCAGAAGCCGCTGCGCTACGAGTGTCTCAGATGCACGAGCCGCAGGTTTGCGACCGATGATCTCGGCAACCACCGTCAAAAACACAACGGCACATGCGCCGAGCGTTGCCAGCACGCCAAGCGCGGGGTGCAGCAGATAGATGACCACCATATAAAATGGTATCCAGGGAGCGTCGAATAAGACTGTCGGCCCGAGCCCGGAAAGAAAGCCACGTAGCTGGTCCAGATCACGAAGCGGGTGTACCCGGTTCGCATCCGGCCCGGCGACGAGGGGCAGGGAAAGCGAGGCTGCGAACGCTTTTTGCTGCAGATTTCTATGCAGGCGGCTGCCGATGCGGACCAACAGGCGAAGCCTCACGAAATCGAGGAGCCCATAGGCCGCGTAAAGTCCCAGCATCCCGACTGTAAATCCGACAAGAGTCGGCACGCTCTGCGAAGGCAGCACGCGGTCATAGACCTGGAGCATGTAGACGGAGCCGGTCAAGGCGAGGATATTTATCAATGCCGAGAAAACGCCTACGCCGACGAGGCCGTGCACACAGCCGAACATTGCGGAGCGGAGATCGAGCGAGCGCCCTTTGGTCGACTTCATGATGTGCGCTCGTTGACGCGAAATTGCCGCGCAATCTCGTCGATTCTTTCGATGAGGGACAAACTTTAACCTTCCGGGAAGCAGCAGCCCCGCCCCGCTGCTGGAAACATTACGAATTGCTTACATACGTGCCTTCTTTGATTAAAATGTAGCAAAATCGTGACGCCAGGCTCAGAATTCGGCAACCGGCTCGCCAGGCTGGGGATAACCGGGTCGAGTAAGGAGATATTCCTAATCATGACACGGCGCAGAAGCTTATGGTCATCTTTGTAGCATCAAGGCTTCAAAGCGTCTGGGGAGAGATCGGTTTTGATTTTGTCGATCGAGAGTTAAACGGTTTTGAGATACACTTCATCGGTACGCAATTGTCGGCCACCAACGCCGGCTAAATCGGGAGGCGAGTGTCGTGAGCGAAGAGATCAACGTTGCCGATGCCTACGGCAGGGGGCGCAGCACCTTCATGGGATTGCAGTTGCTGGTCTCGCCCGGTGCGCTTGTTCCTCGGCCGGAAACGGAACTGCTCGGCAAGGCCGCTCTCGATGTCCTGAGCCAACTGAACCTGCCGGTGCCTCGCGTTGTCGACATGTGCTGTGGGGCGGGCAATCTGGCGTGCGCCATCGCGCACCACGCTCCCACCGCGCGCGTGTGGGCAAGCGATCTTACCGACGGATGCGTGGAGGTCGCGCGCCGCAACGTCACCCATCTTGAAATCGAGGACCGGGTAACGGTGCTTCAGGGCGACTTGTTCAGCGCCTTCTCAGGCTTGGAGCTCGATGGCACGATCGACGTGATCGTTTGCAACCCGCCCTACATTTCGGAAAAACGGCTCGAGGGCGACCGTTCGCATCTGGTCGAGCTCGAGCCGCGTGAAGCATTCGCAGCCGGCCCCTACGGCCTGAGCATCCACATGCGGGTGCTCAAGGAGGCGCCGCGCTATTTGCGGCGCGGAGGCATCCTGCTTTTCGAGGTGGGGCTTGGCCAGGACCGGCAGGTCATGAGTTTGCTCGAGCGTTCCAAGGCCTATGAGAGTATCCGGGCAGTCACCAACCAGGCCGGTGAGGGCAGGGTGGTTGTGGGACATACGAGGGCGCAGGCGTAAGCATCGCAGCCGCGGCGGGTAGACGCGCTGTCGCGGCTAGAAACGGCCGGGAAGTTGAAACAGAGTTGCGCGAGATTTCGGCGATCAGTTTCTCTTGCGTCAGTTTCTCTTGCGCATGACGTATTGCGCAATTCCCTCGATGGAATCGAGATTCTCCGGCAGCAGCTCGCTGTCTTCGACCGTGATGCCGAAGGTCTCCTCGATGAAGCCGATAACCTCGAGCACACCCGTCGAGTCCACGATGCCCTGGTCGAGGAGCGAGGTGTCGCTCTCCAGGCTCTCGGGATCGGCTATATAGAAATTCGAAGCCAGGAAAGCGCGAATTTGTTCGCTGCAGGTATCGGTTCTATCCTTGGTAGATAACATTGATTTCGCCTCCGGTACAAAAGATGAATGCTGATCAACTTCGCCCTGGTACCGACTCATGACAGGGCCGTTTTTTTGAGCTTGCCCGTGTCGGTCATCGGCAGACTGGGTACGATGACGATGGACTTCGGAACCATGAAGTTTTCCAGCCGTCTCTGGCACTCTTTCTGCAACTGTTTTTCACCGATCATGCTTCCCTGCTCCATCACGACAAATGCCTTCACTGCTTGCCCGAGCAGCTCGTCCGGAACGCCGATGACCGCGGCTTCCCGCACGCCCGCAATGTTCATCAACACGTTTTCCACTTCCTTCGGCGCTATCTTCTCTCCGCGCGATTTTATGATCTCGTCGCCGCGACCGACGAAGTAGAGGTAGCCCTCGGCGTCCATCCGGCAGTAGTCGCCGGTGTATAGGACCTGCTCACCCGGCAGCGGGCCGGGCTTGAGCTTCCTGGCTGTCGCCTCCGGCTTGCCCCAATAGCCCTTCATCACCGTCGCTCCGCGGATAACGAGCTGACCAACGATGCCGGGGCCGACCCGCCTGTCATGCTCGTCGACAATCCATATTTCCGTATTGGGGATGGCGATCCCGACGCTCGACGGCTTTCGCTCCAGATCCTCCGGCGGCAGGTAGGTGCAGCGCTTGCATTCGGTAAGGCCGTACATCGAATAGATGCGGGCGCCAGAAAACAGCTCCTGCAGCAGGAGAATGTGCTTGAGCGGCAGGGCGGCCGCAGTGTTCGTGACGTAGCGAATACTCGAAAAATCCTGATCCCTGAGAGACCTGAGCTCCCCGAGTGCGGCGAAGATGGTCGGTACGCCGGGAAAACCCGTCACCCTTTCTTGCTTGATCAGCCCAAGGATCTGCGCCGGGAAGGCGAACGAGCGCTCAAGCACCAGCCGGGCGCCCGCGCCGAATGCCATGATCATCTGGTAAAGACCGTAGTCGAAGGCGAGCGGCAGGACATTGAGGATCACCTCGTCTTCGGCAAGCGCCAGGTATGAGGAAATCGAGGCGCACGCGGCGATCATGTTTCGATGCGTCAGCATCACGCCCTTGGGCTCGCCCGTCGAGCCGGACGTATAAATGATCGCAGCGAGATCGATGTCGATGCAGCGGCGCGAGGGCGGCGTGCTGCGGGCTGCCGCGACCGCGGCGTCCCAGCGCACAGCATGAGGCAATTCTTGCAGGTCGCTGTGTTCGATCGGCCCGGAGACGATCATGCGGCGCAACGATGGGCAATTCCGCGCCGGCTCCCTGAAAATCGAGTGCAGGTGTTTGTCGGTGATCAGTGCCGTCGGGCGGCAATCGTTGAGCAGATAATCAAGCTTGTCGCTTTTGGTGAGCGGATTGACGATGCACACCACGGCATTGGCCTTGAGCACGGCCCAGAACGCAATGACGGCCTCGACAGTGTTGTCGGCGAAGACCACCACGCGATCGCCACGCGCAATTCCGGCATCGGTCAAATGGTGCGCTATGGCGTTCGAACGCATATCGAGATCGCCATAGGTGACACGTTGATTGCCGCACACCAGGGCCACCTTCTCGCCGAGCCGGCTGGCAGAGTGGGTGAGATAGTCGTGCAGGAGCGGTACGGCGCCATGCATCATGCGAGCACCTCTTCGCGGTGTTCGCGGTCGATATCGATGCTGAGCTTGAGCGTGCGAGCCCCACTTGGACGGCTCGCGATAAATTGCCGATGAAGAAGCTGCGTCGACAGCACCCCGACCAGCGCCATATTGTCGGAGTTGGACAGGTCGCCGTCGCCGGCGCTGGCCTGGCACTTGCTCAGGAGCCGGGTAACCGACTTGGGATCGAAGACGTTCGCTTCGCGCAGCGCCGCCTCCGAAAGTGCTTCGCGAATGTAGGCCGGAGCGCCATCTGCGACAAAGCAGAGCGCGTTGGGGGCCCGGTAAGGCTGCTTCTTGCGGGTGACGATTTCCGACGGCACGATCGGCTGCGCCACGCGCTTCAGCACATGCTTTTCATCGAGCACGCGCAGCTTGTAGGCGGCCGGAAGCGAATTCGCGAGTCTCACGAGTTCATGATCGAGGAACGGGAAGCGCCCCTCGACGGAATGAGCCATCAGCATTCTGTCCCCTTGTGAGGAAAGCAGGTATCCCGACATCAGCGTCTGAATCTCTATATACTGGTCCTGCGCAAGAGAGCCCCATCGCGAAAACTCCGGCGGCAGGCGGGCAAGCAGCTCGGACACGGCGTTGCGGCGCTCCGTTTGGGCGCGCATGTCTGCCGAAAACAGCCGCTTGATGGCGCTTGTGGTACGCCAGCGCGTGCCATGCGCAAAACCAGGCGCGTCACAGGCGTGGATGTCGCGACCGAAGAACTGGCGTGCCATCGCCTGCTGCTGCACCGGCGAGCGGCTGAGATAGGGATAGAGGCGCTCCAGCAGCCGCGAGCGTCGCGTCGAGGCGGGCTGGCGTCCCCAGAAGCGGCGGACCTTGCCCTCGCGGAACAAATCGTAGCCGGCGAACATTTCGTCGGCCCCTTCGCCGGTCAGCACGACCTTGATGCCATGCTGGCGCACGAGTCTCGAGAGCAGGAACAGCGGCGCCGGCGCGGTCCTGAGGATTGGCCGCTCGGTGTGGTAGGTCACCTCAGGGAAGATGCCAGCGATATCGCTACGCGAAACAACCACCTCATGATGGTCACTGCCGGCCACGCCGGCAACCAGGCGCTGGAAATGCGTCTCATCATACTCGGCGTCGGCAAAACGCAGCGAGAAAGTCTGGAAGCGCTCGCCCGCGAAGCGTCTCCCCAGCGTGGCGACCAGCGAGCTGTCGAGCCCGCCGGACAAATAGCAGCCGACCGGCACGTCGGCGCGTACTATCCTGAGCGCCGTCGCGGCTTCCAGGGCGCTGCGCACTTCCTCCACCGCGTCATCAAGCGAGCCGGTGAATTCATCATCGCCGGGTCCGTCAACCTCTGGATAGTCAGGCTTCCAAAAAGCCCGCTCCCGGACGACGCCGCTGTCATAAATGCGGACATGCCCCGGCGTGAGTTCGCTTACTCCTCCAAACACGCCTTGTGGCGGCGCGACAGTCCAGAGTGTGAAAGTCTGATCGATGCCGGCTGGATCGAAGGCGCGGGGTATATCCGCATCGGCCGCGAAAATGGCCTTCACCTCGCTGGCGAAGTAAAGCCGTCCGCCATGCTCGCAAAAGTGCAGCGGGCAGATGCCGAACCGATCCCGCGACAAGACGAGACGACCTGCCACGGAGTCCCAGATGGCGACTGCCCACTGCCCATTCATTCGCTCGAAGGCGGCCTCGCCCCAGGCATGATAGGCATGGACGATGACCTCGGTGTCGCTGCGTGTGCGGAAGCGATAACCGAGCGCGACCAGATCTTGTCGCAGCTCGACGTAATTGAAGATTTCGCCGTTGAAGACGATCCACATTGTGTCGCCCGCGCCGGCGAGTGGCTGCTGGCCGCTTGCGAGATCGATGACGGACAGGCGGGCATGCGCCAATCCTGCACGTCTGTCGCGGTAAAGGCCGCGCTCGTCCGGGCCGCGATGCGCCAGCGCGCCCGCCATGCGTATCAGCGCATCCCGGGAAGGGGGCGCCGCTGCGGCGCTCAGCGACACAATTCCGGCGATGCCGCACATCGCCTAGCCCTCGCCCATTGAAGAGGACACCAACGGCCGCGCGTGAAGATAACGTGCGGCGCGCCGCTTGCTGTCGATATCCTTGAAAACCTTCTGGACCTGCATCACGGTGAGGCCGGTTGCCTCGGCGACGTCTTCGTCGGCGATCCCATGGTTCAAGCCGTAGAGGCACAGATCCATCAGATAATAAGGAAGCGCGAAGTAGAACTCCTCCTGACTCTGCGCCATCGAGAAGGTGTCTGTGGTGGGCGGTCTGCGCCGGACCTCTTCCTCCACCCCAAGATATTCGGCCAACTGGTAGACCTGGGTCTTGTAGAGGTGGACGATTGGCATCAGGTCGGCAATTCCGTCGCCCTGCTTGACGAAGAAGCCCTGGTCGTACTCCAGGCGGTTCGGCGTGCCCGCTACCGCATAGTTGAGGCGGTCGGCATGATAGTATTCGGTCATCTTGCGCAGGCGCTGCTTGTAGTTGGTTGCAGCGACGATCTGCAGATAGGCTGCCGACGGCAGACGCACCGTGTCGGTCCTGCCCTCGGGGTCCTGAACCGTGAGGCGCGTTATGTTGAGACCGTTGCTCTCGAGAACCGAGGCGAGCACCAGCTTGCATTTCCAGCCGTCCCCATATTTGGGAACGACGGTCTGGATTGCTTCGGTCTGCCGTCTATAGGCGCCGATCGCTTCCAGGGCCGGCGTTATATCCTCCAGGATCGTTTCGATACCAAGGTGTGCGGCGACAATGCGGCCGAGCCTCAGTGAGTCGCCGGAGGAATGGCGCTCCGGCATGAATATCCCGAGGACCTTGCCTTTCCCAAAGGCGCGAACACACAACGCCGCAACGACGGAGCTGTCGATGCCGCCTGAGAGACCGACAACCACCCCTCGACGTCGCAGCGTGCCGAAGACCTGCTGGCGCAAGATCTGGACGATGCGATCGACTTCCGCGCCAGCGTCGAGCACCAGGGCGTCTTTGCCGAATGTTGAGATCAGGTCGATGGCTTGTACTCCAGTTTGCGAGACTCGATTGGCGAATAGGTTTTCGCCACCGCTTTCTCGATAAGGGGACGATTGGTGGCGAGGTGAGGCTCTACAACCAGATCGATGTGGCTGCCGACGATCGGAATCACGTCCAGATGGGCGAAGACGCTATCCCAGCCGATTGCCAGAGGCATTCCGGGTCGAGCACAGCGGAACAGGGTGCCTGTGATCGGCAGAGCCGGCTTTGGCTCGGCCACCCACTGGAAGAAGGCTTGCGCGCGCAAAACCTCTTGCAGTTCCAGTTTGGTTCTAAAGCTCGTCGCGTTGAACTGTCCTTGAGCGAAGCGGTCGAGAAACTGGACCAGTTGTGCCTCGCGCTTCATTGCCACGGCGACTTTCGCGAGGGCGCGGCAAGCCATCCGGTAAGCGGACACGCGGTTGGTTCGGATTCGATTGAATGTGCGCGTAAACGTCTCCCAGCGGGCGCTTCGCTCCCCGACGAGGCTGGTGTCGAGGATGCCGAGGAACTTTACGGTTCGCCCCGCTGCCAGCAGCCGCGCCGCAACTTCGAAGGCAACAGCGCCGCCGAGCGAATGGCCGAGAAGTCGTACATGGCCCGAGGGTTGGGCGCGGCGGATCTGGTCGACGGCGGCGTCGGCCATATCGGCGAGGCTGTCTTGTCCGCGCAGTATCATAGCCAGGGCCGGATACCTGATCGGGGCAACGCGGGTCACCTTGCCCATCGCTGCTGCAAAGGCTGCAAGGCTCGGGCCATAGCCGACGGACCCCGGGAACAGAAAAAGAATGGGAGGGTCGTGCTTCTGGGCGCGCGCGCTTTGATCGCCTGCCTGGGCGGACACGACCGCCTTGACCATTTCCTCCAGGCTCATCCCGACGGTGAAGGCCTCAAGGCCGAGTTCCTTCCCGATGGCGCTTTCGATTTCCATGACGCAGTGCAGCAGCTTCAGCGAATCTCCTCCGGCGTCATCCCAGCGTCCTGCCGCCACGCGCGTATTGAGAATGCTGGTCCATGCCCGCTGGACAACCTGCTGCGCGGTCAGCTTGCCTCGCGGCTCGAGCGGACGCGCGGTCGCCGCTGTCTCTCTGGCTGAAAGATCCATCTCTGCAAGTGTCGTGATGTCGACTTTGCCGCTCGGCAGACGCGGAATCTCGGCGATCGGGTGCAACCGCAAGGGACGCAGCGGCGGCGGCAGATTGGTCCTGACAAGCTGGCGAAGCTCGTCCGAAAAGGTCGCTTCGGCCGAGCGCCGAGGAACAGCAAAGGCGACAAGCTCATTCGCGGCCGTCACGATTGCCACGGCATCCGCGACAGAGGGTGCACAACGCAGCACCCGTTCGAGTTCGGCTGGCTCGACGCGTCGACCGTTGATTTTTACCTGGCGCCCCTTGCGACCGACGATGTGCAGCAGGCCTTGATCATCAAGTCGAACGAGGTCACCTGTCGCGAAAATCCGAAGGCCTGGATCGTGCGGGTCTGATGTTGCCGGCACAACCGCCCCGTCCTCCCAATGGCCAAGCAAGACATACGGGCTCCTGATCAGAAGCTCTCCGCTGCGGCCCGGTTGAACGCGGCGGCCCGCTTCGTCGACAATTGCGAAGGTGATTCCAGGCAGCAGCCAGCCAACTGGAACCGAATCTCCATGCTCTGGCCAGTCTCGCGGCAGGAACCATTGCGAGCCGGTGGTCTCGGTTGACGAGTAACCGATCTGGATAAGGCACGTATCGGAGACGGCCTTGCGCAGCAGGGCGATGTCGGTCCAGGGCACCTTCTCGCCACCGATCCGGGCGACTCTGAGTGAATGGAACACTTCTGCAGGTCCGTCTGCCATAAGCGCGCGAAGCAGTGCCGGCACCAGATAGGTGATTGTCACGTCTTCGGATCGCACCAGGCGTTGAACGGCGCGCAAGCCGACCGCTTCGACTTCGACCAGATGCAAGGTGGCGCCGGTGAGAAGAGCAGCAAGAATCTCCCGGCACCCGGCGATTGTGGCGGGTCCGGTCAATGGCAAGAAAACGTCATCCGAGTTGATGTGGCACGCATCGACATATTGCTGGACCCGGCACAGCAAGCTGCGCTGGCTGTTAACGATGCCTTTGGGCCGGCCCGTACTCCCTGACGTATAAAGCACGATGGCGGGCGCATCGACCGAGACGGAATAAGAACGAGGCACTTGCCCAGCCTGCGAGGCCGCACTGGTCGACACATCGATCCAACTGACCAGGTGAGGCAAACCATCGGGTCGGACATTGCCCTCGCCCAGGACAGCTGAGAGCCGCGCCCCGGCCACGATTTCAAGGATACGCGAGCTAGGATCTCGCGCGTTGAGTGGCACCGAAGGCCGCCCAGCCGTCATGCTTGCCAGCATGGCAATGGGATACCAGGCCGAGTTGGCCTGAAGAATCCCTATCGCCTGTCCGTCTGGGACGGCCGCCGCGATCTGGTGGGACAGCGTCTCGACTGACCGGAGGAGCTGGGAATAGGTCAGACGATTGGCGCCGTCGCTGATTGCAAGCTTGTCGGGGTACTGGCGGACGACATTTCTCAGGTGATCGAAGGCCGCAATGTTGGTAAAATCGACGCCCAATCTTTGAAATGGGCGCAGTACGGGACCACCCTGATCCAGTGCGTATTGTGGGACACTTGACCAATTATCGGAGGTCGTTGTCTGACAATCCACCGCTAGATCCTGATCCGCGACTTCTGATCCCAAATATGCCGAAGACATGAGTTGCCTACGCTAAGATTAGGGTCACTTATCGCCCCCCGCCCCAATCTTTTCATCGATCATTCTGATGATGCCCTGATCTTCCCTCAAGGACGCTTGGTTAGTCGCTTCGCCTGTTTCGCAAGCCGCCGGCCGAGCCAATCATGCCGGGCTCGCTGGCTGTTGTGGTGCGCATGACACGGACACATGCCAAGGCGGGCTCGAAGACCAAGGTGGGGTCGAAGATGGAATTGCCGCTATTCAGGCATATTGCCTATTCGGTGGTTCTTCCGGACGATACCGGCGATGCTTCGGTGTCGGAATAGCTGCCGGGGACGAAACAATAGGCATAGATCTGTCCCCGATTTTCGTCGGTCACGCGGATCCAATCCTTTTCCCACGTTCGGAAGGTAATACGCCCGCCCGTCATCATAGCTGCGGCTCTGAACGGACTCGGCGCGTTGACAACGCGCACCGAGATAACATCGTCGCCGTCCATACGCTCGACGAGATACGTCTGCATGAAAGCCTCCCCATGCCCCGCTAGATCACCCGCACTTTAACGCCGGCTAATGAATTCGGTTGCAACTACTTGGCGAAACTTTGGGTCCGATACTTTCCGTACCCACCGGCAACTTGGTCCTCCGTATCCGTCAGGTTTTTCAGCGACGGGATGCCAGTTCAGGGGAAGGCAGGCTGATTGCGGCCATGCCGGCGACATGCCAATCTGCGCCGCAACGTTAGGCCCCCGCCTCCGCGGGCAATGGAAAAGGCGCTCGAATGGGCTCCTTTATGCTGTCCGTGATCTGGCATTCTGCCCGCGATTTGGCCTCATGGACGACCCTGCAGGCCTTTGCGGAAGATCCACATAGCGTGGCGTCGCCATCACCGAGGCATAGCAATGTGCGTCGGCAGAGAAATGGGACGGTTCGAGGTTTTCTGAACCTGCCTCACGACGACTGCGTCGTGTCGACGATCCGTTGGAACAGAAGGCCTGGTGCTGGAACGTCAATCGTATTTGGCCAGGAAGCGCCCGACGGCGCTGAGGCAGTCGTGCTTTTCCTCCACATGCGGCATGTGGCTGGAATTCGGGAAGACCAGGCCTTCAACGTACGGGATAAGATCCAGAAAGGGCTGGACGCAGGCCTCGGTCGCTTCGTCGTAGAAGCCGCGGAAAACCAGGGTCGGCGCCTCGATCCGATGCAGGCGGTCGACGATGGTCCAGTTCCGCATCGTGCCGATGACGTGGAACTCATTGGGACCGTTCATGGTGTGATAGACGGTCGGATCTTCCTCGATTGCCGCAAATGTCCGGGCGACCTCTGGCGGCATCGGAACGACGCGACAGACATGACGGTCGTAGAAAGCCTTCGTCGCCGTAACATATTCGGGGTGATCGGTGGTTCCCGCCGCTTCGTGCCGGTCGAGCGCACTTTGCACATCGGCTGGCAACTCGGCGCGCAATTGCCGGGCTCCTTCCACCCACAGCGCCATCGAGGCCAGCGAATTGGCCAGGATCAATGCCTTGAGCCCCTCAGGGCGGCGCACGGCGTGCTCGGCCGAGAGTATGCCGCCCCAGGACTGGCCGAGCAGGGCATAATGGCCGGCAATGCTGAGATGGGCGAGCAACGCATCGAGTTCGCCCAGGAAGAAATCGACGGTCCAGAAGTCGCCGCCCTTGTCCGGCAGATGGGTCGATTTGCCGTTGCCGATCTGATCGTAGTGGATGACGGCTCGCCCGGTTCCGGCAAGCTCCTTGAATGAGTCCACATAGTCGTGGGTGCAGCCCGGTCCACCATGAGCGACGACCAGGGGCAGCTTGCCCGACCCGAGGTCCCCGGTCACACGGTACCAGGTGCGATAGCCCTTGTAGTCGCTAAATCCTTCGGTGATCGCATGTGCCGTCACAGTCCAAGCTCCGCATCATGGCGCGGCAGGAGCCACTTTGGTGCACCCCTCCCAAGCCTTGTTTGCGGCCGACGGTACTAAGCGGCTCGGCGCATTTACAGCTAGCACTATTTATAGGTTCGCCGGTTATAGGTTTGCCCGAGGCAAGGCCGATCGCCCGCAGGTCGCGAGCCTCAATGCTCCGGTTCGAGCAGCCGGTAATGGGCGGCGAGCGCGATGGCATGGAAGCGGTTGCGCGCGCCAAGCTTTCGCGTCGCCGCGTTGAGGTGCAGCGTTGCGGTAGGCACCGCGCGGCCAATCTCACGCGCGACCTGCTTGGCCGTCAGTCCGGCAGCGGCCAGGCGCAGGCACTGACGTTCGCGCGACGTCAGATGGACATGTTGGCAGGTGCGGATTCCGGCGTCGAAACCGGCGTAGGCGGAGTCATGCAGCAGATGACCCAGATCTCCGATCGCGGCGATCAAGGGTCTGGCTTCGAGCTCGAACCCGGCCTCCGGATCGGCACGGATCGCGGTGAAGGTGGCGAGATCGCCGCCGGCAAGGCGAATGGGTACGGTGACGCCGCAGGTCATCCTGGTGTCAAGCAAATAGCTGACCACAGGATCGTGCTTGGACTGGAGCACGCGCTGCATGACGGTGCTCTGAACGCCGCTGTGCGACCAGAGAAACGGTCTCGATACGGTGAGCGCGGCCTCCTGCACCGGGTCAAGCTGATAATATCCGCCCTTGCACCAGAGATCCTGCATGTCGCGCGGCACGTTGCGCAGAGCCATCAACGAGGGCGTGATAAGCTCGCCCTTGTGACTGACCGGCACGGGCGTATAGTCGTAGATGAATGCGGTGAAACCGATGGGCTCCAGCACCTCCGTTGCCACCGCCATGGCAGCGTCGATGCTCATTCCGGTTTGGAACCGGCTCTCTAGATCGCCTGGAAGGCTTTGCATCGGGCAAGCTTACCCGCTGATGATTGCTTGTCAAATAGCCATGTCGGCCGGCTGCTCAACAAATAGGCGGGGATAAGCCTGTCCGACCCTATCTATCTTAATAGCTATCCCGTCCGGCTTCGCTCGCCGTAGTCTTTTGCGATTGGGCCAAGTAGCGGACACCGTTCACAAACCCAGACTGTTTCAGCCGCGCAATGGTCGATCGACCGGGTTCAGCGCGGCAAAAGCCGACGCGCCTCCATGAGGGAACAAATATGCGACCCCAAAAAGCATTTGCAGCGTTGATACCCTGCCTGGCTCTGCTCGGCGTGACCATGATGTCGCCGGCAAGCAGTGCCTTGGCCACCGAGGGCAAGCCAGGCGGCACACTCCGATTGCTGGCCAATGCCGCGGCAGGCACCGCCGATCCGCACATCAACTACACGCTGCAGTATTTCCAGATCAATTATGTCCTATACGATGGCCTGGTGACCTACAAGAAGGCCGGGGACAAGACCGGCTTCGAAGTCGTCGCGGACCTGGCGGAAAGCCTCCCGCAGGTCGAGAACGGCGGCAAGACCTACATCTTCAAGCTGCGCAAGGGCATCAAATTCGCGGATGGCACGGATGTCACCACGAAGGACGTGGTGGCTTCGTTCCAACGCATCTTCAAGATCAGCGGGCCGACGGCCGGGACCTTCTACAAAGGCATCGTCGGCGCGGATGCGTGCTTGAAGACGCCTGCGACGTGTACCCTCGAAGGTGGCCTGTCGGTCGACGACGCGGCCGGAAACATTACCTTCAACCTGGCCCAGCCGGATGCCGAGTTCCTGCAGAAGCTGGCTGTTCCGCATGCGTCGATCCTGCCGGCGAGCGCGCCGCTGAAGGACGCCGGCACCGATCCGATTCCGGGCACCGGACCCTACATGATCGCCAGCTACGATCCCAACAAGCTGATGAAGATTGTGCGCAACCCTCATTTCAAGGAATGGAGCAAGGAAGCGCAGCCGGCCGGATATCCGGACGAGATCGACTACGAATTCGGCCTAACCGACGAGGCGGCGGTGACCGCTGTCGAGAACGGCCAGGCGGACTGGATGTTCGACCCGCCGCCGTCCGACCGTCTCGCCGAACTCGGCACCAAATATGCCAAGCAGGTCACCGTTCATCCGCTGACGGCAATGTGGTATGCGCCGATGAACACCAATCTGGCGCCGTTCAACGACATCCGCGTTCGCCAGGCCGTGAACTTCGCGATCGACCGCGCCGCGATCGTCAAGCTCTTCGGCGGCAGCAATCTGGCGCAGCCGGCCTGTCGGATCCTGCCGCCGGGCTTCCCGTCATTCGCAGCCTATTGCCCGTTCACCGCCAATCCAGGTGAGAAGTGGTCGGCGCCGGATATGGACAAGGCCAAGCAATTGGTCGCTGAAACGGGAACCGCAGGTCAGGAGGTGACGATCATCACCGAGGACACCACGGTCTCCAAGGCGATCGGCGTCTACCTGCAGGATGTGCTCAACCAGCTTGGCTACAAGACGTCGGTCAAGCCGATCTCGCAGAACATACAGTTCACCTATATCCAGAACACCAATAACAAGGTGCAGATTTCGATCTCGCAATGGTTCCAGGATTACCCGGCGCCATCGAATTTCCTGCAGGTCTTGTTCAGCTGTGCCTCGTTTACGCCGGGCTCCGACGCCTCGGTCAATATTTCGGGGCTCTGCGACAAGTCGATCGACGCATCGATGGACGAGGCAGAGGCAGCCACCATCGCCGATCCGGCCAAGGGCGCGACACTCTGGACCGCCATCGACAAGGCTGTGACGGACAAGGCTCCGGTCGCTGTCCTGTTCACGCCAAAGCGCGTCGATGTGATCTCTTCCAGGCTGAAGAACTTCACCTTCAGCCCGCAATTCTACTGGATTGTCAGCCAGTCCTGGGTGGAATAGCCGACCGGAGCCAATGCGACGGAGTGCCGCTGGCTCTCCGTCGCATTTCCTTTTCCGGCGGATCAGCGCATCTTCCAGGCCGCGATTTTTCCCAGGCAATCCTGTTCATGGTCAATGTCATTGCGGACCAGCCTGCCATCCCGGTTCGCCGGGCCACCGATGGCCCGTGGCGCACCGCTTGGCGCAAGCTGAAAGGCGATCGTTCGGCAATATCTGCCTTCGCCGTGCTCGTCGTCATCGTGATCGCCTCGCTCGCGGCGCCGCTTTATGCGCGATACGTCTCCGGCACCGATCCATTTGTGACCAATCTCAATGGCGAGATCGTCGTCGATGGGGTGACCCAGCCGGTGCTGCAGCCCTCCACCGAAGGCCTTGGCCTCGGCATGACGCCGGTCGGGCCGACCTGGCGCATCGGCCCCTATATGCTCGGTGCCGACAACCAGGGCCGTGACGTCGCGGCGCGGCTGCTCTACGGCGGACGGGATTCGCTGTTGATCTCGGGTGCTGCAGCCGTGCTGTGCCTTGTCCTCGCGACATTCCTGGGGGTCGTTTCCGGCTTCTTCGGCGGCATCGTCGACATCGGCCTGTCGCGCATTCTCGACGTGCTCTGGGCTTTTCCGATTTTCCTGTTGGCGATTTCGTTGTCGATCGTGCTGATTGCGCAGAGTATCCAGATCGGTCCGTTCGAAATCCGCTCCGGCAGCCTGTGGCTACCGGTCTTCATCATCGGCATCGTCTATGTGCCCTATGTGGCGCGGCCGATCCGCGGCCATGTCCTGACCTTAATGCATGCCGAATTCGTCACCGCTGCGATCGGCCTTGGCGCATCGCCCTGGCGCATCCTTTTGCGCGACATCATGCCCAATGTGGTGACCCGCATCATCGTTTTCGTGCCGTTGATCCTGGCGCTCAACATGATGACGGAATCCTCGCTGTCGTTCCTGTCGATCGGCGTGCAGCCGCCGGATGCCAGCTGGGGCACGATCATCCAGGACGCCCAGGGCCTGCTCTATTCGCGGCCGGTCGTGGCACTGGCGCCGGGGCTAGCCATTGTGATCACGGTGCTGGCCCTAAACATTCTGGGCGACGGCGTGCGCGACGTGCTCGATCCGAAATCCTCGCCGAGGGGCGTCTAGTGGTTGCCGCGCTCGGCTTCCGGCTTGGCCAGATGGTGCTGGTTATGTTCGGTATCAGCGTCGTCGCTTTCCTGATCTTCTTTGCGACGCCTGGCGCTGATCCATCGGCGCGCATTGCCGGCCGCAATGCTTCGCAAGAGACGCTGATCCAGGTGCGCCACGATTTCGGTCTCGACCGGCCATTGCCGGTGCAATATGGGCTGATGATGAACCGGCTTTTCGTCAGCCGCGATCTCACCTCCTTCGTCAATCGCGGGCAGCGCGTCATCCCGACCGTGATAAGCGCCATTCCCGTGACGCTGTCGCTGGTCGGCGGCGCGGCAGTGCTGTGGGTGCTCGGCGGATTGATCGTCGGTGTGATCGCAGGCGCAACGCGCGGTACATTCATTGATCGCGCGCTGATGATCCTGAGCCTGGTAGGCGTGTCGATCCCGGTCTTCTGGCTGGGCGAGGTCGCCAACCTGCTGACGCAAAGCCGCTGGCACGACAGCTGGCTGTTTTCCTGGGTTCCTCCGCTCGGCTACATCCCCCTGACCGAGAATCCCTGGGGCTGGTTCAAGGCGCTCGTCATTCCGTGGTTCACGCTGGCAACCCTTTATGTCGGCCTCTACGGCCGGGTGCTGCGGGCAAGCCTGATCGAGATGATGCAGGAGGATTTCATCCGCACCGCCCGAGCCAAGGGGATCGGCGAGCGGCGGGTGGTGCTGCATCATGGCCTCAGGACCTCGCTGGTCGCATTTGTTACCATGTTCGGCCTCGACTTCGGTGCCCTGGTCGGTGGCTGCGCGCTGCTGACCGAAGTGGTCTTCGGACTGCAGGGCGTCGGAAAACTGACCTACGAGGCGCTGCAGACGCTCGATCTGCCGATGATCCTTGCCACGGTGATCTACGCCGCCTTCTTCGTGGTGATGGCAAACTTCGTCGTCGACGTGGTCTTCGTCTTCATCGACCCGAGGGCTCGCGATGTCGGCTGATGCTCCTCTTCTGGTGGTCAAGGACCTCACCGTCTCCTTCCGCAGCGACGAGGGCCTGGTGCGCGCGGTGGGAGGTGTTTCGTTCTCCGTCGAGCAGCGCGAGATCGTCGGTGTGGTCGGCGAATCCGGTTCGGGCAAAAGCCAGACCTTGCTCGCCATTATGGGGTTGATCGACAGCCCCAACGCTATCGTCTCCGGTTCCATCCGTTTCATGGGACAGGAGCTGATCGGGCTCAAGCGGCGTGCGCTCGATGCCATTCGCGGCCGCCAGATCGCGATGATCTTCCAGGATCCGATGTCTGCGCTCACCCCGGTGCATACGATCGGCAACCAGATCGGCGAGCAGGTCCGCGCGCATGAAAAAGTGTCGGCGAAAGCGGCACGGGCGAGGGCCGTGCAATTGCTGGATGCGGTCGGCATCGCAAATCCGGATCGGGTCATCGACAGCTACCCGCACCAGCTTTCCGGCGGTATGCGCCAGCGCGCGGTGATTGCCATGGCGCTCTCGTGCAACCCGGCGCTGCTCGTCGCGGATGAACCGACTACAGCCCTCGATGTTACCGTGCAGGCGCAGATCCTCGAACTGATCGGACGATTGCGCGACCAGTTCGGTTCCGCTGTGATCCTGGTCACGCACGATCTTGGCGTCGTCGCCGAAGTCGCGGACCGGGTACTGGTGATGTATGGCGGACGCTTTGTCGAGGAGGGCGGCAAGAGCAGCGTGTTCCGGGCGCCGCTGCATCCCTACACGTGGGGCTTGTTCGGCTCGATCCCGCCGATGGAGGGACCACGTTCAGCCCGGCTCGCTGCCATTCCGGGAATTCCGCCGTCGCTCTCCAACCTGCCGAAAGGCTGCGCCTTCAGCCCCCGCTGCGCCTTTCGCCATGACGCCTGTCTGGTTCAACTGCCGATCATGCAAGGCGAGAGGCATCGCGCCGCGTGCCTGTTGCCGGAGCCTACGCGCAGACAATTCGCTGCCCAGAGGCCTGGCGGCGTGGTGGAGATGCAACGATGAATGCCATGCCACGCGAACGTCCGCTGCTTCGTGCCGGCGACCTGTCGAAGCGCTATAGCGTCGGCCGCTCGATCTTCCCGGCGCAGCGCCGGACCGTGCATGCGGTTGATACGGTGTCGCTCGACATCTGGCCCGGGGAGACCCTCGGCATCGTCGGCGAGTCCGGTTGCGGCAAATCCACGGTTGGCCGGTGTCTGGTGCGTCTGACCGAAATCAGCTCGGGGTCGCTGGAATTCGAGGGCCGCGACATCAGCGACGCCTCCCAGCGCCAGCTTCGTCCGTTGCGGCGGCAGATGCAGATGGTCTTTCAGGATCCCAGCGCTTCGCTCAATCCGCGCCGGCGGGTCGGCGATCTGCTGGCCGATCCGTTCCGCATCCATGAACGCCTCTCGGCATCGGAAATGGCGGACCGCGTGGCCGAGCTCCTGCGCCGGGTCGACTTGTCGCCCCAGCACGCATCGCGCTACCCGCACGAATTCTCCGGCGGCCAGCGCCAGCGTATCGGCATCGCCCGCGCGCTGGCGCTGCGGCCACGGCTGATCGTGGCCGACGAGCCGGTCTCGGCGCTCGACGTGTCGATCCAGGCGCAGATCGTCAATCTGCTCGCCGACCTGCGCGAGGAGTACAACCTGACTTATGTGTTCATCGCTCACGACCTTTCCGTGGTGCGTCAGATCTCGAGCCGTGTGGCGGTGATGTATCTGGGATCGATCGTGGAGAGCGGGCCGACCGACGAGGTCTTTGCGGCGCCCAGACATCATTACACCGCGGCGCTGCGTTCCGCCGTGCCGATACCCAGCATCGACCGGGCGCGGCGCGGCCGGCTGGTGCTCAAGGGTGACCTGCCCAGCCCGATGAGCCCACCCTCAGGGTGCCGGTTCCATACCCGTTGCCCAGCTGCCACCCCGATCTGCCGCAGCGACCGTCCGCTTCTCCAAAGCATTGGCGAGGGCCGCCTGGTTGCTTGCCATCATCCAGCCGGCGGTTGACGAGGGAATTCTCGTTCAGCGATATCGGATCAGGACCGTTCAGCCGTAATCGTCGCTTCGGCGAGAATAGAGGCCGATCTGGACGCCGCACGATCCGACGCTATGACGATGATCTTCGGAATACCCGTTCAGGCATTCCTCGGCCAATTGCTGGTCGGCCTCATCAACGGCTCGTTCTACGCAATGTTGAGCCTGGGCCTGGCTGTCATATTCGGCCTGATGCGCGTCATCAATTTTGCCCACGGCGCGCTCTATATGCTCGGCGCCTTCGTCGGGTACCTGCTTCTCACCCGGTTTGGCATCGGCTACTGGCCGGCTCTGATCCTGTCGCCGCTGATCGTCGGCGGCTTCGGCGTCGTGGTCGGGCGCCTGGCGCTGTCGAGGCTTTACGACATCGACCCGCTCTACGGGTTGCTTTTCACCTTTGGCCTCGCGCTCGTGCTCGAAGGAGTGTTCCGTTACTACTATGGCGTATCGGGAAGCCCTTATTCCGTGCCGCCGCTGCTCTCGGGAGGAACCGATCTCGGCTTCATGTTCCTGCCTAATTACCGCGGCTGGGTAGTGGTCGCCTCGATGATCGTCTGTTTTGGCACCTGGGCGCTGATTGAGAAGACCAGGCTGGGCTCCTATCTGCGGGCGGCGACGGAGAACCCCGGGCTGGTGCAGGCTTTCGGCGTCAACGTGCCGTTGCTGCTGACCCTCACCTACGGCCTCGGCGCCGCTCTTGCCGGGCTTGCGGGGGTTCTCGCCGCGCCGATCTATCAGGTGAGCCCGCTGATGGGATCTGACCTCATCATCGTCGTCTTCGCCGTCGTCGTGGTCGGCGGCATGGGATCGATCCTCGGGGCGATCGTCACCGGTTACATGCTTGGCCTCGCCGAAGGCCTGACCAAGGTCTTCTATCCCGAAGCCTCCAATCTGGTGGTCTTCGTCATCATGGCAATCGTGCTTCTGGTCCGGCCAGCCGGCCTGTTCGGAAGGGATGCCTGAGATGGCCGAACTGACACTTCGCGAGACGTGTGCCAAGAATTCGGCACGGCTTGAATGGGCGCTGGTCGGGCTCGGCATCCTGGCGCCGCTGGTGGCGCCTTTCTTCGTCTATCCGATCTTCCTTATGAAGATGCTGTGCTTTGCGCTGTTTGCCTGCGCGTTCAACCTTCTGCTCGGCTACACTGGGCTGTTGTCCTTCGGCCATGCGACATTCTTCGGCGGGGCGGCCTATTTCACCGCATACGCGGTCAAGGTCTGGGGCTGCCCGCCGGAAGCGGGCATCCTGCTCGGTGTCCTGGGAGCTGCGCTGCTCGGCCTTGTGATGGGCTTCTTTGCCATCCGCCGGTAAGGCATCTATTTCGCCATGATCACGCTGGCGCTGTCGCAGATGTTCTTCTTCTTCTGCGTGCAGGCGCCGTTCACCGGAGGTGAGGACGGCATCCAGGGCGTGCCGCGCGGCAGGCTGCTTGGAATGCTCGACCTGAACGTCTCGATCAACATCTATTATTTCGTACTGGCAGTCTTCCTGATCGGCGTGTTCGCCATCTGGCGCATCATCAACTCGCCTTTCGGCATGATCCTGCGTTCCATCCGGGAAAACGAGAGCCGGGCCATTTCGCTCGGCTATTCCGTCGCCAACTACAAGCTGGCGGCTTTCGTCATGTCGGCAACATTGGCCGGGCTGGCCGGCGCGCTCAAGGCGATCGTTTTTCAGTTTGCCACGCTCACCGACGTCACCTGGCAGATGTCGGGCGAGGTGATCCTGATGACGCTCCTCGGCGGCATCGGCACCATGGCCGGGCCGATCATCGGCGCCAGTCTGGTCGTCGGCCTGGAAAACACGCTCGCCACCTCGAACTTTCCGGTGACCATCGCCACTGGCCTGACCTTCATGGTCTGCGTGCTGGTTTTCCGGCGCGGTATTGTCGGTGAGGTCTATGCGCGGTTTCTCGGGCCAAAGGGTGACGCGAAAGACTGAACGGCTCAGTTCCGCCTCGCTAGGCGATGCGTAAGCCTTGCGCGTCGAGAAGCACGCAGCCCAGCGGGTCGAAGCAGACATCGACCGCTTCGCCTTCACGCAGCGGCTGGCCGTCGATCACCGTGTTGGCGCGCACCAGCGTGCCGGCGCCGATGTCGATCTCGTAGACCGCATTGCCGCCGAGATAGGAGGTCGAGACGATCCGTCCCGCCAGCCTGTTGGCAGCACCGGCGGTACCGACGGTAAGCTTCTGCGGGCGAACGACGACGGTGACCGCGCTGCCGGTCGCGAGCGCCTTCGGCGCGGCCGCCTTTACGACATGGCCGCTGGCCAGCGCGATCGTCGCCATCTTGCCGTCCATCACTGTCACGCTGCCGGGCAGCATGTTGGCCTTGCCAAGGAAATTGGCGACGAATGCGGTGGCCGGCTGGTCATAGACCTGCGCGGGGGAGCCGATCTGCTCGATCAGGCCGGCGTTCATCACGACGATATGGTCGGACATCGACAAGGCTTCTTCCTGGTCGTGCGTCACGAAGATAGCGGTGATGCCCGTCTCCCTCTGGATTTTCTTGATCTCGACGCGCATGTCCTCGCGCATATTGGCGTCGAGCGCCGACAAGGGCTCGTCCAGCAGCAGCACTTCCGGCTCGAAGACGATGGCGCGGGCCAGTGCGATGCGTTGCTGCTGGCCGCCCGAGAGCTGCGACGGCAGCTTTGTCTCACTGCCGGGCAGCCGCACCATATCCAGCGCCTTCTTGACCCGGCGCACGATTTCCGGTTTCGGCACGTTTCGGTATTTCAGGCCGAATGCGACGTTGTCGAAGACGTTCTTGTGCGGAAAGAGCGCGTAGTTCTGGAACACCAGACCA
The DNA here is from genome assembly GCF_040320865.1 of Mesorhizobium sp. M0598. Lineage (NCBI taxonomy): Bacteria > Pseudomonadati > Pseudomonadota > Alphaproteobacteria > Hyphomicrobiales > Phyllobacteriaceae > Mesorhizobium > Mesorhizobium sp. M0598. The sequence goes on along the minus strand of NZ_JAMYQL010000006.1, from coordinate 110,826 downwards.
ATGTTGCGTTTGTAGATCGGGATGTCGTCGACCCGCTTTCCGCCGATCGAGATCTGGCCACTGGAGATGTCGACCAGGCCCGCGATCGAGCGCAGGATCGTCGTTTTGCCGCACCCGGACGGCCCCAGCAAGGTGACGAAACTACCTTTGCGGATTGCCAGTGAAAAATCGCGCACAGCGGCGAACTTGCCGTAGAAAATATCGATGTCGCGAAACTCGACCGCAGGCTTTCCTGTCGGCTGCCGCTCGCTCTGGGCGAGCGGGTCGCCATCAGCCCCGGCCGAAGCCGGCCGGGGCTGCGGGTCGTGGCTGTTGTCGTCATGCACCTTTCGACACCCTGTCCCATTGCTTGGTCCAGGCGTCTTCGTTCTTCGCCCAGTAGAGCGGATCGGCGAAGGTCAGCGATTTCATCGATCCAGTCGGGTCGAAGGCCGGAAGCGCCGCGATCCTGTCGGTCAGCTTCACCTTGGTCGGGTCAAGCGACGGCGGATAGCTCTGGCCCTCGGCGACGGCGATCGACGTGGCCGGATCCAGCATGAAGTTGATCAGTTCCTCGCATTCGGCCATCGGCGAACCCTTGAGCACTAGCATATCCTCCATCCACGCGTATGAGCCGGCAGGGTCGAGATAGCCGATCGGCTGGCCCTGCTGCTGCAGGGCGGCGACACGTCCTGACCAGGCATCGGTGACGACGATCTCGTTGCGCGAAAGGAGGTCCATCAGTTCCGCGCCGGAACTCCAGAATTTCTTGGCCAGGTCGCGGGTCTCGCGAACCTTGGCCCAGACGACGTCCATGTTCCTGAATGTTGTTGGGGTCCTGTTTCGTCTGCAGCGCCGCATACCAGACGCGCGTCGTCATATCGGCGTAGCCGCCGATCTTGCCGGCATATTTCTTGTCGGTAAGCAGGTTGGCGCCCTTTTCCTTGGCTTCCTCCGGCGAGATGACCTTGTTGTTGTAGGCGATGCCGGTGGTGCCGTAATCATATGGCACTGCCGACAGCTTCGGCGTGATCTTGCGGAACGGCTCGATCATGGCGGTCAGGACATTCGCCATGTTCGGAATGTTCGCCTCGTTGATCTCCGAATTGAAACCGCCATTGACGTATTTGATGTAGTAGTTGACGCCGGAAGAATGGACGATCTGGAAGTCGCCTGGTTTCGACGTCTTGATTTTGGTGATGATCTCGTTCTCGTCGCCAAAGGTGCCCTGGACGACCTTGACCTTGGACTTGGCGGTGTAAGGCTGGAACGCGTACTTATCGATCGCCTCCTGCACCACGCCGCCCCATCCGTCGAAGCGCACTTCCGAAACCGCGGCCAGCGCCCGTCCCATCCAGGGCATGGAAAGCCCGGTGGCGGCGGCAGCGGCGGCCGTCAGCGTCAGGAACGATCGGCGGCTGATGTCGCCATTGGCATAGCGTTCGTTGAGCCGTTCCAGTCGTTTGGTGGTTGTCAGTTTCATTTCCATTCTCCCATTTTCATTTTCACTTGCCTGCCTTGAACCAGGTGAGGCTTTGCAGGACGAGCCCGCCAGCCAAGGGAATGCCGACCGTCAAAAGGATCATGACGGTTCCGAGCGCGTTCACCTCGGGGCTGATCGAGATCTTCAGCATCGAAAGGATTTGCGTCGGCATGGTCTCGACGCCCGCCGGCCGCCAGAACAGGCTGGCCGAGGTGTTGTCGAACGAAATGGTGAAAGCGAGCAGAACACTGGCAAGCACTGCGGGAATGAGCAGCGGCAGCGTGATTTCGCGGAACGTCGACACACGCGGCGCCCCGAGCGACAGCGCCGCCTCCTCATAGGAACGTTTTATGCCGACCATGCGCGCCTGGACGATCAGCACCACGTAGGGGAGCGTGAGCAGAATGTGGCCGAGCACCAGCAGCGTCATGCTGCGCGGCTGGTCGACGGCTTTGATCATGACCAGCAGGCCGACGCCGAGTATCGTTTCGGGGACCAGCGCGGGAAGAATGACAAGCGTGTTGATCGCCTGCTTGCCACGGAACTCGAAGCGCACCAGCGCCAATGCCGCCATGATGCCGAGCAGCGTCGTCACCGTTGCCGTCACCAGGGCAATCCACATCGATGCCCGGAAGGCGTCGAGAACCGGCTCGTTGGTGAGCAGCTTTTCGTACCATCGCAGGCTGAAGCCGGTGAGGGGAAAGCCGCCGAACATCGAGGCGTTGAAGGAAAGCACGACCGTGGCGAGGATCGGCGCAAACATGAAGACGTAGACGCACACCGTGATCGCGCTGGTCAGCCGCCACGCCCATCTGCCTTCGCGATCGGGATGATCCGCTCTCATGCACTGAGGCCCTTCATGATCTGCGATAGGCCCATATAGCGGCTGTAGGCGGCCGCGGCCGCGCCGAGCAGGACGAACAGGACGATGGAAAGCGTGGCGCCCATCGGCCAATTGAGCTGCCCCATGATGGTGTCGTAGATCAAGTTGCCGAACAGCGCATCGCGGCTGCCGCCGAGCAGCTGCGGCGTCACATAGGAGCCGGCCGCCAGCACGAAGCAGAGCAGCAGCCCGGCGCCCAGCCCCGGCATCGATAGCGGCAGGGTCACTTCGCGAAACGCCTGCGCGCTGGTACAGCCCATCGAGCGGGCGGCGGCGATCAGCGTGCGGTCGGTGCTTTCCAGGCTGACATAGACGTTCAAGATCATATAGGGCAGCAGAAAATGCAGCAGCCCCATGATGACGGCGCCCTCGGTGTAGAGCATCGGCAACGGCTCGTTGATAACCCCCAGCCTGATGAGCACGACGTTGATCAGCCCCTGTTCGCCGAGAATATGGATCCACGAGAATGTCCGGATGGTGAAGCTGATCCAGAACGGCACGATGAGCAGCAGCAACAACAGCCATTTGTGCCTGAAGGTCGTGGCCCAGATGAAATAGGCGGGGAAATAGCCAAGGATCGCGCAGATCACAGCGGTGATGGCGCCGACGCGAACGGTCTTCCAAAGAAAACCGTGATAGTAGCTGTCGGTGAGGAATTCCTTCCAGTTGTCGAAGGTCAGCACCGCCGACTCCACCCCCGCGGTGACGAAGGTGAAAAACGTGTAGACCGTCATGATCGCGATCGGCAGCAGCAGAAGCAGGGTAAGCAGTAAAAGCACAGGCGCGACGAGGACCCAGGCCAGTCGCTGATCGTATAATTTCCACCCTTTGGTCACGACCCGTCCAACCACTTTATGTGCAAGCCGCCATCACCGGGCTCGGCTCCGGACTAGATTGGGCGATCGGCGTTCAGGTGTCCACTCTGCATATGGCTCCTGCACAAATTCTGTGCAGGCCACCGCGCGACCCTCGCCCTGCCGGATTCAACAAATTGCCCGGCGTTCCGCCTGCACATTGATTAAATCAGATATCCCGATATACAGGGTAATTTCGGATATAGATTTTACATGGGCCGGGCAATTTCATGAGTCGCAATTTTCTGGTGATTGAACCTGAGGAAGGCATTGCCGTGCTCAAGGGGCTTGCCTCCTCGGCGCGGATCTCGATGCTGAAACTGCTGCATGAGAAGGGGCCGATGAATGTCAACGAAATCGCCGCCGTGCTGTCGCTTCCGCAGTCGACCGTCTCGACCAACATCCAGGTGCTGGAGGATGCGGGGCTGATCCGCACCGAGAACCTGAAAGCGAAGAAAGGCAGTCAGAAAATCTGTTATCCGACGGCCGAAGAAGTGCTCGTCGTGTTCAAGAGCGAATATCGTGCGGTCAAGAACGACGCGATCGAAGTGTCGATGCCGATCGGGCTTTATACCGGCTTCGAGGTTACCGCGCCCTGCGGCCTTTGTTCGCCGGACGGCATCATCGGTCTGCTCGATGTGCCGAACACTTTCCTCGATCCGGACCGCATGAAAGCCGGTCTGCTATGGTTCACGCGCGGTTTTGTCGAATACCAGTTCCCCAACAATGCCAAGCTCGCCAATGCGGAGATCACCGGACTCGAAGTTGCGATAGAGCTGTCTTCGGAAGTGCCGGGCACCAGCGCCGATTGGCCCTCGGACATCACGCTGACGATCAATGGCGTCGATGTCGGCACCTGGACGTCGCCGGGGGATTTCGGCGACAAGCGCGGCGTCTTCACGCCCTCCTGGTGGAAGCTCAAGGGCTCGCAATACGGTAAGCTGAAGAACTGGCGAATTGCCAATGACGGCACCTATGTCGACGGCCTCAGGATTTCCGAAACCGGCCTCGCCGCACTCGATCTGAAGAGCCATCATTCAATCCGCGTCCGTATCGGCGTCAAGGACGACGCCAAGCGCCCTGGCGGGATCAATATTTTCGGCAAGGGCTTTGGAAATTACGATCAGGACATCCTGCTCAGGATCAAAACTGGTTGATATCATGAAACCGGGTTCTGAAGATAACGCAGCAATTTCAAGTATCTGGCTTTCTGCTGTGCCAAAGCGTTCGTCTAATTGTCCAACATTTGGGTATTTTGGCTTGACGAAGGGCTGCCAATTCCTCTTTGATATCGGGCAAGATGATTTAAATCATCGTTTGTGATATCGATGGGAGGAATGCATGAAGGCAGCCGTTACGGCTCATCCGCATTATGTCGTCTCGGAAATCGATCCGAGGCTCTACGGATCCTTCATCGAGCATCTGGGGCGGGCAGTTTACACCGGCATCTATGAGCCCGGCCATCCGACAGCGGATGCCAGCGGCATGCGTCAGGACGTCATCGATCTCGTCAGGGAACTCAATGTTCCGATCGTCCGCTATCCCGGCGGCAATTTCGTCTCGGCCTACAATTGGGAAGACGGCATTGGCCCCAAGGAACAGCGCCCAGTGCGCCTCGACCTCGCCTGGCACACATCGGAAAGCAACGAAGTCGGCCTGCATGAATTTGCCGATTGGTGCACCTGCACCAACACCGAGATGATGCTTGCCGTCAATCTCGGCTCGCGCGGCCTCGATGAAGCCCGCAACCTGCTGGAGTACGCCAACCATCCCGGCGGCAGCAAATGGAGCGACAGGCGCATCGCCAACGGCCGCAAGGAGCCGTTCGACGTCAAGCTCTGGTGCCTCGGCAATGAAATGGATGGCCCCTGGCAGATCGGCCACAAGACCGCGGACGAGTATGGCCGGCTGGCGCATGAGACGGCCAAGGCCATGCGTGCCTTCTCCAAGTCACTCGAGCTTGTGGTCTGCGGCTCTTCGAATGCCAAGATGCCGACCTACCCTGAATGGGAAGCGACGGTTCTCGACCATACCTACAACGAGGTCGACTACATCTCGCTGCACATGTATTTCGACAACGAAGCCAACGACGCTCCGAACTATCTCGCCATGAGCGAAAAGCTCGACGACTACATTGTCTCGGTCGCCGGCGTCATCGAGTATATCAAGGCCAAGAAGCGCTCCAACAAGCAGGTCTACATCTCGTTCGACGAATGGAACGTCTGGTACCATTCCAAGGAGCAGGACAGGAAGATACTCGGCGGCAGCAACGGCTGGCCGTTCGCCCCGCCGTTGCTCGAAGACATCTATAATTTCGAGGATGTGCTGCAGGTCGGCCTGATCCTCAACACCTTCATCCGCCGCTCCGATGTCGTCAAGATCGCCTGCCTGGCACAACTGGTCAATGTCATCGCGCCGATCATGACCGTTCCGAATGGCCCGGCATGGCGACAGACGATTTTTTATCCCTATCTGTTTGCTTCTAACTATGGTCGCGGCAATGCGCTGGATCTCAAGGTGGAAAGCCCGACCTACAAATCCAGCGTTGCGGGCGACGTCGCCTATGTCGATGTTGCCGGCGTGCACGACAGGCAAACCGGCCACGTCACCTTCTTCGCCGTCAACCGCCATTCGAGCGAGGCAATCGAAACAGTGGTCGACCTCACCGGCTTCGGCGCGGCGGAGATCGTCGATCACCAGGTGATGGCACACGCCGATCTGAAAGCCGTCAATTCGGCCGAAAACCCTGGCAATATCGGCCCCAGGAAGGGTGAGGGCGCCTCGCTCGCCGGCGGCAAGCTGAGCCTGTCACTGCCCGCCTATTCCTACCAGGTCATACGCCTGAGGCTCTGAGTTCAGGCGGATCATCGAGAAAGCGCAAACGCTGAGGAGGAGCGTCGACGTGACGGCCGATATCGAGATCAGGAACGTGAGCAAGCAGTTCGGTGCCATGACGGTGCTGGATCATCTGTCGCTCTCCATAAGGGCACGCGAATTCATCGTGTTCCTAGGCCCGTCCGGCTGCGGAAAATCGACGCTTCTTCGAATGATCGCCGGGCTCGAAGCTGTCGATAGCGGCGAGATTGCCATCAACAACGAGCGCATCGATCATTTGCCGCCGGGCAAGCGCGGCATTGCCATGGTGTTCCAATCCTATGCGCTTTATCCGCATATGACGGTGCGCGACAACATGGCCTTCGGCCTTGCGAATATCGGCGTACCAGGCAAGGTCATCGAGGCGCGCATCAATGAAGCCGCCCGCATCCTGGAAATGCCGCATCTGCTCGATCGCAAGCCGGGCCAGCTCTCCGGCGGTCAGCGCCAGCGCGTCGCCATCGGCCGTGCGATCGTCAAGGAGCCGAAGGCCTTTCTGTTCGACGAGCCGCTTTCCAATCTCGATGCGGCGTTGCGCACCCGCACCCGCATCGAGCTTGCCCAGCTTCACCAGCGGCTGCAATCGACGATGATCTTCGTCACCCATGACCAGGTCGAGGCAATGACGCTGGCCGACCGCATCGTCGTCATGAACAATCGCAAGATCGACCAGATCGGTACCCCGATGGAGATCTACGAGCGCCCGGCGACCAAATTCGTCGCGGGTTTCGTCGGCGCGCCGGCGATGAACTTCGTCGATGCGACGCTTGACAGATCCGGCGAGAACGCCACGGCCAGGTTTGCGGACGGCGTCTCGGTGCAGACCGAGATCGCCTCCAGCCAACTGACCGATGGCAAGTACACTTTCGGCATCCGTTCTGAAGACGTGCGCATCGTTGCCGCGGGACAGGGCAATGCCGGCGGCGTGGTCGATGTGCTCGAGCGGCTCGGCGAACGCACCCTGATCTACGCGCGGTTGGGCGATGGCCAGCAGATCGTCGGCTCGGATGCCGGCAACAGCCGCGTCGCCGTCAGCGACAGAATCGGGCTCGCTTTTGACGGCCAGAAATCGCATCTGTTCAACGAGACCGGCCGCGCCTGGCATGCGAGGGAGGCCTGAGATGGCTGACCGGCTGGCGATGTCCCCGACCGCGACGCTTGCTGTCGGCGTCAGAGCCCCTACCGCCGACATCTATGCGCCGCAATGGCGAAACGTCATTTTCGTTGCGCCATTCTTGTTCTTCTTCACCACGCTGCTGCTCTTCCCGCTGCTCTGGGGGATGTGGCTGAGTTTCCACAAGGCCGACACGTTCTCGTCCGGAAATTTTGTCGGTCTCGGCAATTACTCCAGGCTGTATCACGACAAGGTCTTCCTGCAATCGATCTGGAACACCTTCTATTTCGTGCTTCTGACGGTGCCGACGCTGGCGCTGATCGGCCTTTTCCTGGCGCTTTGCCTCAACCGCCGCACGCGCGCTGCCGCGGTTTTGCGGACGCTGTTCTTTTCCTCGTCGGTGCTATCGGTCACCATCGTCACGCTGATCTGGCGCATCGTCTTCATTCCGAATGTCGGCCTGTTGTCGACGATCTACGGATGGTTCGGCGCAACGGCTCCGGCCTTCATTTCCGACCCCAGCCTTGCGATGATCGGCATCGCCATTGCCACCATCTGGTGGTGCATCGGCCTGCCGATGATGCTCTTTCTCTCAGCACTCCAGCAGATCCCGCAGGACATTTACGAGGCGGCAGCGCTGGACAATGCCAATCGCTGGCAGACGCTACGGTCGATCACGCTGCCGTCGATCAAGCGGACCTTCATCCTGGTGATCATCATCCAGATCGTTCTGCAATTCCAGCTGTTCGGCCAGGCCTGGCTAATGACGCGCGGCGGTCCGAACAATCTGACCAAGCCGATCGTGCTCTATATCTACGATACCGCATTCCGTCGCTGGGATCTCGGCCTGGGCGCCGCTGCATCGGAAATCCTGTTCATCCTCATCCTGGTCGCGGCCATGGCCCAGTACCTGGTGACACGCAGCAGGGGAGACCAGGCATGAGCGCCCCAGCAGCTTCCATCAAGGGCCGGGCATTTGGCGACCATTTGTTATTGGCCCTGGTCATCCTGCTTTCGATCGTCATGATCGCGCCGGTTCTGTGGGTCATCGGCCTGTCACTCAAGGACAATACGGAGCTGATGGCCGATCCGAACTCGGTGTTTCACGTACCCTATACGCTGAAGAACTACATCAACACCGTCGGCACCTCGTCCGTGTTCATCTGGGTGCGCAACAGCATCATCGTCTCGGGCGGATTGACGCTCGGCACGTTGATCCTGTCGTCGCTCGCCGGCTACGGTTTTGCACGGCTGAATTTCCCCGGCCGAGACGTGCTGTTCGTGATCGTTCTGTTCGGTCTGGCGGTCCCGGAACAGGCCGTGCTTGTCGCCCGTCACCAGATATTCAGCATGCTGAAGTTCCACAACACCTATCAAGGGCTCATTCTGCCGGGCCTTTCGGCTCCGTTCGGTGTCTTCCTGATGACCCAGTATTTCAAGGCCATCCCGAAGGAGCTGGACGAAGCCGCCATGCTCGATAACGCCAGCCGGCTCAGAATTTTCTGGAAGGTGCTTCTGCCGCTCACGCTGCCTGCGCAGGCGACGCTCGGCATCTTCACCTTTCTCGGCGCCTGGAACGACTACTTCTGGCCGCTGATTTCGGCGACGAGGAAGGACATGTTCACGCTGACGGTCGGCATGGCCTCGACCCAGACCAACTTCGCCCAGTCCGAAGGCATCGGCTTCCTGATGGCGCAGGCGGTGTTCGCCGGTGCACCGATCCTGATCGTCTACCTGTTCTTCCAGAAATACATCGTCACGGCGGTCTCCGGCGCTGCGGTGAGATAACGAAGATTGCCTGACGGCCGGGGAATACGCAGCGATTGAAGCACGAAAGCCAATCCAGGGTGGAGCGGCGGAAACTCAGTAGGAGGAACTGATATGAAACTGAAGAAAATACTGTTTGCCGCAGTCTCTGCGGGCGCAATGATGCTCGCAAGTCCAAGCTTCGCGGCCACGGAGCTGAGCGTGCAGCGCTTTTTCGGCGCCTGCGATGCCGATTTCGGCACCAACACCGATGCCACCAAGGCCGTTGGCGAATGCGGCATCATCACGTCGCTGATCAACAAGTTCAACGCCGACAATCCCGATGTCCATGTCAACGTCACCACCGTGGAATGGCCCGGCTATGATCAGCTGACCGCGCAGTTCGCTTCAGGCGACGCTCCGGACATCGTCACGATCCATGAATCCGTACTGTCGGATTATCAGTCGAAGGGCCTGTTGATGCCGCTCGACGATCTCTTGAAGTCGGTCGGCGTGACAACCGACGCCTTCACCGACGCGGCGCGCAATGGCGCCACCAAAGACGGCAAGATCTACGGCCTGCCGATCGACAGCTGGACGATGCTCTATCACGTCAACATGGATCTTTTCAAACAAGCCGGCCTGGTCAATGCCGACGGCACGCCGATTTTTCCAAAGTCGCCCGAGGAACTGCTCGCCCAGGCCGAACAGTTCAAGCAGAAGACGGGCAAGCCTTATTTCGTCCAGAACCTGACCAATGAGACTGCACTCTACACACGCAACCTCTACACCTATCTTTTCCAGCAGGATTCCGATTTCTTCGCCGATCCGAAGCATGTGAAGTTGAATACGCCGGAAGCCAAGAAGGTCGTCGAGATGTACAAGGCGATCTTCGAGAAGGGCTACACCACCAAGGATCTCGATTATGGCGGCTCGATCAACGCCTTCCTTGCCGGCGAGGGTGGCGTCCACCTTAACGGCACCTGGGTGGTCGGCGATTACAACGCCCAGTCCGAGACCAAGGGTACGGCGCTCAACAAGGGCGGCTATGCGGTCTATCCGTATCCGCAGCTGTTTCGCGGCGCCCACGCGCAATATGCCGACGGCCACACCTGGGCCGTTTCGCAGAAAGACCGCACGCCTGAACAGATCGCGGCTATCGGTAAATTCCTGAAGTTCTTCGCCGACAACGACTTCGAATGGTCGCGCACCGGCCACTTGCCGGCCTACAAGGCCGTCATCACCTCGGACGCTTTCAAGGCACTGCCGCATCGCAACACGATCTCTGCGGTCGCTGATCTCGGCAAGCCGCTGCCGTCCGCCGTACAGCGTCAGTTTGCGATCCAGGACATTATCGGCGAAGAGATGAGTGCAGCAATCAGTGGCCAGAAGGACGTCGATACCGCGCTTGCCGACATGGAAAGCCGCGTCAACGAATTGCTCGCCAACATTTGATCACGGGTTTCGAAAGGCCCTCCCAAGGCCCCCGCGGCTGGAAACGGCCGCGGGGTTTTGGTGAGGGAGTGGTTATTGTCCTCGAATTGCGAGAACTTGCCGGTGGCGACCGGGTCAAACACGCCAACCACGGCGCCGCAACCTCGGCAGCAGCCGACGCAAGCCCTGGCCGGAGGATTCCGTTAGAACGCCGCGGCCATGGGCATTGCGACCTTGTTAGGGATCTGGATGTCGATCTCCAATCTCGACGTCGTTTCGCCGTGATCCATGCTCACCTGCAGGAAATCCTGGTCGACCTGAACATGCCGGGCGATCACCGCCATGATCTCCTCGCGCAACACCGAGACGAGATCGGGCTGGTTGCGGCTTCGACGCTCGTAGGCCAACAGCAGTTGCAAGCGCTCGCGCGCCACCGGCGCGCTGCCGCGGCGCTTGAAGATATCGAGCAGGTTCATGCTGCCCTCCTTCCCAACAGCCGGTCGAGGAGGCCCCTCCGTTCGAAAGGCAGAATGACCGGCAGGTCCTCGCCCTCGAGTCTTCTTGCCGCGTCGATATAGGCGCGTGCGGCGGGGTTAGTGTTTTCGCTGAGCGTAACCGGCGCGCCCACATTGGATGCGCGCAGCACGTCCTGGCTCTCGGGAATTATTCCCAGCAAGGGCGTCGACAGGATCTCGAGCACGTCGTCGATGCTCAGCATCTCGCCGCGGGCAGCGCGCGCAGCATCGTAGCGCGTGACGAGGACGTGTTTGACAATCGATTCACCTTGCTCGGCTTTCATCGTTCTGGAGTCGAGCAGGCCGATGATGCGATCGGAATCGCGGACCGAGCTCACTTCCGGGTTGGTGACGATTACCGCCTCGTCGGCAAAGCGCATGGCAAGTTGCGCGCCCCGCTCTATGCCGGCCGGGCTGTCGCAGAAGACGTAGTCGAAAACGGAGCGCAGCTTGTCGATGACGTCGGCGACGCCTTCCTCGGTGAGAGCATCCTTGTCGCGCGTTTGCGAGGCCGGCAGCAGGAACAGCGTTTCGAGTCGCTTGTCACGGATCAGCGCCTGCGAAAGCTTGGCGGTTCCCTGAATGACGTTGACGATATCGAAAACAACGCGCCGCTCGGCACCCATGATCAGATCGAGGTTGCGCAGGCCGACGTCGAAATCGACGAGAGTCACCCGCTTGCCGGTTTTCGCGACCGCGGCGCCGAGAGCGGCCGTCGAGGTCGTCTTGCCGACACCCCCTTTGCCGGATGTGACAACCACTACCTTGCCCATATTTGTGCCTCCAATGTTGTTAGTTGAGCGGTGCGACGCAAAGTGCGCCGTCCTCGAGAAAGGCCTGTACCGGCCTTCCTCGCGAGGAGGCGTCCATCTCCTCGGCAGTGCGGTACCAGCCGTCCACCGCCAGAAGTTCGGCTTCGTTTTTCCGGCAAAAGATGCGAGCCGCGGAATTTCCCGTGGCGCCGGCGAACGCACGTCCACGCAGCGTGCCGTAGACGTGGATCGATCCTCCGGCGATGATCTCGGAACCGGAACTGACGGAGCCGACAATGACCACATCGCCATCGGGATGAAAGATCGACTGGCCGGAGCGGATCGGTGCCTTGATCATCAATGAGTTCGGCGCCTGCGGCTCTTCCGTCTTGGCCTCAGCTGCGGCCTTCGGGTCCGGCTGCACGTAAAGCGCGTCGGCGGTGGCCTCCTTGGCGCCAACGAGGAGCGGCGGCAGATCGGCACCGAGAGCAACATTGCCATCGGCCTCGATCGCGTAAATGCGAATCCCGCGCTCCGCGAGCTGTGAGACCAGATCCCGCATCTCGCCCACCTCGGGCTTGAGTATATTCAGATCGAGCACGACCGGGCGGCCGGCAAAGAAGCCGGGAGAGTTTTCGGTCCAGTGATCGAGGCTTTGCAGCCATTCCCCTAGCGGGGCCTCAGGGGTGAGGGTGAAGGCTACAAACGAGCGCGCTCGAAAGCGTATGGACTTGTTTTGGATGGGAGCGACGCAGGTCACAGAGGCGAGTCCTTACTGATTGGTTAAGGCTAGCCCGGCATGGTTAACGAAAAGTTAATGGCGGCTTCCCGAGGCGTTGGCGGAGGCATTCTTTTTGCCCCTGATCGCCCCGCCGGCGCCCTGCTTCCGATGCACGACGAGGTCCTCCTCGCGGCTGCCTGGAGGCGCCTCCAGTTCACGCGGTCGGCCGACCGGTATATTGTTGCCGGAATGCCGGGCCTATTAAGGAGTTATCGATTTGACAAGCGTTGCCAGGGGGCCTGTCGCGGATCGCGGTCGCGCTACCTATGACCTTGGCGCGACCGCCATCTTTGCTTCCAAATCAGACCCGCGCTTTCACTATTGCCTGTATGTGCCTCCCGCGGTTGGGGAAGGGGCCAAAGTCGATCTGATGGTCGCTGTCCATGGCACCGGCCGCACCTCTTTTCTTGGATTCCGCGATGCGTTTTCCGAGTTCGGACGCTGGAACGGCTGCGCCGTTTTGTGTCCGCTGTTTCCAATCGGCGTTCTCGGGGATGATGCCCGCAGCGGATACAAATATTTGCTCGAGGGCAACATACGCTACGATCAGGTGCTGCTCGCCATGGTTGAGGAGGTCAGCGCCAAATACAGTCAGGATTGGAGCCGCTTTGCCATGTTCGGATTTTCCGGCGGCGGGCATTTCACGCATCGTTTTGCTATTCTGCATCCCGACAGGCTCTGGGCGGCCTCAATCGGCGCGCCAGGCTCGGTGACCTTGCTCGATCCGACGCGTGACTGGTGGGTGGGCATTCGCGATCTGCCGGAGAAGTTCGGCATCACCTTCGATGCCGCAGCGCTGGCAAAAGTGCCTTTCCAGATGATCGTCGGCGACGCTGACCTGGAGACTTGGGAAATCACTCATGTCCAAGGCAGCACCCATTGGATGCCGGGCGCCAACGATGCGGGGCGGACACGGCCGGAACGCCTCATGGCATTGTGTCGATCGTTCGAGGAGGCGGGGGCGCGCGTGCGCTTCGATTTGCTGCCAGGCGTATCTCATGAACGGGATGCGGTTCTCGATTCGGTCAAGGATTTCCTCGCCCAACAACTCAAGGAACGAGGGAATGTCTCACGATAAATTCGTTGCGCCCCAGCCCGTAAAGAGATTATCGCAATCAAAGCCCGACCACGTCGACCGCATCCCACCGCGATCTACTGGCAGTGCGTAATGACTAGAGCAACGCTTCGTATTGATCGCCAATCTTGTCGACTGTGAAATCCGCCGCCCTGTTTTTCAGCACGGCAGCAGGGGTGGGGTGGTCCAGCATCTCGGCCATCGCCTTCGCCAGGGCCGCGGCGTCACCGACCGGCACCAAGGTGCCGAAGCGGCCGTCACCGAGTATTTCGCGCGGGCCATGCGGAGCATCGGTGGAGATTACCGGGACACCGGCGGCCATGGCCTCGACCAGCACATTGCCGAAGCCCTCGCTGGTCGATGACAGAACGAACAGATCAGCCGCGGCATAGCAAGCCGCGGGATCGTTGACATAGCCGGCAAAGAGCACGTCCCCGTCTATGCCGGTCTCTTCGGCATAGGCGTGCAATTCGGCAGCCAGCGGACCTTCGCCGAAGATAACAAGCCGGGCGGGGCGGCCGGCGCGCAAGGCAGCGAAGGCCCGCAGCAAAGTCCGGTGGTCCTTGACCGGTACCAGGCGCCCGGCGGTGGCAATGACCGGCACATCGCCCATCGCCGCCAATGCTGCCTGCCAGGCATAAGAATTCCCCTGCGGTGCTTCAGCCGGCGGCAGCGGGTTGTTAATGACGACGACCTTGGATTCGGGAAAGCCGCGGGCGATGATGTCACGGCCGACACCCGCTGAAACGGCGATGGCTTTGGTTGCACGCGCTGCAACCAGCGCGGAAAGCCAGATCGCCAGCCTCGCGCCGAGGCCGCTGGCAGGCAGCGAGGCGGCGGCATGGAAACTTGGAAAGAATTTTGCCCGGCTTCTGGCCAACATGAGTGACAGCGCCATCACCAGATTGGCGAATTCCGGGGCGCTATAGACCGCATCAGGATCAAGGCGGCGCAACAAATTTGCGCTTCGCACGATGCCTTTCAGCGTCGCCGACTTGGCGTAACCCTCGCCGCGCAAGAGAAGGCCGAAGTCGACCAGATGCACGGCAGCGGAACGCAGCGCGGCGTTAGGACCTTCCGCGTTCCAGGTAAAAAGCGTGACCTCGTGGCCACGCGACGCCAGTTCATTTGCCATCAGGACGAAAACACGTTCGGCGCCGCCGCCCCTCAGGCTGGCGATGTGGAAAACGATGCGCTTCGCCATGCCTTGCTTCAGGCTCGGCTGGCGGCAAGGCCTGGTCGGTTCGGCGGCCGGCGCATGTCCCGGATGATGCCCATCCCGATGGCCAGCAGCATCCCCAGGGCAAAGCCTGCGAACGCTCCGGCGCCTGCCACCAGGGCAGTGCGCGGGGGCCATGAGCGCGCGGGCGGGGGCACCGCGGTCGAAATCACCTGTACGTTAGTGGTATCGATCTGCTCGCGCTCGCTGATTTGGCGCGCACGTGACAGGAAGCTCTCATAGACCGCTCTCTTCGACGCGGCATCGCGTTCAAGTTCACGCAGGGCGACTTCGGATTCGCTGTCGGTGAATACATTGCTCTTCAGATCGTTCATCCTGGCGTTGAGAGAAGCCAACGAGGCCCTGGCCTTGTCCAGGCTGGCCTTTGCCGTGCCGATGGTGCGGGAGAACTCGGCCCGGAGTTGCGAGTTGACGGTCTCGAGTTCCGTCCTGAGCCTGACAATCGTCGGGTGGCGCGGACCGAAGGTCATCGACTGTGAGTCGATCTGCTGCCGCAGGCTGTTTGACCTGTCGCGCAGCGCCGCGAGCGCTTCCGAAACCGTGGGGTCGGGATTGGCCCCGTTAATACCGGAGGCAACCAGGGCGTCGTAGCTTGCCTGCGCGGCGATGACACGCGATTGCGCATCGACGATTTCGCCATTGAGCTGCGTCAGCGTCTGCGAACTGACGAGCTGGCCATTGCTGGACGACAGGTTGTGGCTGCGCCTGTAGCTCTCGACCTTCTCTTCGGCTGCCTGCACGTCGCTCTTGAGTTGGCCAAGCCGGCTGTCAAGGGCAGCCGCGGCACGGCTGGCGCCGGCAGCTTCCGCCTTGGCCAGTTCTTCCTGGAAGTTTTTGACTATGGCCTGCGAGATCAGGATCGCCTTGGCGGTGGTTTCCGCAGATACCGAGAGGGTTGTGACAAACGAGGTCGGATCCGCGATGGCGTCTACCCGGTCCGCCAGGTTCTTCAAGGCAATAAGCCTCGGGTCGGGCTTCGCCACAGCGCCAGACGAGGATGTGCTCCGGTCCGGATCGAAGAATTCTGGATCGTGAGTCAGATTCAGTTCGTCCACCACACGGGAAAGCACATTGCCCGAGGTCAGGATGCGCTGCTTGCTGCGCGTGCTGAGCAACTGGCTATCGACCTGGCCCGGTTGCGAGTAGAGGTCGTTTTCCACAACCTGCAAATTGGATGGGTTGATGAGAACCTCGGTCGTGACGGTGTAACGCTGCTTGCTCAGCAATGCATACGCGCCACCGACAATGCCGCCGATTACCGCCAGCATGAAGGCCAGGGCGAGGCCGGCCCGCAGCCACACGAACAGGCGTCGAAAATCGAGCTCGAGGAAATCGCCGATCTTGTCCAGGGTCACAGTCGCGACAGGCTCTGGAGGTTGCGGCGTCACCGGCGCGGAGCTTAGCGCCGCGACTGGGCCATGCTGTTGCAGCAATGCCCTGCGCCGTGCATTGGCGATGCGCTCGAATGCACTGTTATTGGAAGCCGTTGCGGAGATAGGGGGTGTGCCGGAACCGGCAGACATGGTGACAACCCTTGTTAAATCATTACGCTTGGCCTGCTCTACAGAAACATCGTTAACATCTTATTTTCCAAGTTGGCCCATTTTGCCGTTCACACGGTCCGCTTGGCGGACGCTGAAGGGATTTCGTCGCCCAGAATGCCGTTCGAATATCGCCATTTGGATGGGCCATGAGCTATCCCGCTGCCGCTTCGGAACGAGTGTTGTCCGGTCGAGCGCGCCGTCACAACGCGCTGTCGCTGCTGTTTTTCCTATGCGCAGCGTTCGCGCTCCTGCTTCGCTTTACGGTGTCGCCGCAAGTGATGAACATGGTCGTCGACTATACGGCCCAGGGAGGCTCGTTCTACGAAAAGCTGCATTTCGGCACCTATGCGATCATCCTGCTGCTTCCTATCGTTCTTTTCAGCCGGCCGTTTCTGCTGCACGGCGATGAAATTGGAATATTCAAGGCGTTGATCCGCTATTCGGTGCTGATGTTCGCGCTGGTGCCTTATCTGTTCGTTACCGGCCGTGCGGGCTCCTCCGGCTTCATCATCGATACCTATCTGGTGGCCGGCGCCACAGGCCTGTTGATGCTGGCATTGAATGCAGAGGTGCGGCGGGCGTTGGGCGACGTCGTGCTTGGAATGGCGATCCTGAGCGCTGTCATCGGCACCATCGAGGCGGTGACTCAACATCGGTTGTTGCCCTATGGCTTGAACGAACTGCAATTCAGGCCAACTGGCCTGTCGTCCCATCCGCTGGCACTGGGCGCGCTCTGCGCCACAACTATCGGATTCGTGCCGCTGACGCACTGGCGCATCTGGGTGCGGGTGATGGCGATCTTCCTGTTGTTCATCGGTTGCGCTGCGTCAGGCGCTCGCGCTGCGCTGATGCTCGCCACGGCGGAAATCCTCATTCTGCTACTGTTCGTGCCCTGGCCGGGCCTATCGCTCAAATACGAGCGGCAGGCCAAATTTTTCGTACTGATGTTCACCGTCGCCGGTGGCGCGGTGCTCGTAGCTGTACTGTTTGCGGGCGGTCTGCTGAATCGGTTCAGCAACACCATCTTCGACGAAAACTTCATGGCCCGGGTGACCATTTACCAGGTATTCGGACTAGTCAGCTGGAACGACATCCTGTTCGGCATGAACGTTGACGACCTGCTGGCGATCGTCAGGCAGAAGCTGCATCTGCCCTACATCGAAAGCGCGCCTGTGGTAATTATCTTGCTCTTCGGCCTGCCCATAGCCCTGCTGTTTACAGCGCTGATATTCTGGTTTGTCTTCCGGCTGCTGCGCGGGGCGCCGCTGCCCGCGTGGATCGGCACCATAACGTTCTTGCTTGCCGCGCTGTCGAACAACGCGCTTTCGTCAAAAACGCCGGACATGACGATCATCGTGGTGTTGCTGCTTGCCTACAGGGACCAGTCTTCGGTCGCTGCATTGAAGCCGACTGAGATCCGTTAAGCACGGGCCTCGGATCCGCTCAGCCGGCGCTGTCCACGACCTCGACACGGCCGGCGCGATTGAGCGTGTGGATGCCCGCCCGAGCCCATGCCGGCCCCGGCTCGATGGGGCGGGGCAGTTCAAAACGGACGTCGAAATCGTCAAGCCGATCCAGCCGCATCAAGCCGAGGCCGCCACCATAGGCTCTCGAGCCGTTTTGCACCGGCAGCAGCAGCGAGCCGTCCTGGCGGATAAAGGCGCCGCCGGGCCGAGTGGCCGAGTGATCGACGGCGACCGGATTGAGCGCGTGCGCAGCCCAGGGTCCACGCAGCGCCGGAGCGGAATAGACGGCCATCGTGTCGGATGCGCTGCCGTGACCGAACCGCTCAGTCCCCAACAGCCAGAAGCGGCCGTCGGATTCAAGCAGCGTGGCGTCGTTGAAATCCCTGTCCGTCATCAGCACCGTATCGCGTACCCAGCGATCCGGAAACTGCACGGCACGGTAGAGCACCAGTTCTCGCGCCGTAGCGCTTTCAGGGATCATGAAAATCTCGCCGGAGTGAGCGAACACCTGCGGATATGACAGGTGATGCGCTTCCTCCAGCACCACTTTCGGCACGCCGAAAGTGCCGTCGGTGCCAAGTTCGGCGACAGAAATCACGCCGCGGCCGGTGGCGTAGGGAAAGTCCTCAACAAAAAGATAGTGGCGGCCGTCGCGCTCGAGGACGAACGGATCGGCGTAGAATCGCTGCCCGTCATCGGCAAGCACGGTGAACGGCTTGCCATCCAGCTGTCCGGTTTCGGCGACGCCTGGACCGTCGATCAGCCGGTAAGCAACCTGCCAATAGAAGGGGCGCCGACCACGTCGCAGTTTTTGCACGGCGCGGTCGACCAACCCCCTGCTGAAAAAGGGCAGATAGTGCCTGATAAATCCGCCTTTCTGCAGGGGCGGCGCCGGGCTCTCAATAATCGGCGCAAGTTTGCCCGCGAAAAAGCGGGCGACACATTGGGCAATCAGGGAGATGGCGCCGGCGAGCAGGTCGTTGCTGATCCGGGACAGCCACAACCGGTCGCTGATCATCGGCCGCGCCCTGGCGACGGCAACGCCGTCGAGGCGCGCGGTGAGTTCAGGCAACCGCCTGCTCGCCAGCATCTCGGTCATGCCCGCGGCAAAGCTGCTTTGGCCGCAAAATTCGAGCGTCAGGACAGGCGTGCGCCGTCGTGCGGCGGTAGCGGTGAGATCGACTATAAGATCGACTGGGCCGGTGTCGCCGGACGGCAACGGCCGGGAACGGCTTGCCAGTGAGGGGCCGAAGCGCCGGCCCTCGAGCGCCAGCACATTATCCATCGTGCGCGCATTGGGTTCAGGCGTCGGCGCGCGGCAACTCGAAACCGCATGTCCAGCCGCACTCAACCGCGCCAGAAGCTCATTTTCCCAGCGCCGGGATGCGTCGGCGTGGCCGATGATTAAAATATTAGTCAATCCAATATATTCTTTTTCAAGACTACTGCCATAGACTACTTGTCAGCCCAACCTTTCACAAGAGTTAACCCGGGAGAACGCGGCCTTGGTTGTTAATCATATATTAAGAATTGAGATCACGAAGGCGCTTTCCGGCGCTATTATGGCTCTTGCGGGCAATAGTCGGCATGTCCCGAAGGCTGCAGGCGACCAGGATCAGCGATGAACGTCCTTTCACGTCCAAAACTGCCATCCAGGCAGAAACTGCTGATTGTGTTCGGCACTAGGCCGGAGGCACTCAAATGCTTTCCAGTGGCGCGTGCCGCCCTTGCTCATCCAGGCTTCATCACCGAAATATGCATAACCGCCCAGCATCGTGAAATGGTCGACCAGGTTGTCGAACTGACCGGCTTGCCTGTGCACCACGATCTCAACATCATGCAACCCGGCCAGTCGCTGTTCGATGTGACCTCGCGCGTGCTCCTAGGCATGGCCGAGGTGCTGGACAAGGCGAAGCCCGATATCGTCATGGTGCAGGGCGACACCACCACGGCGATGGCCGCGGCTCTGGCTGCCTTCTACAAGCGTATCCCCGTCGCTCATGTCGAAGCAGGATTGCGCAGCCACAACATCAACTCGCCGTTTCCTGAAGAACTGAACCGCAAGATTGCCGGCGACATCGCCACCTGGCATTTTGCGCCGACCGTTCAAGCGCGCGACAATCTCATCGCCGAAGGAAAGGCCGAAAGCAGCATCTTCGTGACCGGCAACACCGTGATCGACACGCTGTTGCATTTTTCAAGCGCGATCGATGCCGACAGGCTGATGAACGCGAAGCTCGCTGCCAGCTTCCCCTTCCTCGACCCTTCCAAGAAGATGATCCTCGTCACCGGACATCGCCGCGAGAATTTCGACGGCGGCATCCAGCGCATCTGTACGGCGTTGAAGGGATTGGCGGCGCGCGGAGACGTGCAGATCGTCTACCCTGTCCATCCAAACCCCAATGTGCGCTCGGTGGTCAACGCAGAGCTGGAAGGCGTGCCGAACATCTATCTGGTCGAGCCGCAGGACTATCTGCCGTTCCTGTACCTGCAGAAGCAGAGCTATCTGGTGCTTACCGATAGCGGCGGCGTGCAGGAAGAAGCGCCTTCGCTCGGCAAGCCGGTGCTGGTGATGCGCGAAAATACCGAGCGACCCGAGGGGATCGTGGCCGGCACCGCCCGTCTTGTCGGGACCGATGTCGAGAAAATCCTGTTCAACGCCAATCGCCTGCTCGACGATCGGGCTGCCTATCTCGGCATGGCGGAACGACACAACCCATATGGCGATGGCCGGGCCAGTAACCGGATTGTTGAGGAACTGCTGCATCATGGCTGAAATAAGAACCGTTTCCGTAATCGGCATGGGCTATATCGGCCTGCCGACCTGCGCCATTTTCGCCAGCCGCGGGCTCAACGTCATCGGCGTCGATGTCAACGGAGCGGTGGTCGAGAAGGTCAATCGCGGCGAAATCCACATCGTCGAGCCGGACCTTGACGGTCTGATCCAGAAGGTCGTGGCGAACGGCAAGCTCATGGCCTACAGCACGCCGCAGCCGGCGGACGCCTATATCATCGCCGTGCCGACCCCGATGACCCCCGATCATAAGCCGGACGTGACCTACGTGCTCGCGGCGGCACGAAGCATCGCCCCCGTGCTGAAGCGGGGAGACCTTGTGGTATTGGAATCGACATCGCCGGTTGGAACCACGCGTATCATGACCGGGCTGCTTGCCGAGTTGCGGCCTGATCTCAAATTTCCTGTCCAGCATGGCGAAGACGCCGATGTGCTGGTCGCCTATTCGCCCGAGCGTGTGCTGCCGGGAAAGGTGCTGACCGAGCTGATCAACAACGATCGCTCGATCGGCGGATTGTCCCGCAAATCGTCGGAGCGGACCGCGGCACTCTATTCGACCTTCGTCACCGGCGACCTGTTCATGACAACGGCCGAAAGTGCTGAGCTGGTGAAACTGACGGAGAACGCGTTCCGCGACGTCAACATCGCCTTTGCCAACGAGCTTGCCGCCGTGTGTCAGGATCTGTCGCTCAATGTATGGGAAGTGATCGATCTCGCCAATCGACACCCTCGCGTGAACATCCTCCAGCCGAGCCCGGGCGTCGGCGGTCACTGCATTGCGGTCGATCCATATTTTATCATCGACGCCGCACCCAACAGCACGCGGCTGATGGCTTCGGCACGCCGGATCAATTCCGAGCGGCCGATGTCGGTGGTCAGGGATATCGAGGCCTTGCTCGACCCCTCCCGCAAGCAAACGATCGCCTGTCTTGGCCTCAGCTTCAAAGCCAATATCGACGATCTGCGCGAGAGCCCGGCCGTCGAGGTGGTGAAACTTCTGTCCGATATCCCCAATGTGAAGATCATTGCGGCTGAACCCAACACAAATGCGCTGCCGCATGAGCTCGAGGGCAGGGGCATCGTGTTCACCGACGCACTTTCGGCCATCGACAAGTCCGATATCGTCGTCCTCCTGGTCGACCATCGGCAGTTCAATCTGGTCGACCCCGAAGCGCTCAAGGACAAGAAGCTCGTCGATACGAGGGGTCTGTGGACGTGGCGCAAGGCACGCAAGCCCGACGCCCGCATCGAAGGCAAGAAACCAGAGGTCGCACAAGTGACGCTTGCAAGGGAGCAGGCCGCATGAACGCGCACGCCCCGGCATGGGCGCAGCATTCCCTGTTGGCATCACGGCGCCGGGAGTTCCTTGGCGCACCGATCCATGCGCTGACCATGGCCGAGACACTGGCCATCGCCGACGAGGCGATGACCCTGGGGCGGCCGCTGCATCATGTGGTCGTGAACGTCGCCAAGCTGGTGACCATGCGCCAGAATGCCGAGCTGCGCGAGGACGTGGCCGGGGCGGACGTGGTCAATGTCGACGGCATCGGCGTGCTTTGGGGTGCACGTCTGTGCGGCGTCGCGCTGCCCGAGCGGGTGGCGGGCGTCGACATCATGATCAATCTGCTGAGCCTCTGCGCGAAGCGTGGATTCAGGCCGTATCTGCTGGGGGCCGAACAGCACGTTCTCGACGCGGTTGTAGTGAGACTTGCCAAGGACCATCCGAGCCTCGTCATAGCGGGAATGCGCAACGGCTATTTCAAGCCGGAGGACGAGGCCGGGATCGTCGCGGCGATCAACGCCTCGGGCGCCGACTGCCTGCTGGTGGCCATGCCGACACCGCGCAAGGAACGCTTTCTCAAACGCTACCGCGATGAACTCGCCTCAAGCTTCGTGATGGGCGTGGGCGGCAGTTTCGACGTCTATGGGGGCAAGGTTGCCCGTGCGCCGAAGCTGATACAAGCGGCCGGCCTGGAGTGGTTGTTCCGCGTCGTCCAGGAGCCGCGACGCTTGTGGCGCCGCTACTACGACACCAACACTGCCTATGCGGGACTGCTGTGCCGGGAGTTCTGGGAGCGTCGCTGGCGCCGAAACGCCGGTTTATAGTTTCGCGTTCCCCCACAAAACAGGCGTTGACCCTGGACTTCGCTTTACGCGATCCGCAGCCGCGCCCGCAGCTGCGCGACGAATTGCGTCGCTGCCACAGGGTGGAACAACGAGGTCAGCCCGAAGAAAACCGCAGCACCGGCAGTGCCGCCGGCGACAAGCGAGAAGATCGCCGGCACGTCGCCCGCAACCATGCTGGCAAGCTTGGCGGCCACCCCCGTGCTGAGCGAGATGACCACCGAGACACCGATGTCGCGCCATGGCACCGGCACCGGTGTGAGTCGCTCGCTGATGATAATGCAGGTTATGGAGCCCACCACCGAGCCGCCCGCCAGCGCCAAAGCGGCGCCGATCTCCGCCATCGGGGGGATCAACAGCAGGGACAATGCGATTGTTGCCACCGAGCCGAAGAGATTGGCGATGATCAGCAGCCACGGCCGCTTGTGCGCGTGCACCACGACGCCATAGACGAAGCTGGTGAGGTTGGCACACAGCACGCTGAAGGCAATGATCGGAAACAGCAGGCCGAAGCGGCCGTGATATTGCGAGGGCAGCATGAGCTCAGTGATATCGCTGCTGAGCGCGACCAGCATCGCTGCAATCGGCAGGCAAAGCCGCATCATCAGCGCCATCAGTTGCGACAGCAAACGACCCGATGCCGCGGGCCCGTCCTCGTCGAACCGGCTGACCACCTCGGGAAAGGCGCCCATGTTGATGGCGTTGGCAACCATGTCGATCGGCTGGCGGGCCAGCGCATAGGCTGCGGCGAAGATCGCGACAGCGCTGGCGTCGTAATAGATCTTGAGGAACAGACGCTCCGCACTGTTGAGCCCGAAGCCAACCAGCGCCATGATGATCAGCGGCACACCGAGCGCAAAGAAGTCCCTGTGGGTGAAGCGCGGCGGACCGGCAACGAGCCGTCGCGATGCCATGATGCCCGCCACGATGCCGGCAATCAAGGCGCCGAGGCTCGAGCCGAGCGACACCGTCAGAAAGCTATCCTGAAAGACAAGGATAGCGCCGATCGGTAACGCCAGTTGCAGCAGGGCACGCAGGGCTTCGAGCATCGAATAGACCGAATGGCGCTGCTGCATCTGCAGCACCGTCAACGCGAAACGGCTGATGGATCCGGCGACCAGATAGCCGCAGACCGCGATCGCGAACTCGACCCAGCGTTCAGGCACGATCACCGCCGACGCGCCTACCGATATGACCAGCGCCAGTGCCGTGGTGGCCAGCAACACCTGCCCGGCCAGCATCAGGCTGCCTCGGCTGACTTCGCCCTTGCCGCCAAGCCTGAGCAAGGCGATGCGCAGCCAGTTGGTGACGGCAATGTCGGTCATTTCGCCGACGGTCACCACCAGGGTGAGCAGGCCATACTCGGTCTGGTCGATCAAACGCGTCACGACGACCAGCAGGAGCAGCGCCGAAATTCGCGTCAGCAGGATCGCCGGAGCATAAATGAGCGTGGAACGGAGCAGCAAGGGCGTGTCCCTGGAAAACTCACCTTCGACTAGCCGCCGACTGGCGGAAAATCCAGCCCGATGACGCCGAAGGGTGAACAGATTCAGTTTGAACTAAAAGATTTGCCGTAAACCTTATCGGGAACGTTTGCTTTGCAGTTACCCGGTCTGTGTTATTTAGAGTACCATCATGTTGCAGCGCCTCATATCCGATCGAAAAATACATGTCCTGGTCGCGACGCCCTCGGGCGTTTCGGGGCAGGGCGGCATCGACCGCATCATGGGGGCGCTGAAGCAGGAGTTCGAACGGCAAGAAATCGCCGACATCGATGTGTGCTTCCTTGCCAGTCGTGGCCCGGGGCATGTCGGACTTTCGATCTTCTATATGCTCGGTTTTTGCTTACGGATGCTTAAAGCGCGTCTGGCTGGACGCGCCGATGTCATTCATATCAACATCTCAGTTTCCGGGAGCACCTACCGCAAGATGGTGATCGCCGCCTGCGCACGGCTGCTGTCGATACCCTATGTCCTGCATTTGCACGGGGCGCAGTATCAGACATTCTGGAAAGCCGACCGCGGTTTCATAAGCCGCCGTATCAAAGCTCTGTTCGAGCATGCCGATCGGGTGATCGTTTTGGGCAGGCTTTGGCGCGATTTCGTCGCCAGCCGGGCGCCGGGCGCAGCCGGCAATATCGTGATCGTGCCCAATGCGACCGAAGTCCCGTCGCTGGCGCATGTCGGCGGCGGCGACCATGTGCATATCCTGTTCCTGGGCCGCATCGGCGACCGCAAGGGCGTACCGCAATTGCTCGAGGCACTGCACCGCATGAGCTCTGTCAAGAATTGGCGCGCCACGATTGCCGGCGATGGCGAAGTCGAGGCGGCACGGGCAAAGTCAGCCGCGCTGCGGATAGCAGACCGGATCGCCTTTCCGGGTTGGGTGGGACCGGACGATGTCGCATCGCTGATTTCTTCGGCCGATATTCTGGTTCTTCCATCCTTCGCCGAAAATCTGCCGATGTCGGTGATCGAAGGCATGGCAGCCGGTTTGGCGGTGGTGGCGACCCCGGTTGGCGCCGTCGAAGACATAATCACCGACGGGCAATCCGGGCTGCTGGTGCCGCCAGGTGATGTTACAGCGTTGACCGAGGCGCTGAGCCGCCTCGTGGAGAACCCGGCACTGCGGGCAAAGCTTGGTGCCGGTGCCATGGCCGTGCATCGGGAACGGCTTGAGCTCGCCCCGTTTGTCGGCGCAATCTGCGATGTCTGGCGGTCGGCCGCGTCAAGCCGTCAACCGGTCAAGCGCTGAGGCCGACGATCGCGGCGGCGCGTCGAGCCTGAATTCGCGGTGGAATATCTCCAAATTCAACAGCGCCCATATCAGCTTTTCGTGGTCTGCAGCACGCGTGGTGTGTTCCGAGACGATTTGATCAAGCTGTTTCGGGCTCAAATAGCTGCGGATGACGGAGTGAGGCGAGCAAAGATGGTCATGCACGTAGTTCCTCATCGATCCGCGAAACCATTCGGCGACCGGTACCTTGAACCCGACCTTGCGGCGGCTGAGAATTTCCTCCGGGAGGATATTGGCCATGCTGTCGCGCAGGATCTGCTTGCTGTGCAACCAACCCAGCCTGTAGCGATCGGGCAATTTGCTGACGAATGAAACCAGGTCGCGATCGAGGAACGGCATTCTTCCTTCGATTGAACCGGCCATCATCATGTGGTCGCCTCGTTCCAGGAGATTGTCAGGCAGCCACGATGTCTGATCGAAAAACAGCACGCGGCGAAGATGGGAGGCCGCAGCGCTTGACGAGAACGGAAAGTCGTTGCGCTCATAACGTCGATTTGCGGACGCGCCGATCAGGCAAGCGCGCTGCTGCGCCGAAACGGCTCCAAACCAGGAGACCATCCGGGCGGCAAAGTCCCTTTCGCCCGCGGTGCGGGCAAACGTATCGACCTTGGCCGACGCGCCCGGCATGGCGCGTACCAAAGGGGAAAGGACGTTATCGTGCAGCGAGGCTGGAACAAGCGACTGGTAGATCCCGGCCAGTGATTCCGCGCGATGCTTGGGATAGCCGCCGAGAAGCTCGTCGGCTCCTTCTCCGGTGAGCACCATCTTGATGTCCTGCGAGGCGCGCTCCGACATCAGGTAAATTGGAATATCGCTGCTTTGCGAAACAGGTCCCCCGCGTTGGCGAACCATCGCGGGCAGGTGATCCATCAGATCGCCTGGCTGGATGACAAGTTCGCAATGATCGGTCTTGAAATGATCGGCAACGCGCCGGGCGAATCCAAGTTCGCTATAGGCTGCGTCGTCGAACCCGACGGAAAACGTGCGAATGGGCGTGGCGCTATGCCTGGCCATCAGGGCGACGATAGCCGAGGAGTCGAGTCCTCCGGAGAGAAAGGCTCCAAAAGGTGCATCGCTGCGCATCCTGATCTCGACGGAATGGTCGAGCAGTTCCAGAAATCGCCGCTTGGCGGTTTTTCGGTCGATCCGCTCGGTCAGGGCCGCCTGGTCCGGAGGCGTATAGTAACGCGTTTCCTTGACTACCCCCTGCGACCAGACAGCATAGCTTCCGGGATTGAGCTTGCGAATCTGTTTAAAAAGCGTGCGTGGTCCCGGCACATAACGCCAGTTCAGATACTCGTCCACGGCATCCAGATCGAGTTGCTGCGCATCTTGCTGCGCCGACAACAATGCGTTGATCTCCGAGGCAAACAGCAGCAATCTTTCGCTTTGCATGAGGTAAAGCGGCTTTTCCCCGAAGGGATCCCGGCCGAGGATCAATTCCTGCCTCTGAGCATCCCAGAGTGCAAAGGCAAACATGCCGCTCAGCCGGTCGAACATTGACAAGCGCCACTGATCGTAGGCTCGGAGCAGCACCTCGGTATCGGAGCGCGTTCGAAAATGATGGCCAAGGCCGATCAGTTCCTGGCGCAACTCGATGTAGTTATATATCTCTCCGTTGAAAATTATTTTGAGACGACCGTCCTCAATCTGCATCGGCTGATTTGACTCGGGCGCCAGGTCAATGATCGCCAGGCGGCGATGGACCAATGCCAATTGTTGCTCGCCGGTATTCAGGTCCAATATCTCGGTGCCTTCGGCATCGGGACCGCGATGCCGCAATGCGTTTGACATTCTGGCGGCCCGCTCTTGTGGATTTTTAGCCCTTCGACCGATCCATCCGGCAATTCCACACATCGTTCCCCCTAGGCGCGCGCATTCCTCACTTCAGTACAACAAATGTGTTAAACACTTCGTGCCAACACAACCCAACCGCGAGAAAAGCTGCCACAGGCCGTTCCTCGATCAGGCCCGGCGGTCAAGGTTCGCCGCCGGCTATTCACCGGTGAGAGGGAGTGACGGCACCTATGGCAGGCCCAATGCCTGCAGCATCTCCGGGTCGGGAACCGGGGGGCCATCGGGCGGGATGAGGCTCATCCCATAGGGATTGGAGAACTCCCAGACAGACCATGGGATCGCGAAGCGTTCGGCCTCTCGGCGCACTGCCTTGAGATAGCGCGAACGGTCGGCCTCAAAGGCGCCCATGCGGCCGTCCGCGGACATGAGGATAGCGCCGAATTCGCCCATGAAGAGCCGCCGGCTGGGAATGCCATGGCCTTCAGCCCAGTCGACAGCCTGGCGAAAGCTCGCCTCCAGTTGGCTCTGGCCCCAGTTCTGCTCGAAATAGTTCGCGATTGCTTGGCGCGCGGTGGCCATGTTCATGACCTGCTCGACCCTGCTCAAGCCGGCAGCTTCCATCCGCGCTCTAAGGGTTTCGGTCACCACTTCGGGTGTACTGCTGTCGGCCGGCCAGGGAAGTCCCGAAGCAAAGCTGATCGTGTCATCGGGCCGCTGGTGGGTGAAGCTGTGCGGCTCATACATATGGAAGCTGTAATAGAGGTTTGGGTCATCAAAGCTGGGGCTGAGGTTGACCAATCCGGCAATGCTGCCGCCGCAGGCGCCGGTTGCAACGATGGTAAGTTCGCTGCTGACCGCTCGAATGTCGTGGACGGTCCCTGCCATGATCCGCTGCCAGTGATCGCTGCCGCTCGCATCGCAAGGGTAGTATGCGGGCTCGTTGTAAGGTTCGAGGGCGACTTTGTCGGTCCCTATCTTGACCAGCATGGCGGCGACCGCCACAACCATTTGACGATAGCGGGCAACGCCCTCGCTGTCGGCGCCGCCATAGATCATCTCCATGCTGTAGTCGGGAATCTGAGTGACGCCATGCAGGTCGAAAACCACCTTGAGGCCGGTCGACGTGATCCGCTCGACGGCGGCGGCAAGTATGTCCAGCGCCTGCTGCCGCTTGGCGTCCCCGCTGGCAAGCAGCGGGCCGGGATCGACGCTCAGCCGGACGAAGTCGAAGCCCATCGATCGGATGTAGGCAAACACCTCCCCGGCCGGCCAGTCGGTGAGCGGCCTGCTTTCCGCAAGCCACTCCTTTTCACTGCGATAGGGCGGCCAAACGTAGGTTCCGTCTTTCTCCACCGGCGACCAGTTGAGCCACTGATGCACGCCAACGCCGCGCTTGAGAGGGATGGGCTCTGCCTCGGCCGCCACAAGCAAGGCGAGCACCCAGGCAACAACATACACCGCTTTTCGCATCGCTCCCTCCGCATGCTCGCGGGAGATATTAACCGCAACGAACGGGAAAGAAGATTGCCGGCCCGCAGCTTTTCGACGGCATGGTATACAAGGACCGAAACGTTGACGGGGCGTGCATGAGAATCGGCTGGTACATCAACCGATTGCGCAGCATGGGACCGGCCGAGGTGTTGCACCGGCTGGGCGAGCAACGTCGAAGGATCGCGTCGCGCCGTCGCGATGATGGGTGGGAGCGCTATCCATCGCCGCAGTTGCATCCAGTGCTGCCCGGATTTCGCCATGCTGCGCTAGCAGCGACCGACGCTCAACGGCAGGCCATAGCGGCGGCCGCGCAAGAGGCACTTCATGGCCGGTTTTCGGCACTCGGGCGGACATGGCCAAAGCGTGAGCCCGATCTTTTGTTTCCTGCTGAGCTTTGGCGTCTTGATCCGGTAACTGGCAGGCTTTGGCCTGGCGCCGAGGCTCATACTTTCGATATCGATTTTCGCGATGGCGGCGACCTTGGCGATATAAAATATGTCTGGGAGGTCAACCGGCTGCAGCAATTGCCAGTACTGGCTGCACACCTGCTCCTCAGCGAGGACAATCGATCCCGGAGTGCCATTGAGGCGGCAATCGGCAGTTGGCATTCCGCCAATCCGCCGTTCCGAGGCATTGGCTGGGCTTCCGGCATCGAAGTAGCGCTGCGAGCCATCAGCCTGATCGTCACCCTGGACCTTATCGGTGACCGGCTTGACCCGGCGACGCTGCGGAAAGCTGGTGAGATACTCGCGGCAAGCGCCTATTGGCTGCCGCGGTTTCCGTCGCGATATTCCTCCGCCAACAACCATCTCGTCGCAGAGTTGGCTGGCGAATATCTGGTTGGCCTGGCGCTCGGGGCCGAATCCGAAATTGCCCGCAGCGCCCTCTTAAATGAGACGCACAAGCAGATTCTTGCCGACGGCGCCGGAGCCGAGCAAACGCCGACCTATGCAGCCTTCAGCGCCGAACTCATCTTGCTGTGCGCCGCCGCGGCACGCCAGGCGGGAACGCCGTTTCCCTCGGCCGTCGAAGCGCGTCTGGGCGCCTTCGCCAATTTCGTCGGCTGGCTGCCACAGAAAGCCGCCCGCTTCGGCGACGACGATGAGGGCCATGTGCTGAAGCTGGGCGACGAGCCGAACTATATCCGATCCGTCGCAGCCGCCATCCACGGCTTCCTGGGGACGCCGGGCAACGCGCCGGAGCCTGACGATTTTCGTTCGCTTTTCTTTGGTGCGCCGTCAGGCCCGGCGTCCGCGGTGGATGGCTTGCAGACATTCACGCAAGGCGGGCTCTCCGTCTGGCGCGGAGCAATGAATGGCCGCAATGTCGAACTGACGTTCGACCATGGACCGCTCGGCTATCTCTCGATAGCGGCGCACGGCCATGCCGACGCGCTGTCGCTCACCCTGTGCATCGACGATGAGCCGGTGCTGGTCGATCCCGGCACCTGGCTCTACGGTTCGGGAGGCGCATGGCGCGACTGGTTCCGCTCCACACCGGCGCACAACACGCTGAACATCGAGGGCGAGAGCCAAAGCACCATCGCTGGAAATTTCAACTGGTCGCACAAGGCAGTCGCAGCGCTGGTGGAGAGCGAGCCGGGACCGCACTGGAGGCTGAGCGCCCGGCATGACGGCTATAGAAGCCGCTTCGGCGTCGTGCATCAGCGCACTTTGGCGCGCCAGGCCGATGGCATCCTCATCACCGACCAACTGCTCGGCGGCAGGCGCCAGTCCGAGATCGTCTTCCAACTGGCCGCCGGCCTCCATGCCGACCGGCACGAAGATACGGTTACGGTATTGCGCGGCGACGAGGTACTGTTGGCCATCCGCTTTCCTGATGCTGCGCTCGATATCGGCGCCGGCGGTGACATGCCGGGCCAAGGCGGTTGGGTTTCACTGCGTTTTGGCACCAGACAGCAAGCCGAACGCATCGCCTGGCACGGTGAAGTGGGCGAAGCCGGGATCGATATCCATCTTGCCCCAATTCACCCGCCGCAACAGCAAAAACCGGTGCCAACGTAGAGTTGCCGGGCGAGTTCCAGCCGTATTCGACATTAATTACGTTTGGACATTTAGCGGTTTCGTTACCGTTGATCTGCTAGTCTCGCACCATCCAGCCTGCTTTGCCCGCTGCGCCCGCAACAGCCACTGGTTGCAGGCGGCGTAGCGAGTTTGGCGGGAATTTTGTGCTTTGCTATTCGCCAGATCGCCTTGTTACGACCCCAGACTGCCTTCTTACGACCAGGAGCCGCTGCATCAATGTTTTCCGAATTTGCCAGAGCGATTGTGGAAAAGCTTTCGAACGTCAATCTGACCACGCTCGGCCTGCTTCTCCTCACCGCACTGGGCAGCGCGGTGATCGCCTACTGGCGAACTGCCGAACATAAGTCCCTCAGGGACTTTTTCGACTTCACCTTCCCACAGGAAGTCATCCTGCACCCGTCGGCGCGAGCCGACGCCCTGTTCTGGATCACGAAACGGGCGATGATGCCTTTCCTGCTTATTCCTGCCGGCGTCACCTTCGTCGTCGCGGTGGGCTATGGCACACGCGAGGCAATTGGCTGGCTCCTTAACATCCACGCGCCGCTTCTCGGCGGCCCGGCGGGACCGGTGACGATCGTCATCTTCACCGCAACCATGCTGGTCGCCTATGATATTTCATACTACCTCTACCACGTCGCCCAGCACCGTTTCCCGTTCCTGTGGGAATTGCACAAGGTACATCATTCGGCCGAAGTGATGGTGGGGATCACCAAGGACCGGGTTCATCCGCTGGACGATCTGATGAACCGTATGTGGGATGGCGTCATCCCGGGCATCTGCTTCGGGATCTGGAGCCTGATCGCACTCGATCCGGTAGAGGTCGCCATCTTCGGCATCAACGTCTACGTCATCCGTAACATCCTGATGATGGACTTTGTTCGCCATACGCATCTCAAGATATCGTTCGGCCCGTTGAACAACATCATCCTGTGTCCGCACTGGCACCAGGTGCATCACAGCATCGACCCTCGTCATTACGACAAGAATTTCGGCCTGCTTTTTTCGTTCTGGGATCGTCTGTTCGGAACGCAATTTGTCCCGGAGCCGGATGAAGACCTGAAATTTGGCCTGGTCGATCGCGATGTGCGCGATTACCAGTCGCTCTTTGGGCTCTACATCCTGCCGCTCAAGAAGATGGCAAGGCATGTCATGCGACTGTTTCACAGACGGCCCAATGTGGTCGCGCAGCCACAGGACAGTTCTCCTTCATGAACACCGCTGTTTCCATCGACGTCCTAGGCGCGGAGCGCCTGGAAATCGTCCGTTCGGCGGATCGCCTGGCTGCGGTCGAAGCCGCGTGGATGGAGCTTTGGCATCGTACCGACGGGCTGATCTTTCAAAGCCATGCCTGGATTTCGGCATGGTGGAGTACCGTACAACGCCGTGACCAGCGCGCGTTGCGGATCGGCCTGGTCTGGAAGGGCGAGAGACTCGTTGCTGTCGTTCCGCTGGCGATCGGCAGGCGCAGGGGGCTGCGGTTTCTCGAATGGGCGGCCGGCAGCTATACCGACTATGGGGATATTCTCGTTGCTCCGGAATGCTCGTTATCGGCGCTGCAGGAGCTATGGACCCAACTCTGCGATGCCGGCGGCTTCGACCTTGCCTTGATCAATCGTCTCTCACCGGATGCGGCGGCCCGCAAAATTTTCACGCCGGGAGCTTCCGGCGGCATCAGGCTTCGTCCGTTTCACCGAACGGAAGTCAGCTATCGCGTTGCCGGACAATGGGAAAGCGGAGCGGCATGGTTGGCGGACCAGTCGAAAAAGACGCGCCAGAACTATCGGCGCGGCATCAAGGCGCTGGAAGAAACCGGAGAGGTGAGATTTCGCCTGCTTGCGCCCGACGAGCCGCTGCAACCGGTACTGGAGCGCCTCGCGGCCTTGAAGCGGAAATGGCTGACCGAGCGCATGCGTGAATCAGACCTCTTCGAAGAGGGCGTGCCGGTACTCGCCGCGCTCGTCGATGCGTTGGCGCGCGCCGGCGTGCTGCATATCTTCGTCCTCGAATGCAATGGCGTGATGGTCGCGGTGTCGATCAACTTCGTCCAGCACGACATGATGATGGCCTTCGTGACGACGTTCGATCCGGATTTCGGCCGGGCGTCGCCAGGTGTGATCCTGTTGATGGATTACGTGCAGTGGTCGATCGATCACGGCTTGAGCATGGTCGATTTCCTCTGTGGCGCAGAGTCGTTCAAACACAAATTCTCAACGCAGTCGGTTACGTTGGAATCCGTCATCGGGACGCGCACGGCACAGGGTGCGCTTGCATCTCTTGCCGATCGTGTCCTCCAGACCGTCAGGCATATGCGCGAGCGTTCATCGGCACCACCAGAGGGACGCGATACGCCCACTCAAGCCGAAGCAGCCTTGGACTAGAACGGTCCATCGTTTCACGGAAACGCCGAACAGCTCCATCTTTTGTTTTGACGCAATTCCGGACGAAAACCGTTCACACTTTTCCTGGAATTGCTGTAGCGGCCCACTCGCAAAAAGCTCAAATGAAGCGCGGTATCGGACCGTTTTGCGGCGTGGTGCGGTCGCCGAGATCGAGGAAGATTTCGTCGATGTAGCACCATCCCCAACCTTCCGGCGGATCGTAGCCTTCGATGACAGGATGGCCGGTTGCCCGAAAATGCTTGGTGGCATGACGGTTGGGCGAGTCGTCGCAGCAGCCGACATGGCCGCATGTGCGGCAGAGCCGCAGATGCACCCACTGCGAACCGCTCTTCAGGCATTCCTCGCAGCCGAGCGTGCTCGGCGTCACGTCGCGAATGTCCCCGGCGTGCCTGCATTCGTCTGCCATCATACGCTCCTGACCAGTTGTGGCGCCACGGCGAGACTGCCGTTTCGCGCCAGATATGCATGCAGCGCTGCAACCACCTGGGCGCCTTCGCCGACGGCAGCGGCCACGCGCTTGATCGACCCGGAGCGCACGTCGCCGATGGCGAACACCCCACCGCGGTTCGTCTCCAGTGCACCACGTTCCTGGCCAATGTCAGGCCCGGTGCGAACGAAGCCCTTCGCGTCCAACGCCACGCCGCATTGCGCCAGCCAGTCGGTGTTCGGAACGGCGCCGATGAACAGGAAGAGGTGGCGGATCGGACGTGCTGTCTCGGTGTCGCGGTTGCGCCAGCGCACTTTGCTAAGATTGCCGTCGTCGCCTTCCAGTGCCGCAATCTGCGTCTCAGCCAGCACTTCGATGTTCGGCTGTGCCCTGACGCGCTCCACCAGATAGCGCGACATGCTCGCATCGAGGCTGCTGCCGCGCGCCAGCAGCCATACCTTCTTCACATGCGCCGCCAGGTAGACGGCAGCCTGGCCAGCCGAATTGCCGACGCCGACCAGGGCTACCTCTTGCCCGGCGCAAAGCCGCGCTTCGATCGGCGAAGCCCAGTAATGCACGGAGGTTCCCTCGAATTGCGCCAGGTTTGCCATGTCGAGGCGGCGATAGCGCGCTCCGCTGGCGATCACCACCGACCGTGCCCGCACGGTCTCCCCGCCGCCGACGGCGAGCGTGTAGTGGGCACCGGACGTGTCGCTTGCGCTGCCCAGCAGCTTCGCCTCGTCCGGTATCACCATCTCGACGCCGAATTTCTGCGCCTGGTTGTAAGCGCGCGCCATCAGCGCCATTCCCGAAATGCCGGTCGGAAAACCCAGGTAGTTCTCGATGCGCGAGGAGGCACCCGCCTGTCCGCCGAAGGCACGGCAATCGAGCACGATCGTCGACAACCCTTCGGAAGCCGCGTAGACGGCCGCCGCGAGGCCGGCCGGTCCGGCGCCGACAATGGCCACGTCGTACAGCTTGCCGGCGTCGATCGGCCTCACCAGGCCGATGCAGCGGGCAAGCTCGTTCTCTCCGGGATTGAGCAGCAGCTTGCCGTTCGGACAGAGCACGATCGGCAAATGGTGGATATCGACATGGAAGCGTTCGATCAGGGTCCTGGCGCAGGGATCGGCAGCCGAATCGAGAACGCGATGCGGCTGACCGCTGCGAGCCAGAAAACCTTGCAGCCTCAAAACGTCGCCGCTGTCGACCGGTCCGACAATGATCGGGCCGGCTGTGCCGCTCTCGAGCAGGCCGACACGGCGCAGGATCAGCGCCCGCATGATGCGCTCGCCGAGGTTTGCTTCCTGCACCATCAGGTCCCTCAGCCTTTGCGAGGGGATGACGAGCGCCTCGACCGGCTCGACCGCCTCCACATCCACCAGCGAGGGTCGGGCTGAAAGCTGCGCCAACTCGCCGACGAAATTGCCTGCACCGTGCGTGACAATTGTTTCGCGCCGGCCGAAGCTGCCGCCCCGGATGATATCCACCTTGCCGGACAGGACCACGATCAGACCGGGCGCCAGCTCGCCGGCTTTGACGATCTGTTCGCCTGCAGCATAGGACACGGCTTCGCCGAAACGGCCCATGCGGTCCAGGTCCGCCTCAGCCAGCACTGGAAACATCTGATCGCGACGGGCAATGGAGATCGGATTGGCGGGTTGAGACATGGTTCGAACCTATCGCCGGTTTCCGACAGTTTGAAGCGGTTTTTGCGGCTTGCGGCCGGTAGGAACCTGGCTCGCCTGTCGGCAAACGCTGTGTCCTGCGCTTCGCAGTTAACTGACGGCGGCGGTGCGAAGGTGTCGTCGCGACGTGCCTCACGATCCGTTGCATCTCCTTGATTTGTTTGATTTGCGCATCCCGGCAAACCCGGCGCATGCTGCTTCAGCCGGCATCTGCCTAAGCCGGCCAGGCCCGGCGCGCCGTCCTGTGTCAAACTCTCGGCCGCCGGGCTTCTGGACAGCAGAAAACGGCCTGTGTCCGAGCACTCCGCAAACTGGCCTGCGGCCTGTTGTTCGGCGAGTGCTCAGGCAGCTACCTGAAGCACAATCTTGCCGCGCGTGTGCTGCTTCTCGAGCTGTTCCTCGGCCCTGGCGACTTCCTCAAGAGGATAGATTGCCTGCACGAATGGCCTGACCTTCCCGGCGTCGATGAGGCGGCTGATCTCGGCAAGCTGCGCCGCGTTCGGCTTGGTCAAATAGGAAACGCCGCGAGCCCGATGCAGGCGGGCCTTCTCCGCCGACGGTTCGGAAAGCGTTGAGACGAGCGTCCCGCCGGGCTTGAGCACGTCCCACGAGCGGTCCTGTGTTTCACCCGCTACCAGGTCGAAGACGAGGTCGACGTCCTCGACAAGCTCCTCGAAGCGCTGGTTCTTGTAATCGACCGCCTGGTCGGCACCAAGCGCGCGGACGAACTCGAAATCCTGCGCGGACACGGTCGTCGCGACAAACGCGCCCGCGGCCTTTGCGAACTGCACCGCCAGATGACCGACGCCGCCGGCGCCGCCATGGATAAGGACCCGCTGCCCGGATTTGAGGCCGCCGTGATCGAAAAGGCCTTGCCACGCGGTAAGGCCCGCAAGTGGCACGGCGGCGGCTTCGGCGTGGCTTAAGCGTTGCGGTTTCGCTGCCGCCTCCGTTGCCTTGACGACGACATATTCGGCGTTGCCGCCGCGGTCGTTGCCGAGCATGGCATATAGTGGATCGCCCTTCTTCAGCATATGGGCCCGCGTGCCGCACAGTTCCACCACGCCGGATACGTCGCGGCCGAGCGTGACGGGCAGATCCGCGCCCGAAGAGCCCTCGCGAACCTTGTAGTCGACGGGATTGACGCTTGCCGCGTAGACCTTGAGCGTGACCTCGTCGTCATGCGGCTGAGGCAACGGAACCGCGTCCAGCGAAAGAACCTCCGGTCCACCAAAATCGTGGATACGGACGGCCTTCATCGTAATCATGGCTTGCTCCTCGTCGGGTTGCAGTCCAGTTCGCTCTGAACAGTTTCGCCGGCAGGCCGGCGTCTATCCAGCCGGCGGTTCGATCTAGCAAAGGCCGGCCGGTGGTGCGCCGTCAGTGTATCGTTTGCGAGTGCTCGCCGCCGGGTTGCGAGATGCCGCTCAGCGCTTCACCTGCTGTCGCCGTTTCGCTGTTGGTGGCGAGGTCGCCCAGCGAAACGATGCCGACCAGGCGCTTGTCGCGGTTCAGCACCGGCAAGCGGCGCACTTTCAGGTCAGCCATGTTACGCAGAACATCCTCCGCGTCTTCGTCTTCGAAGCAATACCTGACCTCGGTGCTCATCACTTCCCGTACCTTGGCGTCAGGTGTCTTGCCTTGGGCGACGCCGCGGATTGCGATGTCGCGATCCGTTACCATGCCGACAAGCCGATCGTTCTCGCCCACCGGCATTGCGCCGGCGTCGAGGCGACCCATCATTTCTGCCGCATCGCGCAGGGTTTGCTGCGGACTGGCGATCTCGACGTCCTTTGTCATGCAGTTGCTAACTTTCATTTTAACCTCCCTTGGTTGCAGGGCCCGCCGCGGGTTTCCATGATGAAAGGGTGAATGAGCGCCAGCGCAAAACGTTCCATGGCAAGACCCGTTTCGAGCGCTTCGCCGAAATCACCCTTGCCATCCTCCACCCGACCGCCCTTCAGGCGGTCGGCCCGGGAAAGGTCGGTTCCGAAGGAATTTCGGAAGGCGTGCCGGGAGGAACTCCGATCGGCTCCTGGTCCGGCGTCGGAATTGGATCCGGCGAGGGCGGGGGTACGCCTGGAGGTTCTCCCGGCGGAGTCTCCGGCGGGGCAGGCGGCCGGGCCGGCTCCGGATTGGGATTGTCCGGCAGTGGATTCGGGTTGTTCGGATCGGGGTTGTTCATCGATCACTCCCCTGACATCTGTGGCCTGATCTCCGCCAGAGCGGGGGTGCGGCAGCGGCGAGCAGGCTCTCTTGTCCTAAACCAAGGGGAAGCAAAAGCGTTCCCGCACCCGATGCCAAGCGCGGTGCCAATCTATCGGGCTATCGGGCGGTTCCCAGGCTGGCATACATCCCGTTGGTGCGGAACTGCGTCGGGTTGATGCCGTAGAGGCGGCGGAAGACCTTCGAAAAATAATTGGCATCCTCAAAGCCGCACATGATGGCGACTTCCTTGACCGGCAGGAAATCGGCCTTCGTCAGCAACTTCGCCGCGCGCTGCAGTCGCTGCTGCAGCACGAATTCGGCGGGCGGAAGTCCCTCGCTCTCGGCGAAGCAGCGCGAGAAATGCGCGCGGCTCAGGCCGCTGATCTCAGCGAGATCGGCAACGCGGAGCGGCCTGTCGAGATTGGCCCTGATGTGATCGATGACCGTCTGCATGGCGCTCTTGTCGTCGGTGACGGCATGCGAGCCGAAGACATCGTCGTAGAGCGCCATGGCTGCTTCATAGGCGACGGCCGAGGCGGCTCCCGGCGAGACCGCGCCCGTGATCAGGCGCACACTGCAATCAGCCAGATGATCGATCGTCGAGGGCTGCAGCCGCAGCACCGGACCGACGGCGGCAAGGATCGACTTGTGGATGCGCAGTGCCTCCTCGCCGTTCATCGATATCCAGAAGAACTCCCAGCGTTCGCCCTTGGCCAGCCAGTAACGGTGGTTGTGCGGCACGAGAACCAGCAAAGTGTCGCCCTTTTGCAGGCGGTAGTTCCGGTTCTCGTAGCGCAATCGGCCGGTGCCGCTGATCGTATGCTGGAGCACGGTAAACGGCGTCAGGCCGCGCTTGCGCCCATCCCAGTCGTAGACCTCGTTCTCGCGCACTTCATAGCCGGTGCTTGTCGGCATAGTGTGTAGGCGCTGGCGCCCGCGCGGCAGCGATACCGTCCTGCCCGCCGGCCCGATGTCGATCAAGTTCCGCAGCACAAAATTACCCCTAAAAGCATAATCCTTCTCTGGTCGCTTGCCGAATAAGGCGCATAATCCCTCGAGAAAAGCAAAAGAAACCGCGGTCAAAGAGCGGATGGGAGGAAGTGCCGGATTCCAGCCTGCATAGCGTGGCAGGCGGGCTAGGCCTCTTTTCGCCGCCTTTGCCCTAGTGTTCGATCAGGTCGAGGTGAGGCTGATGAGTTTCAAGATCGCTATCATCGGTGCGGGAAGCGTCGGGTTCACCAAGAAGCTCTTCACCGACATTTTGTGCGTTCCTGAATTCAGGGATGTCGAATTCGCATTGACCGATCTCAGCGAGCGCAACCTCCAGATGATCAAGTCGATCCTCGACAGGGTCGTCGAATTCAACAGGCTGCCGACCAAGGTTACGGCAACGACAGACCGCCGTGCTGCCCTCGAGGGTGCCCGCTACATCATCAGCTGCGTTCGCGTCGGCGGTCTCGAAGCCTATGCGGACGACATCCGCATTCCCTTGAAGTATGGCATCGACCAGTGCGTCGGCGACACGATCTGCGCCGGCGGCATCCTCTATGGCCAGCGCAACATTCCGGTGATCCTCGATTTCTGCAAGGATATCCTCGAAGTCGCCGAGCCTGGGGCGAAATTCCTGAACTACGCCAATCCGATGGCCATGAACACCTGGGCGGCGATCGAATATGGCAGGGTCGATACCGTCGGCCTCTGCCACGGCGTCCAGCATGGCGCCGACCAGATCGCCGAAGTGCTCGGCGCCAAGTCGCGCACCGAGCTCGACTACGTCTGCTCCGGCATCAATCACCAGACCTGGTTCATCGACCTGCGTCTCAACGGCCGCAAGATCGGTAAGGACGAACTGGTTGCCGCCTTCGAGGCGCACCCGGTCTATTCGCAGCAGGAAAAGCTGCGCATCGATGTCCTGAAGCGCTTCGGCGTCTATTCGACCGAAAGCAACGGCCATCTTTCCGAATACCTGCCCTGGTATCGCAAGCGGCCGGACGAAATCACCCGCTGGATCGACATGTCCGACTGGATCCACGGCGAGACCGGCGGCTACCTTCGTTATTCGACCGAAACACGCAACTGGTTCGAAACGGAGTTCCCGCAATTTCTGGAATCCGCCGCCAGGCCGATAGACCCCGCCAAGCGCTCCAACGAGCATGCCAGCCACATTCTCGAGGCGCTGGAGACGAACCGCGTTTATCGCGGCCATTTCAACGTCAAGAACAACGGCATCATCACCAACCTGCCGCAGGACGCGATCGTCGAGTCGCCCGGCTTCGTCGACCGCTTCGGTATCAACATGGCCTCCGGCATCACGCTGCCGGAGGCCTGCGCCGCCACTTGCATTTCCTCGATCAACGTCCAGCGCATGTCGGTTCATGCGGCGATCTCCGGCGATATCGACCTGCTGAAGCTCGCGGTCCTGCACGACCCGCTGGTCGGCGCGGTTTCGACGCCGGAAGAGGTTTGGCAAATGGTGGACGAAATGGTCGTCGCCCAGGCTCGCTGGCTGCCGCAATATGCCGATGCGGTGCCGGCCGCGAAGGAACGGCTTTCGAAATCCAGGATCAAGACCCGCGAATGGGCCGGTGCGGCAAGGCGCGACGTCCGTTCGATCGAGGAATTGCGTGCGGAAAAAACGGCTCTCAAGCAGGCCGTCTGAATTTCGCCAGAACGGATCGCGGCAAGCTTTCGGGAGGATTTTCCGCACCCGTCTGTACATTCGTTCGAGGAGAAATGGAGCGGCGTCAACGCGCTCCTGAACAACAGGGAGGAGAGACGATGAGGAATTTTCGAAACATTGGCATTCTCGCCGGGCTGGCGCTTAGCGTCTCGGCCTCGGCGCTGAGCGCGTATGCATCCGAGCCGACCGTGCCGCCGGTGCCTGCGCAATTTCCCGCCGAGGGAAAGATCAAATACGTCGCGCGCGACTCCATCCTGGAGTTCAAGGCACTTCCGGAATACCACGAACCCGATTGGGTCACCGACAAATACGTCAAGGCAGGCAAGCTGCCGCCGGTCAAGGACCGGCTGCCGAAGGAGCCGCTGGTCTTCAAGACCGGCAATATGCCGGACGGCGTCGGTGTCTACGGCGATACGATGCGTCATGTCATCGGCGGCCGGCCGGAGGGTTGGAACTATGGCGCCGGCCAGACGCAAGGCTGGGGCGGCATCGACATCGGCCTTTCCGAATGCCTGACGCGCACCGCGCCGCTGTTCCAGGTCGAGGCCAAGGACACGGAGCCGCTGCCGAACCTCGCCAGGAGCTGGGACTGGTCCAAGGACGGCCATACGCTGACGATGCATCTGGTCGAGGGCGCGAAATGGTCGGACGGCGTTCCGTTCAACGCCGACGATGTGATGTTCTACTGGGACGACGAGGTGATCGACCCCAATGTGTCGCCGCTGAACGGCGCGACGCAGGAGACCTTCGGCGTCGGCACGACGTTGAAGAAAATCGACGACTACACCGTCGAGTGGACGTTCAAGGACGCCTTTCCGAAACAATACCTTTACGCCATGGCTTACGGCACCTTCTGTCCGGGCCCGTCGCATATCCTCAAGCCGCAGCATCCGAAATATTCGAAGAACACCTACGAGCAGTTCAAGAACGCGTTCCCGCCGGAATATATGAACATGCCGGTGATGGGTGCCTGGGTGCCGGTGGCATACCGCCCCGACGACATCATCGTCATGCGTCGCAATCCGTACTATTGGAAGGTCGACGAGAAGGGCAACCAGCTGCCGTATCTCAATGAACTGCACTACAAATTGTCGACCTGGGCCGACCGCGACGTTCAGGCCGTCGCGGGAGCCGGCGACTTCT
Source organism: Mesorhizobium sp. M0598 (assembly GCF_040320865.1). NCBI lineage: Bacteria > Pseudomonadati > Pseudomonadota > Alphaproteobacteria > Hyphomicrobiales > Phyllobacteriaceae > Mesorhizobium > Mesorhizobium sp. M0598. Next base: position 69,494 of record NZ_JAMYQL010000006.1, on the reverse strand, counting down.
CCAATCTGGAGCAGCCGGAGAACTTCGTCGCCTCGCTGAAGCGCGCGGCGCAAAAGGACGCACCGGCACGGCTTGCGTTCGGCGCGCGGCTGATCGGCTATAATCTGCGCATGAATTTCTCAGCCAATGGCTGGGGCAACCCCGACGAGCGCGGACAGGCGATACGCGAGCTGAACCGCAACGAGGACTTCCGCAAGGGCGTCACCATGGCGCTCAACCGCAAGGCGCTCGGCGACTCGTTGGTCAAGGGTCCGTTCACTGCCATCTATCCGGGCGGCTTATCCTCGGGCACGAGCTTCTACGACCGGAAGTCGACGGTCTACTACCCCTTCGATCTCGAAGGCGCCAAGGCGGAACTCGCCAAGGCAGGCCTGAAGGACACGGACGGCGACGGCTTCGTCAATTTTCCTGCAGGTACCGCCGGCGGCAAGAATGTCGAGATCGTGATGCTCGTCAACAACGACTACACCACCGACAAGAGCCTTGCCGAAGGTGTAGTCGCCCAGATGGAAAAGCTAGGGCTGCGGATCGTGCTGAACGGACTCAACGGCACCCAGCGCGATGCCTCGCAATACTCCGGCCGCTTCGACTGGCTGGTACGGCGCAACGATCAGGAGCTGACTTCCGTCGTCCAGAATACCGATCAACTGGCCCCGGTCGGTCCACGAACCAGCTGGGACCATCGTGCGCCGGAAAACGGCGAGGTCGATATGATGCCTTTCGAGAAGGACCTCGTCGACATCATCAACAAATTTGTCTCGTCCGCGGACAATGACGAGCGCGCCAGCCTGATGAGAGATTTCCAGAAGATCTCGACCGAGCACGTCTACAATGTCGGCCTGACGGAATATCCCGGTGCGCTGATCATCAACAAACGCTTCTCCAACATCCCGCAGGGCACGCCGATCTTCATGTTCAACTGGGCCGAGGATTCGATCGTCCGCGAGCGGGTCTTTGTCGCTGCCGACAAGCAGGCCAAGTACGAGCTGTTCCCCGAAGAGCTTCCCGGCAAGCCCGGAGACAAGGGCCCGATGAACTAGGTTTACCTCCCCTGACTGAGAACTCCGGCCGCGCCAGTTGGCGCGGCCGGACAAAGCAAACCTCCGTACGCTCAAAGAGAGCGACCGGCCAGACAAGGAAGCGGACCGACCGATGTTGCGATTCCTGCTCACGCGCATAGCGTCGGCGATCCCGGTCCTCGCCATTCTGAGCCTGGTCACCTTCGCCATCATCCAGGCGCCGCCGGGCGACTATGCCGACTACATCCGCTCGCAGTTGATCAATCAGGGCGGGGCCTCATTCGCCGAGGCCGACGCGCAGGCCAAGGCCTATCGGATAGAACATGGTCTCGATAAGCCGCTGCCCGTCCAGTATCTCAACTGGATCGGCGGCATCATCACCCGCGGCGATTTCGGCTACAGCCTCTATTACAATAAGCCGGTGGCCGATGTGGTGGGCGAGCGCCTGCCGCGCACGCTGCTCCTGGCGCTGGTGTGCCATCTGCTGGCCTCGGTCCTCGGTATCACCTTCGGCATATGGGCGGCGACCAGGCAGTACAGCTGGATCGACAGTACGCTGTCAGCGATTTCCTTCCTCGGCATGACGGTGCCGCGCTTCCTGATGGCGCTGATCATCGTCTATCTGCTGGTCTTCCAGTTCAACGTTTCCGAGATCGGCAGCTTCTTTTCGCCGCAATTTGGCGGGGCGCCGTGGTCCTGGGCGAAGTTCGTCGATCTCGTCCGGCATGTCTGGCCGGTTGTCGCCATCGCCACCTTCGGCGGGCTCGCCTACAACATGCGGGTAATGCGCGGCAATCTGCTCGACACGCTGAACGCGCAATATGTCGAAACCGCTCGCGCCAAGGGCCTTAGCGGCGGTGCGGTCGTGATGCGCCATGCGGTGCCCAATGCGCTGCATCCGCTGGTCATGTATCAGGGCGTGGTGCTGCCCTATATGCTGACCGGCGAGATCGAGACCGCGATCATCTTTGCCCTGCCGACCGTCGGCCCGGCGATCGTTGGCTCGATGGCGGTCGGCGACGTCTATGTCACGGCGACATTCATGATGGTGCTGTCGGCGACGCTGATCGTCGGCAACATCATCGCCGACATGCTGCTCGTCATGCTCGATCCGCGTGTGCGCCAATATGCAGGGTCCTGAGATGCTTGCTTTCGAGTCCTCGCTGCCGCCAATTGCCGAGGAACCGGCCAAGATCAAGCCGCGCGGCAATGAGAGTTACATCGCACTCGTCTGGCGCCGCCTGAAACGGTCCTGGACCGGCATGGCCGGACTCATCCTGGTCGCGTTTCTGGTGCTGCTGGCGGTGTTTGCCGACTTCTTCTCACCGATGGATCCCAAGGTGACCGATGTCGGCTTCGCCCCGCCGCAGGTGATGAGCTTCCATGACAAGGACGGCAACTTCGTCTTCCAGCCACGCGTCTATGCCCTGGCGGATTCGGAAGACCTCGACCCGGTTACCTTCCAACCCGTCGTCGGGCCGGACTACGACCATCCGCGGCTGCTCGGCTTCTTCGTCAAGGGAGCGGAGTACAGACTGCTCGGCCTGCTTCCCGCGAACCGGCACTTCTTCGGCTCGACCGACGGCCAGCCGGTGCACTTCCTTGGCACCGACAAATTCGGTCGCGATGTGCTGGCTCGTGCGATCTATGGTTCGCGCATCTCGTTGATGATCGCATTGACCGTGGTCTTCATCGTCACCGTGATCGGCACGACGGTCGGCATGGTGTCGGGCTATTTCGGCGGCACATTCGACGTCTGGGTCCAGCGCTTCGTCGAACTGGTGCTCGCGTTTCCGCAATTGCCGCTTTATCTGGCGCTGACCTCGCTGGTTCCGGTGACGGCGCCGACGAATGTCTTCCTGGCCTTCGTGATCGTCGTCATGTCGGCACTCGGCTGGGCGCAGATGTCGCGCGAAGTGCGCGGCAAGACCCTGGCACTGGCGCGGATCGACTACGTTCGTGCGGCGATGGCGGTCGGCGCCACAGATGGCCGCATCATCATGCAGCATATTTTTCCAAACGTGATGAGCCACGTCATCGTTGCGGTCACGTTGGCGATCCCCAGCGTCGTCCTGCTCGAATCCTTCCTCGGTTTTCTCGGCTTCGCGGTGAAGCCGCCGCTGATCTCCTGGGGCCTGATGCTGCAAGACACCGCGACCTATTCGGTCATCGGCACTTATCCCTGGATCCTTTCGCCGGTCGGCTTCGTGCTTGTCACCGTCTTCGCGTTCAACGCGCTTGGCGATGGACTGCGCGATGCGGTCGATCCTTATTGAGCATGACATGATGCAACACGCGCTCGTCAAATCCTTCGCACCGCCTGTCCGGCTCGACCATGACGGCCGTTCGGAAAACCCGGTCATTGATGCCCGCAACATCGCCGTCGATTTCAAGGTCGAACACGGCATGATCGAAGCCGTCAAGGACATCTCCTTCCAGCTCTATCGCGGCGAGACGATCGCCATTGTCGGCGAGTCGGGATCGGGCAAGTCGGTGACGGCGCGCACCGTCATGGGACTGTTGTCGAAGCGCGCAGTCGTGTCGCCGAAATCGACTGTCGAATACAACGGGGCGAACATCCTGAAATTTTCTGAGCGTGCGCGGCGCAAACTGCGCGGCGACCGCATTTCGATGATCTTTCAGGAGCCGATGAGTTCGCTTAACCCGATCTACACGATCGGCAGCCAGATCGTCGAGGCGATACGGGTGCATCGCAAGATGAGCCGCAGGCAGGCCGAAGCAAGAGCGCTCGAGCTGCTGCAGCAGGTACAGATTCCTGAGCCCCAGGCGCGGCTGAAACAATACCCGCACCAGCTTTCCGGCGGCCAACGCCAGCGTGTGATGATCGCCATGGCGCTGGCCAACGATCCCGATGTGCTGATCGCCGATGAGCCGACGACGGCGCTCGACGTCACGGTTCAGGCGCAGATCCTCAATCTCATCCGAAACCTGCAGAAGAAACTGCGCATGGCGGTGATCCTGATCACGCATGACCTGACCGTGGTGCGGCAGTTCTCCGACTATGTCTACGTCATGCAGCATGGGGAGATGCGCGAGCACAATGTGACGGAGAAGCTGTTCACCAATCCACAGCATCCCTACACCTGTCACCTGCTTGCCTCCGAGCCGCGCGGCCAGGCAAATCCGTTGCCGGAAGGCGCCGACGTTATTCTTGAAGCTAGGAATGTGCGCGTCTCCTTCATGCTGCGGCATGGCACGTTCATGAGGCCGGACCTGCGCGAACTCGTTGCCGTCGACAGCCTCAGCCTGACCCTTCGACGGCACGAGACGCTGGGTCTCGTTGGCGAATCCGGATCGGGCAAGACCACCTTCGGCGAGGCGTTGCTCAGGCTCAACACCACGGACAGCGGTGAGATCTATTTCGATAGCCAGCCGATCCATGGCTGTTCGCGGGCGCAGATGCGGCCGTTGCGGTCGCGCATGCAGGTCGTCTTCCAGGATCCGTTCTCGTCGCTCAACCCGCGCATGACGATCGGCCAGATCATCGAGGAAGGGCTGGTCGTCAACCGCATGGGCGCCACCAGGAACGATCGGATCGAGCGGGTGCGCGAGGCGCTGATCAGCGCCGGCATGCCCGGCGATATCCTGTCGCGCTTCCCGCACGAGTTTTCCGGCGGCCAGCGCCAGCGTATTGCGATTGCCCGCGCCGTCGCGCTCGAACCGGAATTCATCGTACTCGACGAGCCGACATCGGCGCTGGATCTCTCGGTCCAGGCGCAGATCATCGAATTGTTGCGCAAGCTGCAGCGCGAACGGGGCCTGAGCTACATCTTCATCTCGCACGACCTCAAGATCGTGCGGGCGCTGTGCCACCGCGTCATCGTCATGCAGCACGGCAAGATCGTCGAAGAGGGGCCGGTCGACGAAGTCCTGTCCCATCCCAAGACCGCTTACACCGAACGGCTGGTCAAAGCCGCTTTCGAGGTAGCCTAATTGCTTATGCCGGAGGTTGTTGTGGCAAGAAATCCCAAGGTCGCTTTCATCGGAGCTGGCTCGACGGTGTTCATGAGGAACATCGTCGGCGACATATTGCAGCGTCCGGCTTTATCCGGCTCGACGATCGCGCTGATGGACATCAATCCGCAACGGCTCGAGGAAAGCGCAATCGTCGTCGGCAAGCTGATCTCGACGCTTGGCGTAAAGGCCAAAGCCGAAACCTATTCGGACCAGCGCAAGGCGCTGGCGGGCGCCGATTTCGTCGTCGTCGCCTTCCAGATCGGCGGCTACGAGCCCTGCACGGTAACTGATTTCGAAGTTCCGAAGAAATACGGGCTGCGCCAGACCATCGCCGATACGCTCGGTGTCGGCGGCATCATGCGTGGCTTGAGAACCGTGCCGCATCTCTGGAAGATCTGCGAGGACATGCTCGCGGTCTGCCCGCAGGCGATCATGCTGCAATATGTCAACCCGATGGCGATCAACACCTGGGCGATCGCGGAGAAATACCCTGACATCAAGCAGGTCGGCCTCTGCCATTCGGTGCAAGGCACGGCGATGGAACTGGCGCATGATCTCGACATTCCCTACGAGGAGATTCGCTACCGCTCGGCCGGCATCAATCACATGGCCTTCTACCTGAAGTTCGAGCATCGCCAGCCGGACGGCTCCTACCGCAATCTCTATCCGGATCTGCTGCGCGCCTACAGCGAAGGGCGGGCGCCGAAGCCTGGATGGAATCCGCGCTGCCCGAACAAGGTGCGCTACGAGATGCTGAAGCGCCTCGGTTACTTCGTCACCGAGAGCTCCGAACATTTCGCGGAATACACGCCCTATTTCATCAAGGACGGGCGCGAGGATCTGATCGAGAAATTCAGTATCCCGCTCGACGAATACCCGAAGCGCTGCATCGAGCAGATCGAACGCTGGAAGGGGCAAGCGGAAGCCTATCGCTCGGCTGACAAGATCGAAGTGGAGCAGTCGAAGGAATATGCGTCCTCGATCATGAACTCGGTCTGGACCGGTGAGCCGTCGGTGATCTACGGCAACGTCCGCAACAATGGCTGCATCACGTCATTGCCGTATAATTGCGCGGCCGAGGTGCCATGCCTCGTCGACGCCTCCGGCATTCAACCCACGTTCATTGGCGACCTGCCGGTGCAGCTCACCGCGCTGATCCGCACCAATATCAACGTCCAGGAGCTGACGGTCCAGGCGCTGATGACCGAGAACCGCGAGCACATCTACCACGCGGCGATGATGGACCCGCACACGGCGGCTGAGCTCGACCTCGACCAGATATGGTCGCTGGTCGATGATTTGCAGGTTGCGCATGGCGACTGGTTGCCGGCATGGGCACGTGGAGCGCGCAGCGTTCGGGCAGCCTGACGCGCAGGGCTGTCTATTTCACTCGCCTATGCCGACCATAGAGCCCGCTTTGAAAGCGGCGCGGCGTTGCCGGCAGATGTTTCGAAATCAAAGAGCTTCTGCGTTACGAGAGCAGCCGCTCCCCTTGCCCAGGAATTGTCCTCCCAGTCCAGCAGCATTGGTGGTGCCGCGCGAAAGGTATTTTTCCCAAGCGTCAGCCGCATTGGGCCAAACAGCGCATCGCCAAACGACACGGCTTCACCGCCGACGACAATGACCTCCGGGTCGGTGATGTTGACAAGGTTGGCGAGATGCCGGCCGATGCCACGTCCGGCTTCTTCGAGAATGGCGACGGCTCGCGGTTCGCGGTCTGCCAAGGCTGCCATAAGGCTGACTTTGCTATCGGTTTCGTTGTGCCCGGTGGCTTCGCGCCAGGTGCGCAGGATCGCCGGCTCGGCGTAATAGGCCATCAGGCAGCCGCGTTTTCCGCACTCGCAAAGGCGGCCGTTCTCCTCATAAGAGCTGTGGCCGAACTTGCCGGCGGCACCGTTCGCGCCGCGATAGAGTTTGCCATCGAAGACGAGCGCGCAGCCGATTCCGACGCCGATCGCCAGCACTGCCATATGGCGGTGCTGGCGTCCGAGGCCGAAGAGTTGCTGGGCAATGGCATAGGCATTGGTGTCGTCCTCAAGCCACACGGGGACGTCTACCAGTTCGGCCAGCATCGGGCCAAGGGGAACGTTGTCCCAGTTGTAGCGATTGCTGCGGATACACACAGCCTTCTGGTTGTCTATGACCCCAGGCATTGAAATGCCGATCCCGGCAAGCTTGGCAGCGGGCCGATCGACAATGGAAATCAGCTCCGGTACCGCCTTGGCCAAGGTCGCTATGATATGGTCGGGATCGCTGTCCGAGAGCTTGACGCGCAGAGAGCCCAGCGGATTGGTCGCAAGATCGGTGACCACGCATTCGACCGATCCGACCATCAGCTTGAAACCTATGGCAAGGCCGTTGGCATAGTTGATATCCACCGGGATAGGGCGGCGCCCAGCCGAGCCCACGACTGTCTTGCCTTCGATCAGCAGGCCATCCTCGATGAGGTCGGCCACGACGAAGGTGACCGCTGCCGGACTAAGGCCGGTAACGGACGCTATGTCGGCCCGGCTGCGCGCTCCTTCCTGCCGCAAGAGATTGAGGATCAGTCTGCGGTTCATCGCCCGAGTCGTGCTCGGGTCACCCTTGAGCTTCACGGATCTTCTTTCTTAATTTTGTAAATTAATTATTGCCTCTCGAGAAAACATATGCGTAAGTTTGCCCGACTGTTCAACACCCGAACCGGGGGTCAGCGAAATTAATCCGGTTAGCAATGTCACCGCGCTCTGAAGGAGCGGGCAAGCATATTCCCTTGCCCGGGAGGTGAGGCGTGCCGTTGAGAAGAACAACCGCGCCGGCCGGTGTGCCAGTAGAGAATTGACAACACGGGAGGAGTAACAATGACGTTCAAGTGGATTGAAAAGCCGTCGACGCGGCGCAATTTCCTGAAGGGAGCTGGGGGCATTTCCGCTGGAGCCCTCGCGGGCTTCCCGATGCCGGCACTCAGCCAGTCGAGCGAAGTCACCATCATTTCAGACGAAAACAATGCCGATGCCCTGCGGATCTTGCGGCGCATCGCGGCCGGCTTCGAGAAGCAGTCCGGCACCAAGGTTGTGATCAACAATATGGATCACGAGGCCCACAAGACCGCGATCCGCAACTACCTTGTCGCCGGCGCGCCGGATGTCTGCTTCTGGTTCTCCGGAAACCGCATGCGTGCCTTCGTCACCCGCGGCCTGTTCGACGACATTTCGGATCTGTTCGAGAAGGAAAAGTACAAGGACGTGCTGGGGGCCACGACCGGTGCCGTCACTGTCGACGGCAAGCAGTATGGCCTGCCGACTGGCGGCACGATGTGGGGCATGTTCTATCGCAAGGACGTCTTTGCCGAGCACGGACTTACGGTACCGGCGACCTGGGACGAATTCCTGGCTTACGGCCAGAAGTCCAAGACCGCAGGCCTAATCCCCGTCAGCATCGGCACCAAGGAACTCTGGCCAGCGGCCGGATGGTTCGACCAGATGAACTTGCGGATCAATGGTCTGGACAAGCACTTTGCCTTGATGAACGGCAAGATGGCTTACACCGACCCGGCGCTGACGTCTGTTTTCGACCACTGGGAAGAGCTTATCAAGCAGGGTTTCTTCACCCCGGATCAAACCTCGTTCGGCTGGCAGGAGGCCGGCGCCTTCCTCGCCCAGAAGAAGGCCGGCATGATGAACCTCGGCGCCTTCGTGAAAGCTACTTTCCCTGAGCAGGATCTCGAGCAGCTGACATTCGCGCCTTTCCCGAAGATTGACGGCGCCCTCGACCGCTACGAAGAATTCTCGGTCAATTCGGTCCACATCCCGGCCAACGCCAAGAACAAGGCGGGTGCCCGCGAGTTCCTCGCCTTCTTCTACCGGCCGGAAAATTTCGGCCCTTATCTGGAACCTGGCGGCAACGTTCCGCCGCGCAACGACCTTCCGGCTAGCAAGGACCCGCTGGTCAACGCGGCTGTGGAAAGCCTCAAGACGGTGGCCGGCACGTCGCAATATTACGACCGTGACACCGATCCCGACATGGCCCAGGCCGGCCTGGTCGGCTTCCAGGAATTCATGGCCAAGCCGGAGCGCCGGGACGCCATTCTTCAGCGTCTCGAGGGAACTCGTCGCCGGATCTTCAAGATCTAGCGCCTCCCAGCGGAGGGGAGCGGGGTTCGTGCTCTGCTCCCCGATGCTTTCCGTGATGAGGTCTCCCAAAATGACGAAGGTTTGGCGCCGCCATCGCTGGTGGCTGACACCGACACTTCTGATTCTGCCCGCCGCTGTGCTGTTTTCCGTCGTCATTCTGGCATCTGCGGTCGAGAGCCTATGGATCAGCCTGCACGAATGGGACGGCTTCAGCCCGATGGTCTGGATCGGCCTCGGCAACTACCGCGAACTGTTCGCCGACCCGCAGTTCTATGTTTCGCTGAAGAACAATCTGATCTGGTTGGTGATGTTCATGCTGGCGCCGCCGCTCGGCCTCGCCATCGCGCTGCTCGTCAACCAGAAAATCCGCGGCATGCGCCTGCTCAAATCGCTGTTCTTCATTCCGCTGGTGCTGGCTTCGGTTGCCGTCGGCGTTGTCTTCACCTGGGTCTATACGCCGGAATTCGGACTTCTCGCCCTGATCTTCCGCACCTTCGGCGCGACCGCCCCGGCAGTGCTGTCGGATGAAAATTTCGTCACCTTCGCCGTCGTGATCGCAGCGTTGTGGCCGCAGATCGCCTTCTGCATGGTGCTCTATCTCGCCGGCCTCAACAATCTCAGCGAGGACCTGATCGGCGCCGGGCGGGTTGACGGCGCCAGGGGCTGGAACATGCTGCGCCACATCGTGTTGCCGCAGCTGACGCAGGTCACCTTTATCGCCATCGCCGTCACCGTCGTCGGCGCACTGCGTTCCTTCGACATGGTCTCGGTGATGACCAGCGGCGGCCCCTTCGGTTCGTCCGAGGTGCTTGCCTATCAGATGTTCGAGCAGTCCATATTTTCCTACCGCTTCGGCTATGGCGCGGCCATTGCCTCGGTGCTGTTCGTGATCATGGCGGTCTTCATCGCCTGGTACCTGACGCGGATGATCCGCGCCGATGAAAGAGGCGGCTGATGTTTCCCCGCCCGATTCCCGAAACTGCTATTTGGCAGCGTGGCCTCTATGTCGTGCTGGTGGTCGGCATCTTGATTGTCTGGCTGGCGCCGCTCTTTGCCATCATTCTTACCTCGTTCCGCTCTACGCAGGATGTCATGGGCGGCAATCTGTGGGGCTGGCCGACCCAATTCGGCCTGGTCGACAACTACGCGGCGGTCTTCACCCAGACGCCGATGGCCCGCTACTTCCTCAACAGCCTGACGATCACCATCCCCTCGGTGATGGGCGTTCTCATCTTGAGCACGCTCGCCGGGTTCGTGCTCGCCCGTTACCGGTTTCGCGGCAACATGCTCGTCTTCGCCCTGTTCGTCGGCGGAAACTTCCTGCCGCACCAGATCATGATGATCCCGGTGCGCGATCTCATGGTGCGGCTCAACCTCTACGACACGATGGCGGCCCTGATCATCTTCCACATCGCCTTCCAGACCGGGTTTGCGACACTGTTCATGCGCAACTTCATAGCCGCCTTGCCGGGAGAACTGTTTCAGGCCGCCAGGGCCGAGGGCGCGACGCCGTTTCAGACATTGGTACATGTCGTGGTCCCATTGGTGCGGCCGGCTCTCGCGGCGCTGGCCATCCTGCTCTTCACCTTTATCTGGAACGACTATTTCTGGGCGGTCGTGCTCACCATCAGCGATACCGTCAAACCGGTAACCGCCGGCCTCGCCAACCTGCGCGGCGAATGGGTTTCGGCCTGGAACCTGATCTCGGCTGGCACCATCGTCGTGGCTTTGCCGCCGGTTGCCATGTTCTTCCTAATGCAGAAGCACTTCATCACCGGCCTCACCATGGGAGCGGTCAAGGGATGAGCGTCCATGGCTTCAAGGCGTCGCCCACCCGATCCGAAACTGATTTCGCAAGCAGGGCTCCATGACCAGTCTTGAACTCCGACAGATACAAAAGAATTATGGCAGCTACCACGCGCTGCGCGGCATCGATCTCAGCGTCGAACAGGGCGAGTTCATTGTCACCGTCGGGCCGTCCGGCTGTGGCAAGTCAACGCTGTTGAAGATCATCGCCGGGCTTGAAACTGTCTCGACCGGTAAGATTCTCATCAACGGCCGTGATGTCACCACCACCGAGCCGGGTGAGCGCGGCATTGCCATGGTCTTCCAGTCCTATGCGCTTTACCCGCATATGACCGTCGCCGAGAATATGGGTTTCGGCCTGCGCATGGCGCATCGCCCCAAGGCCGAGATCGATGCCGCCGTGCTGCGAGCCGCCAAGATCCTTCGCATTACCGACCAGCTCGACAAGCGGCCGAAACAGCTTTCCGGCGGCCAGCGTCAGCGAGTGGCCATCGGCCGTGCGATAACCCGCTCGCCCGATGTGTTCCTGTTCGACGAACCATTGTCAAACCTCGATGCAGCGCTGCGCACGCAGATGCGCGTCGAGCTTTCCGATCTGCACGCCAGGCTCGGCGCCACCATGGTCTATGTCACGCACGACCAGACCGAGGCGATGACAATGGCGAGCCGTATCGTCGTGCTCAATCGCGGCTCGGTCGAGCAGGTGGGCGCTCCGCTCGAACTCTACCGCAATCCGGCCAATCTCTTCGTCGCGGGCTTCCTCGGCGCACCCCGAATGAATTTTTTCGAAGTGACCGTCGCCGCTGTCTCCGGCGGCGCCGCTACGCTGTCGACCGCCGGCCTTTCTCCTTTGACTGTCGAACTGACGGAAGCGGCATCCGTACAGGTCGGCGATAGGGTGACGATGGGGATTCGGCCGGAGAGCATCAGCTTGGCCGCGGAAGGGACAGCGAGTTTTGCAGGACGGGTGCGGCTGGTCGAGCATCTCGGCCGCGAGACCATCCTCTATGCCGACGCCGGCCCGCTGCAATGCGTCAGTTCTGAAAGCGGCAGCGGCAACGTCACCGTCCAGATCGGCCATGCGAGCGCTGTCTCTGCCGACGCGACCGTCGGCCTAAAGGTCGAGCCGCGTGACGTCTATCTCTTTTCCTCTGTCGATGAGCGGACCATCAGTGCCCGTAAACCCACCATCACCGACTGACCTGCAGGAGTATCCTTCGTGAACAAGACTTCAAACGGCCGCGCCCTGTCGGTCTGGCGCACGATCCAGACCGACCGCTTTCTGGTCGGCGCGCCGCATTACCCCGAGCATGTGGACGAGAGTTACTGGGACAATGACGCCAGGCGCATGGCCGAGGCCGGCTTCAACGTCGCCCGCCTCGGCGAATTCGCCTGGCACATTTTCGAACCGCGTGATGGCACCTTCGATTTCGACCTGTTCGACCGGGCAATCGAGGGCCTCGCGCGTCACGGCGTCAACACGATCCTGTGCACGCCGACCGCCACCCCGCCGCGCTGGCTGACGGCAAAACATCCGGAAATCCTGCGGCTTGATGGAAATGGCCGGTCGATGGGCCACGGCTCGCGCCAGTATGCCGACACCAGCAGCCCGGTGTTTCGCGACTATAGCCGCAAGATTACCAGGGCGATGGCGGACCACTACCGCGACAATGCAAATGTCATAGGCTGGCAGACCGACAACGAACTCAACACCAGCATGCCGGAATCCTATTCGCCGTCGGCATTGAAGGAATTCCAGGCTTATCTCCAGGAAACCTACAAGACGATAGACAGGCTGAACTTCGCCTGGGGTGGCGATTTCTGGGCGACGGCTTACGGCGATTTCAGTGAAATTGTCTTCCCGCTGGATTTTTCCCCGTCCTTTCCCGGTCCCGGTCACCTCCAGGACTACCATCGTTTTCTCGCCTTTTCGACAGCACGGTTCCAGCACGACCAGGTCGAGATTCTGAGAAAAGCGAATGCCAGTTGGTTCATTTTCCACAATCTCGGCGGATTGCGTGACATCGACTTTCGCGGCCAATTCTCCACCGATCTCGACTTCGTCGGCTACGACATCTATCCGTTCCTCTATGACGAGTTCTTTCGCCTCGGCAACCACGCCAAGATCCAGGCGCTGCATCTTGACATCTGCAGGGGATTTTCCGGCAACTACATAGTGCCGGAACAACAGTCGGGCTTTGGCGCCCAGCCGGGCTTCTGCACGCTGACGCCGGAGCCGGGCGAAATGCGACGCATGGCGATGTCGTCGGTTGCGCGTGGCGCCGATGGGATCATGTTCTTCCGCTGGCGTCCCGCACATTTCGGCGCCGAGATATACTGGATGGGCATCATCGATCACGATGATGTCGCTCGCCGCCGCTATGACGAAGCCAGGCAGTTCGCCACCGAGATGACGGCGCTTAAAGACAAGATCCTGGGCACCCATGTGCGGATGGATGTCGGCATCGCCGGCTCGGACTTCGACAATCAGGAAGCCCACAAGACCTTCCCCATCGGCCTGCCAAGTCCGCAGGATGATGCAATCTTGCTGCATCAGTATTGCTATGACCGCGGCATCGCCTGCGGCTTCATCCACCCGGAAGACGATCTGTCGAAGCTCAAGGTCTTCTACGTGCCGCATTGGGTGATCTGGAAGGACAGCTGGACCGAGCGGCTGCAAGTCTTTGCCGAAAATGGCGGTACCGTCATCATCGGCGCGCGCACGGGAACCCGCGACGAAAACAACCACGTCATCCGCGAGACAGCGCCGGGCCAGTCGCTGTCGAAGCTGACCGGCGTTCGCGTCGAGGATTTCGGGCGGCTGGCGGCACCTGGGGCCAATGGCCTGTTCAATACCATGTCGCGCTCCGGCGGGCTCGTCATTCCTCCCGACAGGCCGGCCGAATCCAGCCGCCGTATCCGTCGTTTTACCGTCGGAAACCACGAGTTCGATGCCGGTTATTTCTACGAGAACCTCGCAGTCGAACCGGAAGTCGAAATTGTAGGGGTTTGGTCGAACCGCTACGCGGCGGGAACGCCTGCAATTACCTCCCGCGCCGTGGGCAAGGGCCGTGTGCTCTATGTCGGCACTTATCTAACCCCGGAGCTGACAGCTCAACTCGCTACGCGCACTTTCGTGGATGCGAATGTGGAGCCTCTGGTTCCGGATCTGCCGGACGGCGTCGAGGTCACGATGCGCGAGAATGACGAACGCCGGCTGCTGTTCGTGCAAAACATCAAAGACACGCCCGTTGCGGTAACCGGCGTTCCCTTCGGCAGCAACCTGCTCGATAGCGAAGGACCTGTCTCCGGAGTGTTGACGCTGGACGGCTATGGCTGCGCTGTCCTCGAATTGATCTGAGCATTGTCGCGGACGTTAGCCATACGAAACCTGAGTACTCCTGGAATTCGACCGCCATCGGCAGCACGCCGGGCATCGATCCATATCGAACCGGCGCTTTGAACGTGCGCAAGGAACGGCCGGCGAACTGCTGTTGCTCCCATTCAACGACGGCAGTTACACTACCGGCCGCGACCATCGGAGCCGATGGCGGCATCTCGTTTCATCCTTGTGAGCGCCATGAATTTCGACATTTCCGTCCGAACCGAGGCCTTCCGCAGCCGGATCGCCGATTTCGTCGAGCGCGAAATCCTGCCGCTCGAGGCTGACAAGGCTTGCTATGACGGCCATGGCAATATTGCGCTGCCGCTGCTTGAAACGCTGCGCGGCAAGGCGAAAGCAGCCGGCCTGTGGTGCCTGCAACTGAAACCCGAGACCGGCGGGGCCGGCCTTTCCAAGGTGGATATGGCCGTCTGCTATGAAGAGATGAACCGCTCGATCTTCGGTCCGGTCGTGTTCAATTCCGCGGCCCCCGACGACGGCAACATGATGGTGCTGGAGCGACTGGGGACGCCGGAGCAGAAGCAAAGATGGCTGAAACCGATCGTCGAGGGCAAGGTGCGCTCGGCCTTTGCAATGACGGAACCGCATCCGGGCGGCGGCTCCGACCCGTCGATGATCATGACCAGAGCCGAACGGCGCGGCGACAGATATGTCGTCAAAGGCCGCAAATGGTTCATCACCGGCGCGCAAGAGGCGAGCCACTTCATTCTCATTGCGCGCACTTCGGACGATCCGCGTCACGGCCTTTCGGCCTTGCTGTTCCACAAGGACCAGCCGGGCTGGCGGATCGTGCGCCGCATCGAGATCATGGGACCGGAAGAACATGGCGGCCATTGCGAGCTGGAGTTCGACGGCCTGGAAGTCCCGGTCGAGGACGTGCTTGCCGGCGAAGGCAGCGGCCTCCGGGTTACCCAGGTCCGGCTCGGTCCGGCGCGGCTCACCCATTGCATGCGTTGGCTCGGGCTTGCCAAGCGCTGCATCGAGATCGCGCGCGCCTATGCCGCCGAGCGTAGCGGTTTCGGGCAGCTTTTGGCCGACCGTGAGAGTATCCAGCTGATGCTCGGCGACCTTGCCATGCGCATCGAGATCGGGCGGCTGCTGGTGATGAAGGCGGCCTGGGAGCTCGATCGCGGCGGCTTTGCCCGCAAGGAGGTCTCCATGGCCAAGATCCAGGTCGCCAACGTGCTGCACGACGCCGCCGACGTGGCGATCCAGATCAACGGCGCCCGCGGCTATTCGAAAGACACTGTACTCGAATGGATCTACCGCTACGCCCGCCAGGCTCGCCTGGTCGACGGCGCCGACGAGGTCCACAAGATGGTGCTCAACCGCTTTCTCAACGAGGAAGGTGCGGGCTTCTGGCGCTGGCATGTCGAAGCCGGCAGACAAGACGAAACAGGTCGCGGCGGGAACCGCTGAGCCGGCAATGAGGATGGATTTCGATGCAGTACGCCTGGAGGATTTTCTGAGAGCGCATTTTGGCGATGGCCAAATGTCGCTTGAGCGGATCGTCGGCGGCCAATCCAACCCGACCTATTTCGTCGACTATGGCGGCCGCCGCATGGTGCTGCGCAAGAAACCCCCGGGACCGATCCTGCGCGGCGCTGCCGTCGATCGCGAGTACCGGGTGATCGAGGCGCTAGCATCGACAAAGGTGCCGGTGCCGCGGCCGGTGCTCTATCACGACGGCGACGAGCCGCTCGGCACGCCGTTCTATCTGATGCAGCGGCTCGACGGCCGGGTGTTCCACGATGGCTCGTTGCCGGGACTGGCGCCGGACGAGCGGCGCGGCATCTATTTCGGCATGGCCGAGGCGCTGGCAAAGCTGCACGCAGTCCGGCCGGAAGAGGTTGGGCTCGGCGACTATGGCCGTCCCGGGAACTATTTTGAGCGACAGATCGCGCGCTGGACCAGACAGTTGCGGGAATCGCCGAGCGAGCGCATTGCCGCGCTCGAAGCCGTCGCCGAATGGCTGCCGCGACATCTTCCGCCAGATGACGGCCACGTTTCGATCGCGCATGGCGATTTCCGTCTCGGCAATCTCATCTTCCATCCCGAGCGGCCCGAGGTGATCGGCATACTCGACTGGGAGTTATCGACCCTCGGCCATCCGCTTGCTGATCTCGGCTTCTGCTCGATGCCCTGGCATTCCTCATCGGACGAATATGGCGGCATCCTCGGCCTTGATCAGGCAGCCCTCGGGATTCCGACACAGCGCGAATTCCTCGATTATTACTTCGCCCACGCCGTGCCGATGGCGCCGCTGCAGCGGTTCCATCTGGTGTTTGCCATGTTCCGCTTTGCCGTGATCTTCGTCGGCATCGCCGACCGCGTGCTGGCCGGCAGCGCGGTTGCGGCCGATGCGGCGGATGTGGCACCGCTGGCCGGCTGTTTTGCTGTACGCGCCATGGAAGTCATCGACGGCGCGCGGCCCTGGTGACGCGAGGCTGGCAGTCGGCTGAGCGAGTTGCAGCGATACGCGTTCAGTTCATGCGAACTTGCGGTTCGGCAAGCAGTGGAATCTCCAGGCCACGCCGCAAGCCGGTCGCCACGACCGATACCCTGAATTTTCCGGCGAGTGCCTTGTCGAAGATGGCGCCGACGATGATGTCGGCATCGTTGTCGACCTCCTCGCGGATGCGGGTAGCGGCTTCGTCGACCTCGAACAGCGTCATGTCCATGCCGCCCGATATCGAGACAAGGACGCCCTTGGCGCCCATCATCGAAGCTTCGTCGAGCAGCGGGTTGGCGATTGCCGCTTCCGCTGCCTTCTTGGCGCGGCCTTCTCCGGCGGCTTCGCCGGTTCCCATCATGGCGCGGCCCATGTCGCGCATCACCGACTTCACATCGGCGAAGTCGAGATTGATCAGGCCTTCCTTGACGATCAGATCGGTGATGCAGCCGACACCCGCATAGAGGACCCGGTCGGCCATGGCGAAGGCGTCGGCGAACGTGGTTCTGGCGTCGGCGATCCTGAACAGGTTCTGGTTGGGAATGACGATGACGGTATCGGCGCTTTCGCGCAGGCGCTCGATGCCCTCATCGGCAGCGTACATGCGGCGCCTGCCTTCGAAGACGAATGGCTTGGTGACGACGGCAACGGTCAGTATTCCGGCTGCCCGCGCTGCCTGTGCTATAACAGGCGCGGCACCAGTGCCGGTTCCGCCTCCCATGCCGGCGGTCACGAAGCACATGTGCGTTCCAGCAAGGTGATCCATGATCTCGTCGATGGATTCCACGGCCGCGGCACGGCCGACCTCGGGCAGGGACCCGGCGCCGAGACCTTCGGTGATATGAGCGCCCAACTGGATCAGCCTCGTTGCCTTCGACATGGCAAGGGCCTGGGCATCGGTGTTGGCGACGATGAACTCCGCGCCCTGCAGGCCTTCGGCGATCATGTTGTTGACGGCGTTGCCGCCGCCGCCGCCGACCCCGACGACGGTGATCTTGGGCCTCATCTCCGAGATTACCGGCCTCGTCGCGGTGTTCATTGCCGTTCTCCCTGGATACGCCGAGTGGTCGCTGGAAGCTTGTCCCGGGCGCACTGCGAAAACTCTGAACCGGGCAGTGCGAATCAGGACAGCCCAGAATGCAGGGAATCAGAGCGCGGAGCGGGCTGCAAGTGCGCGATGTGCCTCATAGGCGACTTGCGACTGAAAGTTCACGCGATGCTCCTTGATACAGTGCAGATCGCGGCGGGGCGCCGCACGCTACAACTTCGGCGCGAGGCACTGCGCGACATGGTCGGCAATCGTCAGGCAGGAGGTCAGGCCGGGGCTTTCGATGCCGAACAGATTGACCAGGCTATCCACGCCGTGCACCGCCACGTCCTGGACGACGAAGTCGGCATTGGCCTCACCGGGACCGGACAGTTTTGGCCGGATGCCGCTGTAAGCGGGTTGCAGGCTGCCATCGGCCAGGTCCGGCCAGTATTTGCGGATCTCGCTGTAGAAGCGCTCGCCACGAGCCGGGTCGACGCGGTAGTCGAGTTGATCGGTCCATTCGACGTCCGGCCCGAAGCGGGCGACGCCATCAAGGTCGAGTGTCAGATGAACACCGAGCCCGCCGGGTTCGGGCACCGGATAGACCAATCGCGAGAACGGCGCCCGGCCGGCCACCGAAAAATAATTGCCCTTGGCATAATGGAGCTTTGGCACGAATTGCTGATTGAGCCCTTCAAGCGAACCGGCAAGTGCTGCGGCGCCAAGCCCGGCGGCATTGACGAAACGCGGAGTGGCGATCTCGAAGCGCTCGCCGCCGGCAGCGTCCACCGTCTCGAGCACGACGCGGCCTGCTTCGATGCGGCCGGAGGCGATGCGCGTGTTGAGACTAAGTGCCGCCCCGTGCTCCTCGGCGTCGCCCAACAGGGCGAGCATCAGGGCATGGCTGTCGATGATGCCGGTGGCGGGCGACAGCAGCGCCGCCGTGCACTTAAGGCTGGGCTCCAGCGCATGCGCCTCGGCTTCGCGCAACGGCACCAGGTCGCCGGCGCCGCAAGCGCGTGCATTGGCCCGGATTGAGGCGAGCACCGGCTCCTGTTCGGCACTTGTGGCAACGATGAGCTTCCCGCAGCGCGCGTGCGGGATCGCCCGCTCCTCGCAATAGCGATAGAGTCTTTCCCGGCCGGCCACGCAGAACCGGGCTTTCAGCGATCCAACCGGATAGTGGAGGCCGGCATGGATGACCTCGGAATTGCGCGAACTTGTCCCGGTGCCGATAGCGCTCTCGGCTTCCAGGACCAGCGTATCGATGCCGCGCTGCGCCATCTCTCGCGCGATCGCCAGGCCAACAACGCCAGCGCCGGCGACAATGCAGTCGACATGGTCCACGGTCAGGTCAAGCCGAAGTTCTGCATGCGTCCATCCATCCGCTGGCCCTGCCGAAAGCGCTTGACACTATACCGTTCGAGAAAGATGCATCAAACGGCATAATGCACAGGGACCTGCCGAGCCGGACCGGCGGCAGGACTGTTCCGCGTGCAGCACAGGAGCCGTCATGGACGCAAGACCGAATTCACCCGAAGCCCGCGACATAAGCTTTCACATGCATGGCTATACGAATGCGCGCAAGCATCAGGAGTCGGGGCCGCTCGTCATCGAGAAGGGCGACGGCATCTATGTCGAGGACCTTGCCGGCAACCGCTATATCGAGGCGATGGCGGGGCTCTGGAGCGTCGCGGTCGGTTTTTCGGAGAAGCGGCTGGTCGATGCGGCAGTACGGCAAATGTCGAAGCTGCCTTACTATCACGATTTCGGCTCCAAATCGCATTCGCCGCTGATCGATCTTGCCGAGAGACTGGTGCAGATGGCGCCGGTGCGGATGAGCAAGGCGTATTTCACCAATTCCGGCTCCGAGGCCAACGATACGGCCATGAAGATGATCTGGTATCGGTCGAATGCGCTCGGCCAGCCGGCGCGCAAGAAGATCATCAGCCGCAGGAAGGGCTATCACGGCGTCACCATCGCCTCGGCAAGCCTGACCGGACTGCCCAACAACAACGCCTCCTTTGACCTGCCGATTGCCAATGTGCTGCATACCTCGACGCCGCACCATTGGCGCGAGGCGCTGCCGGGTGAAAGCGAAGAGCTGTTTTCGACGCGGCTTGCCGACGAGCTGGAAAAGCTCATCCTCGCCGAAGGACCGGAAACCATCGCCGCCTTTTTCGGCGAACCGATCATGGGCGCCGGCGGCGTCATCGTTCCGCCGGCCGGCTACTGGGAGAAGATACAGGCGGTCCTGTCGAGATACGACATCTTGCTCATCGCCGACGAGGTGATCTGCGGCTTTGGCCGAACCGGTGAGATGTTCGGCTCGCAGACCTTCGGCATCAGGCCCGACATCATGGTGTTATCGAAACAGATCTCTTCGTCCTACCTGCCGATCTCAGCCCTGCTGATCAATGACAAGGTATTCGAGCCGATCGCCGACGAAAGCAACCGTATCGGCACCTTCGGCCACGGTTTCACCGGCGGCGGCCATCCCGTTGCGGCAGCGGTCGCGCTCGAGAACCTGAAGCTGATCGAGGAGCGCGACCTTGTCGGCAATGCGCGTGCGGTCGGCGCGCATATGCAGAAGCGGCTGCGCACGCTCGCTTCGCACCCGCTTGTCGGCGAGGTGCGCGGCATCGGCCTGATTTCGGCGGTCGAACTGGTCGGCGACAAGGCGAACAAGGCGCCGTGGGGCACGGTTGGTGCCTTGGGCGGACTCGTCAACGGCTTCATGCAGCAGAATGGCGTCATCTCGCGCAATATGGGCGATGCGCTGGCTTTCTGCCCGCCGCTGATCATCACCGAGCCGCAGGTCGACCAGGTGATCGACGCGTTTGAACGGTCGCTCGAGGCTGCCGCCAAGCAGGTCCGATCGCAGAGCTGAATAGGCAAAGTCGATTTTGAAACCTGAAAACAAAAACGCCTCGGCGACGGCTGGCAGAAGGTTACCCTCCACACCCGTTACTGCCGTTTAGTCTCCGTGCTTTGTTTTCGCAGATGAGCCGCTGAATCCTTCCAGTTCCTCGCCGATTCCTGAAAGTGCGTTGACGATCGTCGCCTCGATGTCGCCACGCTGTTTCTGGGGAATCAAGCCAAGTCCTTTTTGTATCGCTTCACGCCAATGTTTCCCCCTGTCCCACGCTTCCGAAAACGCGATGGCGAGATCGTCCTGGCGACGGGTAGCTTCCAGTGCCTCGACCAGAAGTGCTGCCTGGTGGACATCCTTTTCCCGCTTGCCCACGCCGTTTGCGTTGTTCTGTCGGCGCGAGGCAACGATCAGCTTGTGAACCGCATATCGTCCGGGCGACGGTACCACGACAGGCACTCCCGATCGATGCAGCAGCACAGTTCTGATTGGTTCGTGGATCAGGAAATCGAGAAACCGAAGAGGCTGCGCGGATGCACCGCCCAAAGACGGCATCGAGGTTGCATGATCGGCGTAGTCATCGCTGCCCGTGTTCGGTGTAAGGAACTCGACCTTGTATCGGACTGCGTTCTCGAATTGCGTCGCGTGTCCGGGATCTGATCTGTGAGGGATTTCCCTGAAGGTTGGGTCGATCTCCCTCAAGATTTCGAGGATGGGCGGCAGGCTGTCCTCGACCGCGGCCGACACGGAATGGAATAGGGCGAAGTCTGCATCGCCCGTCTGCAACGCTGCACCGGGCAGCTTCACGCCCAGATAGCCCGCGTAGGACTGAAAGGCGACTGTGCCGACCAGGACGCCGCGCAAGCGGAAGATGCCAGCCTTCCCCAGCGCCTCGACGACATCCCCGGTGAACCTTTCGGGTTCTGTCAGCCCTGCCTCGCGCACGAGCGTGGATACCAGCTTCCTGCGGGCGCGGAGGTCGTCCTTGATCTGACGGAAGGATTCAACGCGTTTTGCAATCTCGGGATCGCTGTCAGGCCCGACATAACGTCGCGTCTTCGTCGGCTGCGTTTCCTCGAAATACCAGTATACCTTGCCCTTGACGGGCACCTTGACGAGATTGCCCGTCGTAGGGAAATCCGTTTCGAAGGCTGCGTCCAAGGATCGCTGGACGAGTTCCGCATACATCGTGCGGTAAACGAGGTCGACCGTCTTCATGTCGGGCGGCTCCGGTTATAAGAAAAATGCGGTTCTCTTATAGTGCCATGACCTCAAGGGACGCAAGCGGGGGTTATAAGAAAATCGCGAAAACGTTATAACGCCGCAGGAGAGGTCAGGAGTCCTTGTTGCCGGCGTGCAGCCAAATCAGAATGGGTTTTGCTCATTCAGATAAACAAAGCCATCACGAAAACGCTGCTTGGATGTGGCGCTCGACCTCACCGCGTCCACGAACGGCCCGAGCCTGTCATAGGCGTTTGTGGTCGACGCGCTATTTTGGCGGCCGCATCCGGAACGACCACCAGCTTGCCGACAAAATCCTTGGCGATGAAATCCGCCTGGGCGCGATGGAAATCGGACAGCTTGTAGACGCCGCCGACCAGCGGCCGGATTTTCTTGTCCTCGATGTAGCGCACGATGCGGCGGAAATCCGCCCGCGTGCCCTGGCTCGAGCCATGCAGTTGGAGCTGTTTCAGGTACATGGTGCGCAGGTCGAGCTGGACGACCGGGCCGGCGATCGCGCCGGCCGTGGTGTAGCGGCCTTCGGGCCTCAAGATGCGCAAGAGGTCATTGAAGATGGCGCCGCCGACCAGGTCGGCGACCACATCGATTGGCCGCCCGCCGGTCGCCTCGTTCACGGCTGCCGGCAGGTCGGCCACGCCACGGGTGATCACCGCCTCGGCGCCGATGTCACGCACGGCCTGTTCCTTGCCCTTGCCGGCAACCGCATAGGGAATGGCGCCGCGCGCCCGCGCCAGCTGCACGATGCCCGAGCCGACGCCGCCAGAGGCGCCGGTGACCAGCACACGCTCGCCGGCTTTCAATGCGGCGCGTTCCAACATCTGCTCGCCGGTGAGATAGGCGCAGCAGAAAGTGGCAAGCTCGACATCGCTCAGATCGGTGTCGACGACATGGGCGTTTTCGGACGGTACTGCCTGGTATTCGGCATAGCCGCCGTCACGGCCATGGCCCATATAGTCGATGTCGGCGAGTGAATCGTCGTCGCGATTGTAGATGGAGAAATCGACCATCACCCGCTCGCCGATGCGGGCCGGCGACACGCCGTCGCCGACGGCAATGATGTTGCCGACCGTGTCGGTGCCCTGGATGCGCGGGAAGCTCAGCGTATTGCCCTGACGACGCCAGGTCGACACAGCGGCGGCATCCTCCTCCGTTCCATAGGCGCCCTGGCGCACCCAGACGTCGGTGTTGTTCATGCCGCAAGCGGTGACCTTGACCAGCACCTCGCCCCGGGCGGGCGAGGGCACTTTCACGTCGGTGCTGTAGACGAGCTTTTCCGGCCCGCCGTGCCCGATCAGCTGCACGGCGGCCATGGTGGCGGGGAGGGTTTTGGTCATGGCATTCATGTCGGCTCTTCAGATGTTTGCAAACACGCTCTTCACCGCGTCGGCCGTCTTCGACACGACGATATCGGCCTCTTCCCGCGTCAGGCAGAGCGGCGGCGCGAAACCGAGAATGTCGCCCTGCGGCATGGCCCGGCCGATGACGCCGCTTGCCGCAAGAGCGGTTGCGACCTGCGGCCCGATTTTTTGCGAGGCGTCGAAGAACACGCGATCGTTCTTGTCGGCGACGAACTCGATTGCCGCCAGCATGCCGTCGCCGCGTACCTCGCCGACATTTTTGTGACCACCGATGGCTTTCGTCAGCTCGGCGCGGAAATAGGCACCGGTCTGGCCGGCGTTCCGCACTAGGTCCATCTCGTCGATCAGTTCCAGGTTGGCGACGCCGGCGGCCACGCAGATCGGGTGCGCCGAATAGGTCCAGCCATGGCCGAGCGAGCCGAGCTTGTCGGAACCCTGCACCAGCACCTGCCAGACCTTGTCTGAGACGATGACGCCCGACAGCGGCGCATAGGCCGAGGTCAGGCCCTTGGCGATGGTGATCAGGTCGGGCTTGATGCCGTAGTGGTCGGAGCCGAACATGGTGCCCAGCCGGCCGAAGCCGGTGACGACCTCGTCGGCAACCAGAAGCACGTCGTACTTCTTCAGCACCGTCTGGATCTTTACCCAGTAGCCGGCCGGCGGCGGCACGATGCCGCCGGTGCCGAGGATAGGCTCACCGATGAACGCGGCGACCGTCTCCGGCCCTTCGGCGAGAATCATCTCCTCGAGCTTGTCGGCACAGTATTGCGAAAACTGCTCCTCGCTCAGCGAGCGGTCGGCGCGGCGGAAGTAGTAGGGCGCCTCGGTGTGCAGGACCGGCGCACGCGGCAGGTCGAAGGCGTTGTGGAACAGGTCGAGGCCAGTCAGCGATCCGGTCATGATGCCGGAGCCGTGATAGCCGCGCCAGCGCGAGATGATCTTCTTCTTCTCCGGCCGGCCGAGCACGTTGTTGTAGTACCAGATCAGCTTGATGTTGGTTTCGTTGGCGTCGGAACCGGAGAGGCCGAAATAGACCCTCGACATGCCTTGCGGGGCGCGGTCGATGATCATCTTGGAAAGCGTGATCGACGCCTCGGTGCCGTGCCCGACATAGGCGTGATAATAGGCGAGGTTCTTGGCCTGCGCGGCGATGGCGTCGGCGATCTTCTGACGGCCATAGCCGACATTGACGCAGTAGAGGCCGGCGAAAGCATCGATGCTCTTGCGCCCATTATTGTCCCAGATGGTGACGCCTTCGCCGCCGGCGATCACGCGGGTCGGTGATTCACCCCGCGCATGCGTTCCCATATGGGTCGAGGGATGGAAGAAGTGATCGCGATCCCAGGCGGCGAGTTCGTTTGACTGGTCGAGCATCTTTCTTACTCCTAAGGAAAAGTGTCGGGCGCGGTTCTAGGCCACGTCCAGGCAGAGATATTTGAGATCGGTAAAGGCTTCGAGCCCGTGACGCGAGCCCTCGCGACCGATGCCGGACTGCTTGACGCCGCCGAACGGGACCGGCGCGCCGGTGATCTTGACGCGGTTGATGGCGACCATGCCATAGTCGAGCGCGCGGCCGATGCGCAATTGCCTACCGCCATTCTCAGTCACGACATAGGCGACCAGGCCGTACTCTGTCGCATTGGCGCGGGCGACGACTTCGTCTTCGCTGTCGAAAGGCGTCACGGCCGCAACCGGACCGAAGGTCTCCTCGCGCATGATCAGCGCGTCGTCTCCAACGTCGGCGAGCAGGGTCGGCTGGTAGAACAGCGGCCCAGCCACATGGCGGCCACCGCCGGTGAGGCAGCGCGCGCCACCAGCCAGCGCATCGGCGACCTGCTCTTCGATCTTCTTGACGCCGCGCTCGTGCATCAACGGCCCGATGTCGGTGTCGTCAGCCAGGCCATTGCCGGTCCGCAACGTCTCGATGCGCTTGGTGAAGGCGGCGCAAAAACGGTCGTAGATCGGGCGCTGGACATAGATGCGGTTGGCGGCGAGGCAGTCCTGGCCGGAGGTCGCGAATTTAGCGTCGACGGCGATGGTCACAGCCTTGTCGAGATCGGCGTCGGCGAAGACGATCAGAGGCGCATGACCGCCAAGCTCCATCACAAGACGCTTCATCGTCGGCGCACTTTGCGCGGCGATCAGCCTGCCGATCTCGGTCGAGCCGGTGAAGCTCATGGCGCGAACGCGCGGGTCTTCGCACATCCGCCCGACGATGATCGAAGCCCTGCCGGAGAGGACGTTGAACACGCCAGCCGGCAGGCCGGCACGTTCGCCAAGCTCGGCCAACGCCAGTGCAGACAGCGGCGTTTCCGAGGAAGGATGCGCGACGATGGTGCAGCCGGCGGCGAGGGCGGCCGCCGCCTTGCGGGTCAGCATGGCCGCGGGAAAATTCCACGGCGTGACGACGCCGACGACACCAAGCGGTTCGCGTCGCACCACCATCTCGGCATTTGGCAGATGGCTGGTGAAGCCTTCGGCGTTGAGACGTTTGGCCTCCTCGGCATACCATTCGACAAAAGAGGCGGCATAGTCGATCTCGCCGCGCGATTCCTTCAGCGGCTTGCCTTGCTCTAGCGTCATCAGCAGGGCCAGGTCATTTTTGGCGGCGACGATCAGATCGAACCATTTTCGCAAGATTTTCGACCGTTCCTGCGGCAGCAATGCGCGCCAGGCAGGAAAGGCGCGCGATGCCGCATCGATCGCCAATGTGGTCTGCCGGGCATCGAGCGCGGCAACGAAAGCGACGGTGGATCCGGTGGCCGGATCGGTCACCTCGAAACTCTCCGCCGTCTCGCTCGCCGTCCAGTGGCCAGCGACATAGGCGAGTTCGCGCAGCAGCCGCCGGTCGGCGAGGCGATCAAGTGCTTCATGGCGGTGCGAGCGGGCAAAATGTGCGGACATCATCGGGCTCCCGGTTCGGGTGATGCCGCAAGACTATCTCTGCCGCGCAAACAGAGAGGCTGTTTGCGTGCCTGCACGTAGAGAGATTGTCTCTATTGCCCTGCCCAGCCAGACGATCTCTCCGGTATCAGGAAGATGCCGGCAACAGGTCCGCCACCGGCAGTACACTCTCCTCCTTCACCGTCTTGGTGACGATATAGGTGAAATAGCGGTCGATGCCGATCTCGCGCTCGAGCAGAGTGTCGACCAGCCGCTGATAGGCGTCGATGTCGCGCGCCATCACCTTCAGCAGGTAATCGACGCCGCCGCCGACAGACCAGCAGGCGACGATCTCGGGGATGTCGCGGATGACGCGCTCGAAACGGTCGAAATCGGCCTGGCGGTGGCTAGCCAGCGTCACCTCCATCAGCACGGTGGCGACCGGTGCGATGGCGCGCATGGCGATCCTGGCATGATAGCCGCAGACGATGCCGGCTTTTTCCAGCTTGCGCAGCCGCATCCAGCAAGGCGTCGGCGACAGGCCGACCTTCTCGGCCAACGCCAGCTTGGTGATGCGCCCGTCGCGCTGGATGGCGTCGAGGATTTTCAGGTCGATCGGATCGAGTTTCGCTGCAGCCATGATCGTCCACTTCTAGTGCCGGACACCATGACGGCGCATTATTTCGATTGTCAATTGCACTGATTTCGATCTCTAATAAGTCATGACATTTTGGCGACCAGATCCCGCTCTTATCCGGCGGCCGGCCTATCAATCGCTCGCCGACCAGTTCGCGCGCGCCATCCATGACGGGCGCCTGGCCAATGGCGCGCGCTTGCCGACGCACCGGCAGTTGGCTGACGATCTGCAACTTTCCGTGCAGACGGTCAGCCGCGCCTATGAGGAGCTGATCCGTCGCGGGCTGGTGTCCGGTGAGGTCGGCCGCGGCAGCTTCGTGCAGACGCAGCGCCGCGAGCCGGAGCCGCCCTATCTGCCGGAGCGGCTGGGCGAGGTCATCGATCTCTCCATCCTGAAGCCGGTCTGCGAACCGATGCATCTGGAGCGGCTGAGACAGGCGCTGGGCTGGCTCGCCGAAAACCTGCCGTCGAGCTCGGCGCTGTCGTTCAGGCCGAACATGGTGTTCCCGCGCCACCGCGCGGTGGGTGTCGAGTGGCTACGCCTCTGTGGCCTCGACGCGTCGCCGCAGAACATCAGCCTGACCAACGGCGCCACCGCAGGGATGACAGTGGCGCTGATGAGCGTGGCGCCGCCGGGTTCGACCGTCGCCACCGAGGCGATCGGCCACCACACGCTGATCCCGCTGGCGCGTTATCTCGGCTTCAACCTTGAGGGTTTGCCGATCGACGACAATGGGCTGATCCCGGAAGCGCTGGACGAGGCCTGCCGGCTGTCGGACATCCGCGCCGTGTTCGTGCAGCCGTCGGTGATCAACCCTACGGCCACCCTGATGGATGCCGGCCGGCGCGAACAGATTGCCGCCGTTGCGCGCAGGCATGACATCGCCATTATCGAAAACGACGTCCTCGGCCCGTTGGTCGAGGACCGGCCGCCGCCGGTAGCCGCCTTCGCGCCCGAGCGCACGCTCTACGTCACCTCCTTCACCAAGATCGTGGTGCCGGGCCTGCGCATCGGCTATCTCGCGGCGCCCGATCGTTATGTCGCCGCGGTCGCCAACCGCCATCTCGTCTCGAACTGGATGGCGACGCCGCTGGTGGCCGAGATCGCCACCAAATGGGTGGCCGACGGCACCGCGATGGAACTCGTGCGATGGCAGCGTATGGCTTTGCGGCGGCGTCTGGACATCGCCGCCGAGGTGCTCGCCGGAGTGGACTATCGGGCTCATCGCGACGGGCTGCATGTCTGGCTGCAACTGCCCGATGACCGCGGTGAGGAAAGCTTTGTTTCCCAGGCACGCCTGCAGGGCGTGGCGATCGCGCCCGGCACGTCGTTTCGCATTTCGCAGACGCCTTGGCATCCAGCCGTACGGATTTCGCTGGGCTCGACCACGGAGGGGGAACTGCGTGCCGGTCTCGGCGTTGTCACCAAGCTTCTGCTCGGCGATCCCGAGCATCTCCTGCTTGCAATCTAGACGGCGAATGGCGCGAAATTGTGCGGAATCCGAAATATTGTCATGATATTATTTTCTTGATTGACATGATTTGCCGCGATCCGCATCGTTAAAGGCAAGCTTCTCCAGCACGGGAAATCCATTGTCGGCTCCCATCATCAAGATCGACGGCATTTCAAAAAGCTTCGGCACCTTCAAGGTGCTGGACGGCCTCTCGATGCAAGTCATGCCCGGCGAGAAGCTGGCACTGATCGGCCCGTCGGGTTCGGGCAAGACGACGATCCTGCGCATCCTGATGACGCTGGAGCGTATCGACAGCGGCCACATCCAAGTCGACGGCGAACAGTTGTACCACATGGAGCGTAACGGCCGGCTGCTGACGGCCGATGAACGGCATTTGGCAAGGATGCGCCAGAAGATCGGCATGGTCTTCCAACTATTCAATCTGTTTCCGCACAAATGCGTCATCGACAATGTGACGCTGGCACCGATGCTGACCAAAGGCGTGCCGCGGGCCGCCGCCGAAAAGCGGGCGATGGAACTGCTCGACATGGTCGGCATGGTCGACAAGGCCAAGGCGATGCCGGCGCAGCTTTCAGGCGGCCAGAAGCAGCGCGTCGCGATTGCGCGGGCGCTGGCGCTGTCGCCGAAGATCATGCTGTTCGACGAGGTCACCTCGGCGCTCGACCCGGAACTCGTCGACGAGGTGCTCAACGTCATGCGCAAGCTCGCCGCCGAGACCGACATGACCATGCTGCTGGTCACCCACGAGATGGGTTTCGCCCATGACTTCGCCGACCGGGTGCTGTTCTTCGATCGCGGCAGAATAGTCGAGGAGGGCAAGCCCGACGAGATTTTCCGCCATCCCAAACAGGAGCGCACGCAAGGTTTCCTGAAGAAGATCATTGCGGCCGGACATCGGGTCTGACTGCCATGCGAGGCGGCGACGCCTCAAGCAAGCCAAGAAGACAGACAAACAAGGAGTTGGGAACAATGAAGAAATTTGCCATTTTGGCCGGCGTCGCCGGTATCGCGCTGACGGCGGTGCTGGCCGCCTCGACGGCCGGCTCGGCCGACGACAGCAAGCTCGAAGAGCTCAAGGCGCAAGGCTTTGCCCGCGTCGCCATCGCCAACGAGCCGCCCTATACGGCGGTCGCTGCCGACGGCAAGGTTTCGGGTGCGGCGCCTGACGTTGCCCGTGAAATCTTCAAGCGCCTTGGCGTCAACGATATCGTCGCCTCGATCTCGGAATATGGCGCGATGATTCCCGGCCTGCAGGCCGGCCGTTTCGACGTCGTCACTGCCGGCCTGTTCATGAAGCCGGAACGTTGTGCTGCGGTCGCCTATTCGGAACCGGTGCTGTGCGACGCCGAGGCGATGCTGGTGAAGAAGGGCAACCCGAAGGGCTTCAAGAGCTACGAGGACGTCGCGAAGGACGCGAGCGCCACGATCGGCGCGCCGGGTGGCGGCACTGAAGAGAAGCTTGCGCTCACCGCAGGTGTGCCGCGCGAGCGCGTCATCGTCGTGCCGGACGGCCAGAGCGGCCTGAAGATGCTGCAGGACGGCCGCATCGATGCTTATTCGCTGCCCGTGCTGTCGATCAACGACCTGGTCAAGAAAGCCAATGATCCGAACCTCGAAGTCATCGCGCCGGTGGTCGGTGCGCCGGTCTATTGCGACGGCGCGGCCTTCAAGAAGGGCGACGAAGCGCTGCGCGACGCCTATGATGTCGAGCTGGCGAAACTGAAGAAGTCCGGCGAGTTCGCCAAGATCATCGAGCCTTACGGCTTCTCGGCGGCGGCGGCAATGTCGACGAGCCGCGACAAGCTCTGCTCGGCGAAGTAGGTGCGTTCTTCCTTCTCCCCGTTCACGGGGAGAAGGTGGCCCGAAGGGCCGGATGAGGGGCGGCGCCATACTCCGGTTGGTTCGCGCTGCCCCTCATCTGCCTGCCGGCATCTTCTCCCCGTGAACGGGGAGAAGGACGCTGGAACCAACGTGTCGCTAGACATTCAACGCGGAAACTTTCGACCCAATGACCCAATGGTCCGGCTATTTCGGCCTGATATTGCAAGGAGCGCTTGTCACCATCGAGCTGACGCTGATGGGGTCGGTGCTGGCCTTGATCATGGCCTTTCTTGCCGGGCTGGGGCGGCTGTCGCGGTTTTTCGTGCTGCGGGCGCTGGCCACCGCCTATATCGAGTTCTTCCGCGGCACCTCGATTTTCGTGCAGCTGTTCTGGGCCTATTTCGTGCTGCCTTTTGCCGGCATCTCGCTGACGCCGCTGCAGGCCGGGGTGCTGGCGCTGGGCCTCAATGTCGGCGCCTATGCGGCGGAAGTGGTGCGTGGCGCCATCAAGTCTATCGGCCGCGAACAATATGAGGCCTGCACCGCCCTCAATCTCGGCCGCTGGCAAGCCATGCGCCATATCATCCTGCCGCAGGCGCTTCTGGTGATGCTGCCAACCTTCGGCAACAACGCCATTGAATTGCTCAAGGCCACCGCCGTCGTTTCGCTGATCTCGCTCGCCGACCTGACCTTCCAGGCGCAGGTGGTGCGCTCGCAGACCGGCAATACTCTGGTGCCGTTCAGCACCATCCTCGTCATCTATTTCGTCCTGGCGCTGCTCATCTCATGGGGCGTGCGGTCGCTGGAACGCCGCATGGCGCGTGGCCTCGACGGGGTGCGCGTATGATGGATCGGGCCTGATAATGGAATGGGATTGGGATTTTGTCCGGCAGATCCTGCCGACGCTGATCGAGGGGGTGAAGATCACCATCCTGGCGACGCTGCTCGGCTCGGTACTGGCGGCCATCGTTGGGCTGGGCATCGCGTTGGCACGCCGGTCGCCGAACAGGGCTCTGTCGCGCACCGTCGGTTTCCTTGCCGAGTTCATCCGTGGCACACCGCTGTTGGTGCAGCTCTATTTCATCTTCTACGTGCTGCCGGATTTCGGCATCCTGTTGCCGCCGCTGGTGGCGGGCGTCATCGGTCTTGGGCTGCATTACGGAACTTACACGGCCGAGGTCTACCGCGCCGGCATCGAGAATGTTCCGCGCGGCCAGTGGGAAGCGGCCAAGGCCTGCAATCTGAACGCCACGCAGACCTGGACGCACATCATCATTCCGCAGGCAATTCCGCCGATGATCCCGGCGCTTGCCAATTATTTCATCGCCATGTTCAAAGAGACGCCGCTGCTGTCGGCGATCACCGTGCTCGAACTAATGAACCAGGCCAAGAGCGTCGCCAATACCTATTATCGGTATATCGAACCGATCACCTTGGTCGGCGCCTTCTTCCTCGCCATCAGCCTGTTCTCGGTGGTGCTGCTGCGCTGGCTGGAACACCGTTATGGGCGGATCGAACGATGAGCGCTGCACCCGATATCCGCCTGCACTCGGCCCGGCCGGCGCTCGATGCGCGTCCGCTGGAAAAGCGGGTCGGCCTGATCATCCTTGCCACCGACCATACGAGCGAACCGGATTTTCACCGCATGGTGGCAAGCGACCGCATCGGCGTCTATGTCGCGCGCATCCCCTACGCCAACCCGACGACGCCGGACAATTTGCGCAAGATGCAGCCGTCACTGACGGCGGCCGCGGCCCTGATCCTGCCCGACGAGCCGCTCGATGCGATCTGCTATTCCTGCACCTCAGCTTCCGTCGTGATCGGCGATGCCGAAATCGAGGCGGCGGTGCAGGCCGCCAAGCCCGGCGTGCCGGTGGTCACGCCGCCGATGGCCGGGGTGCACGGCCTGAAGGCGCTGGGCGCCAAGACGATCAGCATCCTCACTCCCTATACGGTCGAGACCAGCCGGCCGATGGCGGCCTATTTCAGCGAGCATGGTTTCGAAATCGTCAGCTTCACTTGCCTCGGCTTCGAGGATGATCGCGAGATGGCGCGGATTGCGCCGAAATCCTTGGTCGACCTTGCCGGTGATGCGATGGCCCCGCAGGCCGACGCGCTGTTCGTGTCCTGCACGGCGCTGCGGTCGGCGGCGGCGGTTGTGGGTATGGAAGAGGCAATCGGCCGCCCTGTTGTCACCAGCAACCAGGCGACGGCCTGGAATTGCCTGCGCCTTTGCGGCGACGACGAGCCGCGTCCTGAATTCGGCCGTCTGATGACGCTGCCGTTGAACTGATTGCAGAGCCATGACCACGTCTAGGATAAGCCTTTCCGACATCCGGGCCGCGCGCGAGCGCATCGCAGGCAAGGTCGAGCGTACGCCGACCGTCACCTCCCGGAGTCTTTCCCAGCACTTGGGCGCTCCTGTTTATCTCAAGCTCGAACATTGGCAGACCACCGGCGCCTTCAAGCTGCGCGGTGCCTCGAACGCTATCGCTTCGCTGACAGACGAGGAGAGGGCGCGTGGCGTCGTCGCTGCCTCGACCGGCAACCACGGCCGGGCGCTTGCCTATGCCGCTCGACTGCAAGGCATCCACGCGACGATCTGCATGTCGCGGCTGGTGCCGCAGAACAAGCTGGACGAGATCCGTCGGCTCGGCGCCGAGATCCGCATCGTCGGCAACAGCCAGGACGATGCGCAGCGGGAGGTCGAACGGCTGGTCGCGGAAGAGGGGCTGATCATGCTGCCGCCCTTCGACCATCCTGCCATTGTCGCCGGGCAAGGCACGCTCGGGCTGGAGATCATCGAACAGGTTCCGGACGCCGCCTTGGTGCTGGTGCCGCTTTCCGGCGGTGGGCTGGCGGCTGGCGTCGCTGCTGCCGTGAAGGGCGTCAGCCCGGCGACGAAGGTGATGGGCGTTTCAATGGCGCGCGGTGCGGCGATGAAGGCGAGCCTCGACGCCGGACATCCGGTTTTGGTCGAGGAACTGCCGACGCTGGCCGATTCCCTCGGCGGCGGCATAGGCCTCGACAACCGGCTGACCTTTTCCATGTGCCGCGACATGCTCGACGATGTGATCCTGCTCAGCGAGGACGAGATCGCCGCCGGCATCCGCCATGCCTATGAACAGGAGCGCGAGATCGTCGAAGGCGCCGGCGCGGTCGGCATCGCAGCCGTGCTTGCCGGCAAGGTCAGGGCGAGCGGCCCGACGGTGCTTGTGCTGTCCGGCCGCAACATCGATATGACACTGCACCGCAAGATCATCTGCGGCGAAGCAATTGCGGAGAGCGCAGCATGAGCCGTATGACGATTCTCACCGAAGGTGAATTGCGCAAGATCGTGAAGCTCGATCTCGATGCCGTCGCCTGCGTCGAGAATGCGTTCCGGGCGCTCGCCACCTTGCCGGTAGCGATGCCGCCGATCCTTCGGCTCGACATTCCCGAGCATCGCGGCGAGGTCGACGTCAAGACCGCCTATGTGCCGGGTATCGACGGTTTTGCGATCAAGATCAGCCCCGGCTTTTTCGATAATCCCAAGCTCGGCCTGCCCAGCGTCAACGGCATGATGGTGCTGCTGTCGGCGAAAACCGGTCTGGTCGAGGCGCTGCTGCTCGACAATGGCTATCTCACCGACATCCGCACGGCGGCGGCCGGCGCGGTTGCCGCCAAGCATCTGTCGCGGCCGGGTTCCTCCGTTGCCGCGATCTTCGGCGCCGGTGTTCAGGCCGGACTGCAGCTCGAAGCGCTGATGCTGGTGCGGCCGATCACGGAAGCCCGCATCTGGGCAAGGGATGCCGCCAAGGCCGAGGCCGCGGCCGACGCATTGTCCGAAAGACTGGGCATCGCCGTTCACGCCGAGCCCGACGCGGCAAAGGCTGCGGCCGATGCCGACATCATCGTCACCACGACGCCGTCGACCGAGCCGCTGATCAAGGCCGGCTTCGTCTCCGCCGGCCAGCATATCACTGCCATGGGCTCGGATGCCGAGCACAAGAACGAGATCGCGCCGGCGATCCTGCGCATGGCCGATCTCTACGTCGCCGATAGCGCCAAACAGACGCGCCGGCTGGGCGAACTGCACCATGCTATCGCGGCGGGCGTGATGGCGTCCGATGCCGCAATCACCGAGCTTGGCCAAATCATCGCCGGCGAAAGGCATGGCCGGCGTTCGGACAGCGACATCACCATTGCCGACCTGACCGGCACCGGCGTGCAGGACACGGCAATCGCCACGCTCGCCCGCGACCGTGCGCGTGCAGCCAAGACCGGTACGATTTTCGAAAGCTGATGCTGGCCGCAAGGCCCAACAAACGAGGACCAAGAACAATGCAGCCCAATTTGAAATTCTCGCGCGGCGAATATGCGGAGCGCCTCGCCAAGACGCGGAAGGTCATGGAGGCGAAGGGCGTCGATCTATTGATCGTCAGCGATCCGTCCAACATGGCGTGGCTGACCGGCTACGACGGCTGGTCGTTCTACGTGCACCAGGCTGTCATCGTGCCGCCGTCGGGTGAGCCGGTGTGGTACGGGCGTGGCCAGGACGCCAACGGCGCCAAGCGCACCGCCTATCTCGCGCACGACAACATCATCGGCTATGCCGACCACTATGTGCAGTCGACCGAGCGCCATCCGATGGATTTTCTGTCCAGCGTGCTCTCCGATCGCGGCTGGGGCAAGCTCAGCATCGGTGTCGAGATGGACAATTACTGGTTCTCGGCCGCTGCCTTCGCAGCGCTGCAGAAGCGCTTACCCAATGCCCGCTTCGTCGACGCCACGGCACTCGTCAACTGGCAGCGCGCGGTGAAGAGCCCGACCGAAATCGACTACATGCGCAAGGCCGCCCGCATCGTGGAAGCGATGCACCAGCGCATCGTCGACAAGATCGAGGTCGGCATGCGCAAATGCGACCTGGTCGCCGAGATCTACGATGCCGGCACGCGCGGCGTCGACGGCATCGGCGGCGACTATCCGGCGATCGTGCCGCTGCTGCCGTCGGGCGCCGACGCATCGGCGCCGCATCTGACCTGGGACGACCGGCCGATGAAATCGGGCGAGGGCACCTTCTTCGAGATCGCCGGCTGCTACAACCGCTATCACTGCCCGCTGTCGCGGACCGTGTTCCTTGGTAAACCGACGCCGGAATTCCTCGATGCAGAAAAGGCGACGCTGGAAGGCATGGAGGCGGGACTTGCCGCCGCCAAGCCCGGCAACACATGCGAGGACATCGCCAACGCCTTCTTCGCGGTGCTGAAGCGGTACGGCATCGTCAAGGACAACCGCACCGGGTACCCGATCGGGCTTTCCTATCCGCCTGACTGGGGCGAGCGCACGATGAGCCTGCGTCCAGGCGACCGCACCGAGTTGAAGCCCGGTATGACCTTCCATTTCATGACCGGCTTGTGGCTTGAGACGATGGGGCTGGAAATCACCGAATCCATCCTGATCACCGAGACGGGCGTCGAGTGCCTGGCGAATGTGCCGCGCAAACTGGTGGTGAAGAATTGAGTCCGATGTCCAGCCTTCGCCCGTCACCGATCACGCCGACCGTCGATTTCGAGCGCGACGGCGTGCAGCACGGTTTCCTGCGCCTGCCTTACAGCCGCGACGATTCCGCCTGGGGGTCGGTGATGATCCCGATCTGCGTCATCCGCAACGGCAAGGGCCCGAGCGCATTGCTCACCGGCGGCAATCATGGCGACGAGTACGAGGGGCCGCTGGCGCTCTATGACCTCGCCCGTACGCTCGACCCGAAGCAAGTCAGCGGCACGATCATCATCGTGCCGGCGATGAACTATCCGGCGTTCCGCGCCGGCACGCGCACCTCGCCGATCGACAAGGGCAATCTCAACCGCAGCTTTCCCGGCCGGCCCGACGGCACGGTGACCGAGAAGATCGCTGATTATTTCCAGCGCGAGCTTCTGCCCCGTACAGACATCGCGCTCGACTTCCACTCCGGCGGCAAGACGCTCGACTTCGTGCCGTTCTGCGCCGCCCACATCCGGCCCGACAAGGTGCTGGAAGCGAAGGGTTTCGCTGCGGTTGAAGCCTTCTCCGCACCATGGTCGATGAAAATGCTGGAGATCGACGCGGTCGGCATGTTCGACACTGCCGCCGAAGAGATGGGCAAGCTGTTCATCACCACAGAGCTTGGCGGCGGCGGGACTTCGCGCGCGGAAACGGTGCGGATCGCACGTCGCGGCGTGCTCAATGTGCTGCGCCATGCCGGCATCGTCGCCGGCGCGGTCGAGATGCAGCCAACCCGCTGGCTCGACATGCCGTCCGGCGATTGCTTCTCGTTCGCCGAGGACGACGGGATGATCGAAACCATGATCGATCTCGGCGAGCCGGTGGCAGAGAACCAGGTGCTGGCACGTATCCATTCCATAGGCCGCACCGGCGGCGCTCCGCAGGAGATCCGGGCCAAAATGTCCGGTCTGTTGGCGGCGCGGCATTTTCCGGGGCTGGTCAAGGCCGGCGACTGCGCTGCCGTGGTCGCCGTGCTGGTCGATTGACGGTTAGGAAGCCGATGTCGGGAACGGCTCGGTCCTGCCTTTGGGGCGATCGCCGATCGCAAAGACGGCGCTCGCCTCGCTGACGATCGAGACATGATCCTTGGCGGCTGTTCCGGCCGCCGCACTGTCGCCGCGCATGATTGCGGTGACGATGGCGTCATGTTCTTGCCAGGACTGGGCCAGCCGCCCGGGCAGCATGAATTGCGCGCGCCGGAACGGCGCCAGGCGGCCGCGGGTCATGACGGTCAGTTCATAAATGTGCTTGCTGTGGGCGCCGCGATAGAGCCGGGTGTGGAATTCGGTGTTGAAAAGCTCATACTCTTCTTCGGCACCGAGCTGCACGAAGCGCGCCGAGGCCTGGTGCTCGGCCTCCAGCGTGCGGCGCTCGCCAGCGGTCATGCGCTCGGCCGAGAACCGCGCGCAGATCGCTTCAAGCTCGGCCATGCTTTCGAACATCGAGGCGAGGTGCTCCTGCGTCACCACGGCGACGGTGGCGCCGCGGTTCGGCCGCCTTTCGACCAGCCCCATGGCGCTGAGCCGGCTGAGCGCTTCCCTGATCGGCGTGCGTGAGACGTCGAAGCGGGCGGCGAGCGAGGCCTCGTCGAGCTTTTCGCCCGGGCGCAGGAAACCGGTGACGATCCGGTCGCTGATCGCCCTCACCATCTGATCGACGGTCGTGCCCGACCTGATCAAATTGCGCTTTCCCGACACGTCTCCTCCGTCCAGTCTTTTCGCTAGAGCCGTAAGCCACTCACCGGCTTCGATTCCTCCGCATCTCTGTATGCCTATGTTTTAGCCTTCATGTCAAATTGGCGATTTTGGAGGCAAAAAGTGTATGCAATTGCTCCGGCTTTGTGCAGTCCACATCGGAACACTCATTGATATTACTGAATAAATCTCATTTCTGAAACTGGCATGCTGATTGCATACACTTCTTTCATTGAGGTGTTAACCGGCCCCAAAGGCCCCACAGAGGGAGCATTCAATGTCCAAGAGATTCATGCTTAGCCGCCGCGACCTGCTCAAAACCTCCGCCGCCGGAGCGGCGCTCGGCCTTGCGTCCGCATCGTTTCCGATCAGCAGGGCCTTCGCCGCGACGGCCACCGTCGGCTTCATCTATGTCGGGCCAAAGGACGACTACGGCTACAACCAGGCGCATGCCGAAGGGGCCGCCACGCTGAAGGGGATCGAAGGAATTTCCGTCGTCGAGGAGGAGAACGTGCCGGAGACGGTCGACGTTCAGAAGACGATGGAATCGATGATCAATCTCGACGGTGCGTCGCTGATCTTCCCGACCTCGTTCGGCTATTTCGATCCGCATATGCTCGCCATGTGCGCGAAATTCCCCGACGTGCAGTTCCGCCATTGTGGTGGCATGTGGAACAAGGACAAGCATCCGATGAATGCCGGTTCCTATTTCGGCTATATCGGCATGGGCCAGTATCTGAACGGCGTCGTCGCCGGTCACACCAGCAAAACCAAGAAGCTCGGCTTCGTCGCGGCAAAGCCGATCCCGCAGGTGCTGCTCAACATCAATTCCTTCCTGCTCGGCGCGCGCTCGGTCGACCCGACCATCACCTGCCAGGTGATCTTCACCGGCGAGTGGTCGCTAGCGGTCAAGGAGGCCGAGGCCACCAATGCGCTGGTCGACCAGGGTGCCGACGTCATCACCTGCCATGTCGATAGCCCCAAGGTGGTGGTCGAGACGGCGGCCGGGCGTGGCGCCTTCGTCTGCGGCTATCATGCCAACCAGAGCCCGCTGGCGCCGGAAAAATACCTGACCGGCGCGGAATGGAACTGGGCCAAGGTCTACAAGATGTTCGTCGACGATCTGGTGGCCGGCACGCCGCTGCCCAATTTCACGCGCGGTGGCCTGGCCGACGGCTTCGTCAAGATGAGCCCGCTCGGCCCCGCTGTCGGCGAGGCCGCCCGCAAGCAGTTCGACGGCACGCTGGCCGAAATGATGAAAGGCGGCTTTTCCGTCATCAAGGGTCCGCTGAAGAGCAACAAGGGCGTCGTCGTCGCGACCGAAGGCCAGGCCTTCGCCGAGACCGCGCTCGAACTCGAAAGCATGGACTACCTGGTCGAGGGCGTCGTCGGTTCGACCGCCTGAACCGGATCGGAGACGGGGCCATGGCAGACACTGTCAGCACTGCGGGCGCACCGGCGCTGTTTGGCGCCAGGAATTATCCGGCGGCGCTCGAATGGGCGGCGCGGCGGGCGGAAGCCTTCGTCATACCGCTCGCGGCGCTGATCGTCGGCATGGCGCTGTTCAGCGTGTTCATCGCGCTGGTCGGCAAATCGCCGGTGCAACTCTACGAAACGATGTGGCGCGGCGGCTTCGGCTCGTGGTTCTCGATCCAGAACTCGCTGTCGCGGGCAGCACCGCTTTTATTGGCAGCGCTCTGCGTGGCGCTGCCGGCCCGGCTCGGCCTCGTCGTCATCGGCGGCGAAGGCGCGATCGTGCTGGGCGGCGTTGCCGCCGCCGCCATCGGCGTCGCGGCGAATGGCGCGCCGGCTTTTGTGGTCATCCTGCTGATGGGCGTGGCGGGCGCGGTCGCCGGCGGCATCTGGATAGGTGCCGTCGGCGCACTCCGCCACTACCGCGCCGTCAACGAAACCATCTCCAGCCTGCTGATGGCCTATATCGCCATCGCGCTGATGAACCATCTGGTCGAAGGGCCGCTGCGCGATCCGGCTTCGCTCAACAAACCCTCGACCGAGCCGCTGGCGGATGCCTACCGCATCGGCAACATTCCAGGCATGGACGTGCACTGGGGCCTGGTCGTCGGCATTCTCGCCTGCGTCCTGTCCTGGCTGTTGATCGAAAAGACGCGCTGGGGGTTTGCCGCCCGCATCGCCGGCGGCAATGTCAGGGCAGCTCAGGTGCAAGGGCTTGCCGTCGGGCCGCTGATCGTCGGCTTCACCGGGCTGGCTGGCGGCTTCGCCGGGCTGGCCGGCATGCTGGAGGTCGGCGCCGTGCAAGGCAGCGCCAACGCCTCGCTCGCCGCCGGCTATGGCTATACCGGCATCCTCGTCGCCTTCCTCGCCCGCCACAATCCGCTCGCCATCATCCCGGTCGCTTTCCTGCTCGGCGGTATCGGCGCTTCCGGCGGGCTGATCCAGCGCCGCATGGACCTGCCCGACGCCACCGTGCTGGTGCTGCAAGGCATGCTCTTCGTCGTCATCCTGTTCAGCGAAACCTTTTACGGCCGCTTCAAGGTCTTCAATCCCGATCTGTGGAAGAGAGGCTCCTGATGGACGCGACCGAGATCGGCCTGTGGGGCGTGCCGCTCGCCATCCTCGGCGGCGCCATCCGCGTTTCGACGCCGTTCATCTTCGTCTCGCTCGGCGAAGCCATCACCGAGCGCTCCGGCCGCATCAATCTCGGCCTCGAAGGCACGCTGGTCTTCGGCGCAATGACCGCCTATGCGGTCGCGGTGATGACCGGCTCGCCATGGCTCGGCCTGCTGGCTGCCGCAGGTGCCGGTCTTTGCTTCGGGCTGTTCCACGGCTGGATCTGCAAATTCCGCGGGGTGAACGACATCGCCATCGGCATCGCGCTGATGCTGTTCGGCTCCGGTCTCGCCTTCTTCTTCGGCAAGCCGTTCATCCAGCCCTCGGCACCAGACCTGCCGGCCATCGCCTTCGGTGGCTGGTCGGATATCCCGCAGGTGCAGGCGGCGCTCAACGTCAACATCCTGTTCCTGATTGGTGCTGCACTTGCCGTGTTCCTATGGTGGGCCTTCCGCAATACGCGCGCCGGCCTGATCGTGCGCGTCGTCGGCGACAGCTCCGATGCGGCGCGCGCCATGGGCCTCAATCCCAACACCGTGCGCCTGCTTGCGACAGGTGTCGGCGGTGCGCTCGCTGGCATCGGCGGCGCCTATCTGTCGCTCTATTATCCCGGCAGCTGGACCGAACGCATCTCGTCGGGGCAGGGCCTGATGGCGGTGGCGCTGGTCATCTTCGCGCGCTGGAACCCGCTTGGCTGCTTTGCCGCGGCACTGTTGTTCGGCGGCGCCGGCGCGCTGGGCCCGGCGTTGCAGTCGGTCGGGGTGACGCAGGGCTACTATCTCTTCTACGCCGCACCTTACATCCTCACGCTCATCATCATGATCGCCACCTCGTCGCCGAACCGCTCGCTTGCCGGCGCGCCGGGCGAGTTGTCGATCACCAAATGACTGGAGTTTTTCCGATGAACGCCAGAGCCGAGATCACCCAGCGCTACATCGATGCCGACCCCTATCCATGGCCATATAATGGCGAGCTGCGGCCGGACAATACGGCATTGATCATCATCGACATGCAGACCGATTTCTGCGGGCCGGGCGGCTATGTCGATCATATGGGCTACGATCTTTCGCTGGTGCGGGCGCCGATCGAGCCGATCAAGTCGGTGCTCTCAGCCATGCGGGCCAAGGGTTACACCATCATCCACACGCGCGAGGGCCATCGGCCCGATCTCGCCGACCTGCCGGCCAACAAGCGCTGGCGCTCGCGCCGCATCAATGCCGGCATCGGCGACCCCGGGCCTTGCGGGCGCATCCTGGTGCGCGGCGAACCCGGCTGGGACATCATCCCCGACCTCTATCCGGCGGCTAGCGAGCCGATCATCGACAAGCCGGGCAAGGGCTCGTTCTGCGCCACCGACCTGGAGCTGATCCTGCACCAGCGCGGCATCGAAAACATCGTGCTGACCGGCATCACCACCGATGTCTGCGTCCACACGACGATGCGCGAGGCCAATGATCGCGGCTTTGAATGCGTCATGCTGGAGGATTGCTGCGGCGCGACCGATTACGGCAACCATCTCGCCGCGATCAAGATGATCAAGATGCAGGGCGGCGTGTTCGGCGCGGTGTCGAATTCGGCATCCTTCGTCGCGCAGCTGCCGTGAGGACACGATCTTGAGCGGA
Organism: Mesorhizobium sp. M0598; assembly: GCF_040320865.1. Lineage (NCBI taxonomy): Bacteria > Pseudomonadati > Pseudomonadota > Alphaproteobacteria > Hyphomicrobiales > Phyllobacteriaceae > Mesorhizobium > Mesorhizobium sp. M0598. The sequence continues at coordinate 27,979 of NZ_JAMYQL010000006.1, read as the reverse complement.
AGCATCGGTAAGAAAGCCGTCGGCGTCGAGACCATCGGCATGACCATGCGCTTCGGCGCCTTCACCGCGCTGGACGACGTCTCGATCAAGGTGCCGGCGGGATCGTTCCATGCGCTGCTCGGCGAAAACGGCGCCGGCAAGTCGACGCTGGTCAAATGCATGATGGGTTTTTACCATCCGACCGCCGGCGACATGCTGGTCGATGGCCGCGAGGTCGCGATCGCCAGTCCGAAGGATGCCTCGGCATTGGGGCTCGGCATGGTCTACCAGCATTTCACGCTCGTCCCGTCGCTGACCGGCGCGGAGAACCTGGTCATTTCGCGCGAGAAGGTGCCCGGCGTCATCGACTGGCGCAAGGAGCGCGCCGCGCTTGCGCAATTCATGCAGCGGATGCCGTTCAAGCTGCCGCTCGACGTGAAGGTGGCGGAACTTGCGGCCGGCGAGAAGCAGAAGCTCGAAATCATCAAGCAGCTCTATCTCGGCCGCAGTTTCTTGGTGCTCGACGAGCCGACTTCGGTGCTCACTCCCGGCGAGGCACACGAAGTGCTTGGCCTGGTGCGCGACATGACCAGGACCGGCGACCTCACCGTGCTGATGATCTCGCATAAATTCCACGAGGTGACGGCCTTTGCCGACGATATCACCGTGCTGCGCAAGGGCAGGCTGACCGGAACCGGAAAGGTCTCCGAACTTTCCCACAAGCAGATGGCGGCGATGATGATCGGCGACCAACCGATCGCCGCACTCGACAGCCGCGCCCCGGTGCCGGCCGGCGCCAGACAGGTGCTGACGGTAAAGTCGCTGAAGGCGCCCGACCGCACCGGCTTGAAAACCATCGACATCGGCGAACTCGATGTGAGGTCGGGTGAGATCGTCGGCATTGCCGGCATCTCCGGCAACGGCCAGAAGGAGTTTCTCGAAGTCCTTGCCGGACAGCGCGCGCGCAATTGCGGCGACGTTCTGGTGAAAGGCTCGCCCTATGGTGCCAGCCGCAGCGAGGCGCGCACGCTCAATGTCCGCTTCATTCCGGAGGAGCCCTTGCGCAATGCCTGCGCACCGAAGATGACGGTGGCGGAAAACATGGCCTTCCGGACCTTCGACCTCAACGAGGCCGGCAAGCCGGTCAACTGGATCAGGATGAGTGCGATCAGGGACTACGCGGCCCGTCTGGTCCAACAGTTCAAGGTCAAGACGGCATCGCTTGCTTCGCCGATTTCGTCGCTCTCGGGCGGCAATGTGCAGCGCGCGGTGCTGGCGCGGGAACTGACCGGCGAGGTCGATTTGCTCATCGTGTCGAACCCCTGCTTCGGCCTCGACTTCTCCGCCGTCGCCGAAATACGCGCCCGCATCATGAAGGCGCGCAATGCCGGCGCCGCGGTGCTCCTTATGTCGGAGGACCTTGATGAGCTGCTCGAGCTCTCGGACCGCATCTTCGTCATGTCGGACGGCGCGCTGGTCTACGAGACGCCGATCGCGCAGGCGAGCGTGCAGACGATCGGCGAGCACATGGCGGGACATCACTGATGGCGGAGATCGAGGCGCTGCCGTTTCCGTTCGCCTTCAAGCCTGAGGCGATGGCGCTGGTCGTCATCGACATGCAGCGCGATTTCACTGAGCCCGGCGGCTTCGGCGCCAGCCTCGGCAACGACGTCAGCCGGGTCACGGCGATCGTGCCGACGGTGAAGAGATTGATCGAGGGGTTCCGCACCGCTGGCCTGCCGGTGATCCACACGATGGAGTGCCACAAGGCAGACCTTTCGGATCTGCCGCCGGCCAAGCGCAATCGCGGCAATCCGTCGATCCGGATCGGCGATGTCGGGCCGATGGGTCGCGTGCTGATCGTCGGCGAGCCGGGAACGGCGATCCTCGATGAACTTGCCCCATTGCCCGGCGAGATCGTCATCGAAAAGCCGGGCAAGGGCGCGTTCTATGCCACCAGTTTCGGCGATGACCTGAAGCGGCTCGGCGCACAGCAACTGGTCTTTGCCGGAGTGACGACGGAGGTCTGCGTGCAGACGACGATGCGCGAGGCCAACGACCGCGGCTATGAATGCCTGCTGGCCGAGGATGCTACCGAGAGCTATTTTGCCGAGTTCAAGGCGGCCGCCCTGGCGATGATCAGGGCACAGGGCGCGATCGTCGGCTGGACGGCGACGACAGACCAGGTGCTCGAGGGGATTGCCAATGCCTAACCCTGCCTTTGCCGGCCTCCTCAATGGTGGCTGGCGCGATCTGCCGTTCGAGCCTTTCCGCGATGGCATTACGGCGCATTGGCTGCTCAAGGGCGGACCGACGGAACCGTCGGTCGCCATCCTGAACTACCGGCCCGGCGCCGGCGTGCCGCGCCATCGCCATGCCGGGCTGGAAACGATCCTTGTGCTGGAAGGCACGCAGAGCGACGAGAACGGCGATCATGCCGCGGGCAGCGTGATCCTGAACCCGGTCGGAACCGAGCATTCGGTGTGGACGAAGGATGGCTGCGTGGTGCTCATCCAGTGGAACCTGCCGGTAGTCATTCTGGGCGAGGCCAAATGAGCGACATCCGCTTCGACATAGCGAGCCTGCACGCCGCCTATCAGGCCGGCGTCGGCATCTGCGAGGTGATCGATACGATCAATGCGCGGCTCGCGACAGCCGACGATCCGGGCATCTTCATCCATCTGGCGAGCAGGGCGGAGTTGCTTGCCGAGGCGGAAAAGCTCGGCCCGTTCGATCCCGCGGCAAAGCCGCTGTGGGGCGTGCCGTTCGCGGTCAAGGACAACATCGATGTTGCCGGCATGCCGACCACGGCGGCTTGTGCGGAATATGCCTACTTGCCGGCGAAAGACGCCACCGTCGTCGCGCGGCTCAAGGCCGCCGGCGCGCTGGTTGTCGGCAAGACCAATCTCGACCAGTTCGCCACCGGCCTGGTCGGCGTTCGCACGCCCTATCCAATCCCGAGGAATGCGATCGACCCGAAACTGGTGCCGGGCGGCTCCTCATGCGGCTCGGCCGTGGCGACGGCGCGCGGCATCGTCTCCTTCGCGCTCGGCACCGACACCGCCGGTTCGGGGCGCATACCCGCCGGCCTCAACAACATCGTCGGGCTGAAGCCGAGCGTCGGCGCACTATCAGCCGCCGGCGTCGTGCCGGCCTGCCGGACGCTTGACTGCGTCTCGGTTTTCGCGCTCACCGTCGATGACGCCTATCACGTGTTCGAGGCGGCGGCGGCAAAGGACGACGCCGATCCCTATTCGCGTGACCTCTGCATTCAGGCTCTTGGCGCGCGCCCGCCGGTGCTGACGGTTGGCGTGCCGGCCAGGGCCGACTGGACCTTCTTCGGCGACCAGGCGATGCAGGCGGGCTTCGAGGCCGCCCTTGCCTCGTTGGAGACGCTGGGCTGCAGGCTGGTCGAAATCCCGTTCGGTGATTTCTACGCCACCGCCAACCTGCTCTACGAAGGCGCCTGGGTGGCCGAGCGTTATGCCGCGATCAAGGACTTCATGGATACCAGCGAGGCCGCCATGCATCCGGTGACGCGGCAGATCATCGGCGGCGCGCGAAAACTTTCAGCCCCGGACGCTTTCAACGGGCTCTATGCCTTGCAAGGCTACAAGGCCAGGCTTGCGCCGGTCATCGCCTCGGTCGATCTTTTCTGTGTGCCGACCGCGCCGACGCATTACACGGTTGAAGCGGTGTTGGCAGACCCCATCGTCACCAACAGCCGGCTTGGCACTTACACCAACTTCGTCAATCTGCTCGACATGTGCGGCATAGCCGTGCCGGCCGGAATTCGCAGCGACGGTTTGCCGATGAGCGTCACCTTGCTTGCCGCGGCGGGCAAGGACCATCTGCCGGCGTCGCTTGCGCGCGATGTCCATGCGGCAAGCGGCCTGGCGCTGGGCGCTACCGGCTGGCCGCTGCCGCCGCGTGGCGATGTTCGCGTCGACGTGGACGAGGGCACGATCGAGCTGGCCGTGGTCGGCGCACATCTATCGGGGATGGCGCTGAACGGCCAGTTGCAGCAGCTCGGCGCGATGTTCGCCCGGGCTGCAAGAACGGCGCCGCTCTACCGGCTTTACGCGCTTGCCGGCCAGTCGGTGTCGAGACCGGGGCTCGAGCGCACCTGCAACGGCAAGGGAACAGCGATCGAGGTCGAAGTCTGGCGGCTATCGCCGCAAGCGTTCGGGCGCTTTGTTGCCGCGATCCCGCCGCCGCTCGGCATCGGGACGCTTCTGCTTGATGACGGAACGTCGCCGAAAGGCTTCCTCGTCGAAAGTGCCGGCCTCACCGATGCAAAGGAGATTTCGCATTTCGGCGGCTGGCGCAATTTCATGGCGGGTCAGCTGCAGCGAAGCTGACGCTATCACTCGACCTTTTGCCGGAACTTCGAATGGCAGCTCGAGCAATCCTGCAAGATGAGATGCAGGAGGTGCTCCGCCGGCAATTTAGTGGGATCGGCTTCCGCGAGTGATGGTCGCTTGCCAAGCAGGCTGCCACCGCCCATTGCCAGGCCGGAACCCATTCTCATGTCGTCGGTGATATGCGGTGGTGCCCGCTCGGCGTCGGAGGCCAGGGCGCTGGCCAGCGTTCCGATGTGGCGTGCCAGCCCTTCGAACTCCGCGCGGGCGGGGTCGATATCCGGCTTGGCGCCTGAAGGCGCTCCCAATGTCGCGCTGGGGAATTCGGCAATCAAGGCAGGGCCGGTGCGGGCGCGGATGGTCTCGGCCGCCGCCTTGAAGGCTGCGGCGTCGTACGCCTGCTTGCCGTCGAACATCCCAGCGATCGCCTTTGCCGCCGCGGCCATTTCCTTCATCGAGGCCTGGCGAGCCTGGATGACCGCATCACGACCCGAATGGGCGGCGGCGAGCACGACAGAGACGCAGGCAAGCGACAGGACCGCTATGATAGCTGCTCGTCTCATCGTTTGCACATAAGGAGCTAGAGAATTCTTGTGACCAGACTGTCCAATCGGGAGTTCTCGCGATAGGCCAATCGGACCACAACGGCACCTAAGACGCCAGTGATGGCACCGCCTATCACGTCGGTGAGATAGTGGGTGCCGATGTAAATTCTCGACCAGCAGATCAGCAATGCCATGATGGAGAGGGCCAGCGTCCGGCGCGGCAGACCTTGCATTGCAAGAGCCGCAACAACCGCAAAGCTGGCTGTCGCGTGGTCGGAGGGAAACGACCAGTCGGCGCTGGGCGCAATCAGCAGATGCGTCAGGCCGGCATCGTAGGGCCGCAGCCGGTGGACGAATAGCAAAATGAACTGATTGATCGCCAGACCGAGCAGGAACGCCAAGCCGGCGGACAAGGCAGCATGGCGCACATGGTAGCGGTCGGCCTTTGCCCACCATTGCAGGGCAACAGCCAGCACCATCAGCGGAACGCCGATTTGTGAGACGGCGATCATTGCCTTATCAAGAAAAGGGCTGATCCCGGCTGCCGCGTTGATCCAGTGGGTTAGGGCTGCATCCATCGTTTCTCGTTTCCGCTGTTGTCGATCGCAAGGTGAATTTTGTGAAAGCAGTAGACGAACGCCGCATCCATCAGATTTTCGAGCTCAGCATCTGGCTTAAAGGGGCGCATGCCCTGATCGAATGCGTGGGCGGGATCCTGCTTTATGTCGTCACCACCGACGCCATTGCCTCCTGGGTCAATACATTCACTCAAGAGGAATTGATCGAAGATCCGAACGATTTCATAGCTGGCTATCTGTCGCAGATGGCAAGCCACTTTTCCGTCGCCAGCAAGGAGTTTTATGCCTTCTACCTGCTTAGCCACGGCCTGATAAAACTGCTGCTCGTTGTCGGGCTTTTGAGAGGCAAGCCGTGGTCGTATCCGGCATCGCTTGCGGCGCTGGGCGCATTTATGTTCTATCAAGTCTACCGCTACTCCTACACCCATTCGTTCGGCCTGCTTGTCCTGACCGTATTCGATGCTGTCGTCATGGTGCTGATCTGGCATGAATGGAAGGTCGTGCGGCAGCACAAGCCGGCATGACAGCGAAGTTTGCACGTCAGCCGCTCCGATTTTCAATCCACCTCACTGGGCGACGCCTTGTCCTGCCAGCTCGTCGATGATCGGGCAATCCGGCCGCTCGTCGCCGTGGCAGTGACTGACCAGATGGTGGAGCAAGCCGCGCAATCCGACCAGTTCAGCGATCTTCCTGTCGATCTCCACCAGCTTGGCTTTCGCGATCGCCTTCACGTCGGCGCTGTCACGTTCCCTGTCCTGGTACAGCGACAGCAGCTGGCGGCATTCGTCGACCGAAAACCCCAGGCTTCGCGAGCGCTGCAGGAAGCGCAGCCGGTGAATATCGGCCGTCGAGTAATCGCGATAGCCATTGTCTGTCCGAGCCGGATGCAAGAGCCCGATGTCCTCGTAATAACGGATCGTCTTGGCCGGCAGGCCGGATTTTTCGGATGCGATACCGATGTTCATGGCGGAAATCTCCTTTGTCGGAGGAAATAGACCTTCCAGTAGATGGAAGGTCAACATGATGTGGCGATTTTGGATGCCCGACGCAACCGCCCGCCCGCTCCAACCGTTTCCCTGCCAACAGCGCACACTGAACCTTCGGGAAGAAATCAGTTTTCGGAAACGTTTATCGAACAGCGCTCAAAACCCGGTGTTCGACACCGGGTAACGATGAGCAAGGACCCTCCGGCGGCACGTTACACCGTGCACCCGCCGAGGAGACAGAATATGCCCGTCAACGCCTATATCAACCGGATCGCGACGGCGGTGCCGGAGCACGAGGTTCATCAATTCTACCTGCGTTTCGCGGCCTCTATGCTCGCGGGCGATCGCCGGAGGATCTTCGAACGCATGGCCGATCTTGCCGGCATCGAGCACCGCTATTCCTGCTTTGCGCCGGCGTCCGACCCCGAAGGACCAACTGCCGACCTGGCCGGGACCTTCATCCGGGGCGCGTTTCCCGGAACGGCCATGAGAATGGCGATGTTCGACGATGCCGCACCTGTTCTGGCGCAAAAGGGCATCGACGGATTGCAGCTTGGCGACGACGCTTCCCGCATCACCCATCTTATCGTCACCACCTGCACTGGCTTTTCGGCGCCGGGCATCGATCTGGAGCTGATCGCGCGTTGCGGGCTTCCCGACAGTGTCGAACGCACGATGATCGGTTTCATGGGTTGCTACGCGGCGATCAACGGGCTCAAGCTGGCCCGCCACATCGTCCGCTCCGACCAGCAGGCCAAGGTCCTGCTGGTCAATATCGAGCTCTGCACGATGCATCTGCGCGAAACCACCGAACTGGAAAAACTGCTGTCGTTCTGCCTCTGGGGCGACGGCTGCGCGGCCACGCTCGTCACCGCCGAGCCGGCCGGCATCGAGCTCGATAGCTTTCACTGTCTGGTGGCGAGGGAACGGCGGGACCTGATGCGCTGGAACATTCGCGACCACGGCTTCGAAATGGTTCTTTCCGGCCAGGTGCCGGCAGCGATTCATGAAGCGTTGCGGAACAGCCAGGCCGCCATCCTCGGAGGCCGATCGGCGAAAGACATCGACCTTTGGGCCGTGCACCCGGGTGGACGTTCGGTTCTCGATGCCGTCGAAAGGGCTCTGGAACTGGAGCCCACTGCGCTGGAATCATCGCGCGCGGTGTTGCGCCAATACGGGAACATGTCTTCCGCGACCGTCATGTTCGTGATGAAGGAGATGTTGAAGGCGCCACCCGGCCTACTCGGCTGCGGCATGTCGTTCGGGCCCGGGCTGACGGCCGAAACCATGCTCTTTCGAACGGTGTCATGAGCGGCCTGGAGCATCGGCAGCTTGCGCCGGAAATCCTCGACGGACTTGCGGCCGAAGATCCGCGAGCGCTGGCCGCGCGCCGTGACCTTTGGCGCATCAATATGCTGATGTTTCAGGTGCCGATCATGACGTCGTTGCTCAGGAGGTTCGTGCCAACGCCGCCACGCCGCATCCTGGAGATCGGCGCCGGCGATGGCTCCTTCATGCTGGCGGTGGCGCGGCGCCTGGCCACGCATTGGCCCGGGGTCGAACTGGTAATGCTCGACCGCGTCGGCCTCGTCACCGCGCAATTGCGCGGTGATTTTGACAGGCTGGGATGGAAGGCCGAAGGCGTCACCGCCGATGTCTTCGACTGGGCAGGAAAGATCGAGGGTGCGCCGTTCGACGCCGTCATCGTCAATCTGTTCCTGCATCACCTCGACGATGCGCAGCTCGTGCGTCTGTTTTCGCTGATCAGGCCGAAAGCCCCGTTGCTCATCGCGACAGAGCCGCTGCGGGCGAAACTGCCGCTGGCCGCGACCCGTCTTCTGCCGGCAATCGGCGCCAACGACGTCACACGAAACGACGCGGCGCAAAGCGTGCGTGCCGGCTTTCGCGGCAGCGAGCTTACCGGTCTCTGGCTTGCGGCCAACGGCAAACCGGTCGAGGAGCGGCGCGCCGGCCTGTTTTCCCACATCTTCGTCGGCGCCAGTGCCAGTGTCGAGCCATGACGGGATTGTCGACTCATGACGCGATCGTCATTGGTGCCGGCCCGGCGGGCACCTCCGTCGCGCTCACGCTGGCCCGGCGCGGATGGGCCGTGGCAATTGTGGAAAAAAGCGCGTTCCCGCGCCGCAAGGTCTGCGGCGAATACATCTCGGCAAGCAATCTTGCGCTCCTCGGCCGGCTCGAGATCGGCGATGCCTGGCGTACCAATGCCGGCCCCGAAATCCGCCGCGTCGGCTTGTTTTCCGGCGAGACCTGCGTCGAGGCGGCAATGCCACGTGCAGGAGCTGGGCCTCGTGCGAAAGACAGCTTCGGCCGGGCGCTCGGCCGGGACATTCTCGACTCTCTGCTTTTGCAAGCGGCGCGATCGGCGGGTGTCGAAATCTTTCAACCCTGCCGCGCCGTCGCCATCGAGCCGGACGGTGAGATGCAAAGGGTGCGAATTCAGGCCGGGGATGAAGCGGCGATGTTGCGTGCGCCGGTGATTGTCGCCGCTCACGGCTCGTGGGAACCGGGACCATTGCGCAGCCAACTCGCAAAGGCCAATCGGCCGTCGGACCTGCTCGGCTTCAAGGCGCATTTCACCGGGTCGTCGCTGGCGCCGGATTTGATGCCTCTGCTGGCCTTCCCTGGCGGCTACGGCGGCATGGTTTCGGCGGATCATGGCCGGTTGTCGATCTCGTGCTGCATCCGGCGCGATATGCTCGCGCGGCTGCGTAAACAATATGGCCCCAAACAACGGAGCCATGTGTCGGCCGCCGATGCGGTCTCCCGGCATCTCCTGAATTCATGCCGGGGCGTGCGGGACGCCCTGGAACCGGCTCTCCTCGACGGTCCGTGGCTTGCCGCAGGTCCGATCCGGCCGGGAATTCGCTCGTGCTACGAAGGGGACATCTTCCGCGTCGGCAATGCAGCCGGAGAGTCTCATCCTGTCATCGCCGAGGGCATCTCGATGGCGCTTCAGTCCGGCTGGCTGCTGGCTTGCGAACTCGCATGCGCGCCAAGTGGCCGAGCAGGGCGCGAGGCTGCCGCCAGACGCTACGAGGCGGCCTGGAAAAGACTGTTTTCGACCCGGGTCTACGCCGCCGCGGCCGTTGCCGGAATTGCCCTTCGCCCCGGCAGCGCCACCTTGATGGCGGCGATCGTCCGGAATTTCCCGCAGGCACTGACGCTGGGCGCGCAACTGAGCGGCAAGACCAAGCCGGTTCCAGGCTTCGTCTAGGCGACATAGCGGTCCCATGAGCCGTAGTGCTCCTTGCTTCGGAGCCCCCGAGGCAGGCTGAGGCCGATCACAACTAGCCCTGCAACGGCATTGTTCAATGTCGAACCTCTGGTCGCGCCGTCGAGCAGCCAGGGCACTGCGATCAGCCATAACCCGAACGGCAGGTTGAGGAAACGCAACGGCCGTGCCACCTCGGCCATGGCGCAGACCGCGATCGTGATGATCATGGCGCCCGAGAGGTGATCGCTGTTTGCAATGGCGCCGGCCGTGCCGAAGACCAGCCGCGAGACCATCAGCCAACCGCCGACGATACAGCATGCGACCAGCGTCCATGGAAACGTGACACCGCGAATGGCTGCGGCGGACTGTGCGGCAAGCGCGGCGGAAAACCCGGGATCGTTCTTATCCGCCTCGCCGTTCGGCTCCGGCCCGCCTTGGAAAAAGGTGCGCCAGAACGGACGGTCTGCCCGCGCGCTGCGCAGCATGTACTGGCCCATGGCGACCACCTCGTCCAGCGTCAGCGGGATCATGACCAGCATGGCCGCCGCCGCGATGAGGCACAGTGTGCAATAGGTGCCGATCATGATCGGCTGGATGATGATGAAGAAGATCGAGACGCCGCCGAGCGGCACCACCAGGATGAAGAAGAAGGTCACCATCCAGGGCATGGTGCGCCAGCGGGTCGCCGTGCCCATCGCGCCCATCAGGGTTTCGATCATATAGGCCACGGCACCAAGCCCGGCATCAGCGACTGGCCAGGCTCGAGAAACGTCGGATGTGATGATGAATTCCGTGCCGTTCCTGCCGTCTCCGCCGGGGAAGAACGGCTCCCAGACAGCACCCACATGGCCGAGCTGGTAGGCAGTGAGATAGCGGGCGATGAGGAAACCGAAGAAACCGAGCGCGATGATCGGCAGGCGCTGCAGCCAGGATGACGGCGAGTAGGTCCAGCCAGGCGGAACGGTGCTCTCGTCCATCATCCCTTCGTGGCTCATGCCCGGCATCATCGGGACGAGCACCGAGAAAGCGATGGCCAGCGCGCCGACGATCGTGTCGTTCATGGTGGCGGCGGCGCTCGGCGTCCAGAAGAACAGCGGCGCGAACAGCAGCCACAGGCCGGCGATCGTCGTGCCCCATTGCGCCCAGGAAAAACGCGGCGACAGTGCGAGCCCGCCAAACAGCATCAGCAGCAAGCCCGAGACAATGTCGCTCCAGCCGGTGAGCGCGTTGCGCAGCACCGGTTCCCACAGTCCACGCTCTTGCGTGACGTCACGCACAGTGCCGGCCGCCGCCGGATCGAACAGCGCGAACTGAAGCGGGCTGGTGAGGAGCCACACGCCAAGCGTGATGACCAGGAAATGAGCCCAGAGCATCTGCTTGCCCATCCCCGCCATCTCGGCCATGTGTTCGGGTTTCATCTTGTCGTGTTTGGCCTCGAACGCCTTGTCTTTCTCTCGCGCTTTTGTTCCGCTGCCGGCCACCTTGGCGGCGTTGAGCTTGTTGGCCCGATACCAGCCGGCGGGATCTGCCTTGAGCGCGTCGACGATCCGCGGCAACGTCTCGCGCAGGGAATGCCGGGGCTGCCAGCCGAGGACATTGCGGGCACGGCTGATATCGATCGCGTAGTGGTCGTCGGCGATATCGACCATCCAGGGACGAACGAATGATTCTTCGCCCAGCACGTCCTGTTGGACCCAGGCACCCGCCTTGGCGAGCGCCTTCGGCACCTCCCGTGTCTCCCAGTTCTCGCCACGGATCAACCGACCAATCTCGGCTTGAAGTTCGCCGTAGCCCATGACCTCAGGCTCGCCGAGAAGCAGCGCCAGCTCCGTGGGAAGTTTCTTCCGCCGATCTATAAGGCGCGCCACCGCATCGGTGAGGTCTTCCAGATGCAGGAACGACTGCCCGGTGCGCAGGTCACCCGGATATACATGCCCGGTCGGATCCTCTTCGTAGATACGCGCAATCTGATTGGCGAGGAATGCGTTACGGCCGAGATCATCATAGACGCCGGCCGGCCTGGCATAGACGACAGGGATCGCCCCGTGCTGCTCATGGATCAGGCGCTCGGTCTCGATCTTCGAGGTGCGGTAGGGTAGGTTCGATTCGAGCGGCCAATCCTCATCGATGATGTCGCCCGGTCGGCCAGCCTTGTGCGCCAGCATCGAACTCATGAAGACGAACTGTTCGACCTCAAATTGTTTCAGGGCGCGCAGGAGCTTCTCGGTGCCGCCAACCGTAATCTTTTCGTAGAGCGGGTTCCGTTCGCCTGTGAGATCGAAATAGGCCGCAAGATGGATCACCGAGGCGAGGCGGGCGCCATAGGCCGTCCGCACGCGCGCCAAGCCGGCTGCTACGGCGTCCTCCGATGTCAGGTCGATGCAGACGCACTCCGCGGCCGGCGGCGGCTGACGCGTCGCCGCCCGGTCGAGGCCGACGAGAGCAAACCGGTCGGCGAAGCTGTTGACCAGAGCCGAGCCGATGAAGCCGGTGCTGCCGGTAACAATAACCGTGTCTTTGCGCTTCGCCATCCAGACCTCATAGCCGGCGATTTGCCACTCCTGAGAGGGCCGAAGGCGACAGACGTTAAGAGCCGAAGGGCCGGACCAGTTCCGACGCCGACCCGATGACGCTGCTGCTTCCGGTGACGCCTACAACTTTCCGTCCTTTTTGCTCTTTTGACCCCGACTGCCTATGCCGTCAGGTTCGCAAATATTTGACCAGCGCCGCGATCGCGAGCACGAGGGTGACAAGCACCAGGACCCAAATGAGCGCCATGCCGCCCATCATCCACATTGAACCGTCCATCATCATTACAATCATCCCTCCCGCCGCCGCTGCCACCGGCGATTGCGAGGGGAATTAGTTCGCCATGTACGCCCGTCAAGGCGAACTCGATCAACTCGATCAGCCCACGAAGGCGGTGGCTTGCCGGTCAATCAGGGTATGTTCAATGCTATCGACGAACGAGTTCATAGTAGGCTTCGGCCAAAACATGCTGGCCGTGCGGTAACTCGGGAACGGCAGGGCTTTGATCCAGTGCCTCCAGCGCTCGCAGCAAATGCTCCGCGACATCTGATCTGCCTTGCCGATATGCCTCTCTGAACAGGGCCAGTAGCTGCCTTTCGAAATTCATGGTTCGGTCCGCCATTGGACGATCTCCGGAAGTTGGCAATGAGCCTAACCGTTCCAGCCACCGGAAGGTCAAGCGCTCCTTTCAAGAAGCTAGAACAGGTTGAGAGCGCTTGTTGAACCGCATCCGAGGCGTCGCCCGGCTCTACTCTCCACCGCCGCAGCCGTCGGAGAGATCCCAGACGTCGACGACCTGCTTGCCGGTGAAACCGTGCTCGCGGATCAGGAACTTCGCCAGCCCGCCATACACTTTCCAGCGCCAGCATTGACAGCAGCATGGGCCTTTCTCGTTGGAATTGGCCATCGCGTAGTCGTAGGCCTGCTGCTCATCGCCGGAGAGCTTCACATCGTAGTAAGGAATCAATTTTTGGGCGATGCCAGCCGGAATGTCGTATGGATCGACGGGGATCATGGCGATATCGCGATACTTGGTCAGCCCATTCAACTGCTCGATGTAGCGCTTCATTTCCATCGGGCTGCAACATGAGCCCTTGATCCGCGACGTGCTTGGCATGGTTGCGATCGACTCCGTGAATTTGGCCGAACACGTGCTGTTGCCATTTTCGCTGAGGTCTTTGAAGCGACCCGCCATACCGGGGTCCTCCGCAGCGATTGCCAAATCCGGTTCGTTGACAAAGCCGGCAACCATCGCGGCGCCGAAAACACCGCCGAAAACAACCATTCGTCTGTTTGGGGACATTGTCCGGACCATGACTAATTCCTTTCCCGGTCTTCAGCCGATGCGCGTGAATATTGGAAACTGTTCGAGCAGCCAGAACGAGAATGTCGACATCCGTCCGGTGACCATGGCGAGCCCCATGACGACCATGATACCCCCGGCGGCGAACTGCAACATCGAGCCGGTCCGGCGCATCGCCTTCAGCCGCCGCGCCAGACTGTCGGTGAACAGAGCGGCAAGCAAGAAGGGAAGGCCGAGGCCGAGCGAATAGACGGCGAGCAGCGTCACGCCTTCGGCGACGGTGGCCGACGCGGCGCCGACGGTCAGGATGGCGCCGAGGATTGGGCCTATGCACGGGGTCCAGCCGAAGGCGAAGGCGAGGCCGAGAACATAGGCCGACGTCGCCTTGCCACCGGGCATATCGGCATGAAATCTCGCTTCGCGCATCATCCAGGATGGGCGAAGCAGACCGGTGAGGAACAGGCCGAACAGGATGACGATCGCACCGCCGGCAAGGTTGAGCTCGATGCGGTGGCGGAGCAGCAATCGGCCGAGCGCCGTGGCGCTGGCGCCTAGCACGATGAAGACGGTCGAGAACCCGAGCACGAAACAGAGGCTCAAAGCGGCCGCCGACAGGCGCGCCGACCCGCCCATCGGCGTCCTGCCGGCGACATACGACACATAGCCCGGCACCAGCGGCAGCACGCAGGGAGAGAGAAACGAGACGATGCCGGCCACGAAGGCGGTCAGCACGCCGATGTTGGAGAGTTCGGGCATCGATCAATTGTTCCCGCTTGCCGGCGTCACTTCTTCAGGGCCCTTGCCTGCCCGATCAATTTCTTCATCGAAGCAAGATCGGTCGCGCCTTGAAAAATCTGGTCGCCGACGACGAAAGTCGGCGTTCCGGCGATTTTCAGCGCCTGAGCCAGTTTCGCATTTTGGTCAATCGCCGCTTGGATGTCCGGATGCTGCATATCGGTCTTCAAGCGAGGGACGTCGAGGCCGACCTCGGCCGCGATCCTGAGAACGATCGTCTCGTTCACCCGGCTCTTGGCGTCATACAGGGCCTTGTGGAACTCCGCATATTTGCCCTGCATCTGAGCCGCGAGCGCTGCCTTGGCCGCAAATACGGAATCAGGGCCGAGGATGGGGAATTCCTTGTAGACGATGCGCAACTGCGGGTCGTTGGCCGCGGCTTGCGCCATGATCGGCGCCACTTGGCGGCAATAAGGGCAATTATAGTCGAAGAATTCGGCCATGGTGACGTTGCCTTGCGCATTGCCGCCGACGGGGCTTTGCTTGTCGCGGAAAATGTCGTCCGCGCGCGACGCCAGAACCGCCTTTACCTGGGCCGCCTCGGCCTCGCGCTGGCGCTGATCCAGGCTTTGCAGCGCCTGCACCAGGACTTCGGGATGGGCGAGGATATAGTCGTGGATGCGCTGGTCGATTTGGTCCTGGGACATTCCGCCAGCCGCCATCGCCGATCGCCCGGCGCCCTAAGGCCCGGATTTAGCAGGAACCATCCGGTCACGGCGGTAAGCAGCAGGGCGCGGACAAGCCAGCTCCCATATCGGTTTGCCTGTTTTACGCTGATCGTCATATGCATCTCTCCTTGTTCTCCGTCGAGGCGCCCGGTCGGCATGCCGCCGGCGAAATTGCGCGTCAAAAGAAGTTCTTCAATTTTGCCAGCCAGCCTTCGTCCGGCTCCCCACTCGTTTCCTGTTCATGGTGCGGACGCTCGACGCCGTTGGTGAGCGCGTTGACGAAGGTGACGAGATTGACCGGCGCGAAATCCAGGCCGTGAAAATTGGCGCGCCACCGGCCTTCCTTGTCGATGACATGAGTGACGATGCCGTGCGCCTGAATGCCGTCATCTGTCTTGCTGAATCTGTGGCCGAAGGCTTCCGCCAGCTTGCGGGTCGCGTCCTCCGGCTGATCGGGTGTCGTGGTCAGGAACAACCAATTGACCGGATCGAGCCCGTGCGCCGGCCCGTAGCTGCGCAGCACGTCCGGCGTGTCCCGCGTCGGGTCAGTGGTGATAGTCACGAAGGTGACCTGGTCCTTCATCGGCGTGGCGTTCACCATCGCCTGGATCTCGGCGATCTTCTCGGCGTGGAGCGGGCATACGTCCGTGCACGACGTGTAGACGAAGTGGAGGACGACGACCTTGCCATGCAACTCGGTCGGCCGCACGATACGCCCCTCAGCGGTGCGCAGGGTGAAATCGGGTATCGGCTTATCAATCGGCTGGAAATACTTCTCGTCGCCCTTGAGCATGGCGTCGACTTCATCGAGCGAATGCGCCTGCGCGCCGTGAAAAAGGCCGAGGATCAGCGCCGCCAGTGCGATCAGGCCGCACAGCAAGCGCGTGCCCAAAGTCGGCGAGAGCGCTTGCCGCTCGTTTTGGGTCTGGATAGGCATCAACCGCTGCCTTTCGTGGTGCCTTCCCCATCCGCTTTTGGGGCAGCGTTTTCCGTTTGGCAGGTGCGGCCTGTCATCCGGTTCATGCACAGGCCGAGCGCGCACATGGCGACGCAAGGCAGGACGCTGAGCAGCAGTGGCGCAATGCCCGCGGCGACCAGCCATGTCCAGTTGAAGGCGAGGCCGGCGACGGCAATGACCGTGCCGGCAGCGATTAGTCCGCGCCGGTCACCGAGATAGTGGCGGATGGCGTGAAGAATGCTGCGGCCAAGCGAAGCCTGCGAGGTTTGGGGCGATTCTGTTGTGGTCATGTCTTTTCCTTTCTCAGTTGGCCCCGAAATGGCTGCGGATGAACGCCATCATTTCGGGTGAATCCCATTCGCCTGGGCCGATCAGCCGGCCGATTTCCTTGCCCTCGCGGTCGATCAGCAATGTCATGGGAAGGCCGAGGGCGCCGAGCGTGAACATCGCCTTGCCCGTTGTGTCGATGTTGAGGGCGAGATGCTCGACGCCGATCTCGGCGAAGAACTTTTTCACGATGTCCGGACCGCCGCGATCCATCGACAGCGCGATGACCTCGAAGTCCGGTCCGCCGAGCTTGGCTTGCAACCGGTCGAGCGTCGGCATTTCCTTGCGGCAGGGAGCGCACCATGTCGCCCAGATGTTGAGCAGCAGGACTTTGCCGTGGAAATCCGCAAGCGTTTTCGGTTGACCGTCGGCGTCCTGAAAGCTGATTTCCGGCACGGGGACGGGAGCCTCATGAACGGCGAAGTCCTGCGGCGGCTCGACGGCCGATGCGGGCTGCGCCACCGCGAGCAAGGCGCCGAAGAGCGCGAGAGCGAGCATCTTCACGGTTGCCGCTCCTTCGCCTCGGCCCTCAGGCGCTCGACGAGCGGCATGATCGTTTTCTCAAGGGCCTCTTCCGTCACCGCGCCAATGTGCTTGTAGACAATGCGGCCGTCGGCACTCACGACAAAGGTTTCCGGTATGCCGTAGACGCCCCAATCGATGGAGACGCGGCCGTTCAGATCCGCGCCGGTACGCGTATAAGGATCGCCCATCGTGTCGAGCCATTGTGCGGCGTCATCGGGCCTGTCCTTGTAGTTGAGCCCATGCAGCGGCACCGTCTTGCTCGCCGCCAGTTGTATGAACACAGGATGTTCCTCGCGGCAGGCCAAGCACCAGGATGCGAAGACGTTGACCAGCGAAACGTCGCCCCGCAGGTCACCGCTCGACAAACCAAACGTGCGACCCTGGACCGGCGGCAGGCTGAATTGGGGCACCGGCTTGCCGATCAGCACCGATGGAATGTCGGACGCATTGCGCGTGAGCCCCCAGGCGAGCAACACGGCCAGCCCGACGAAAATCATCACGGGCAGGACGACCAGTAATCGTCGAAGCAAGGCGCGCCGAATGGCTGCCGGTCCCGCATCGGATTGAACGTCACCGCTGGTCATGATGCACCCGGCCGATTGTGGTCCGACGACCCGTCAGCACGTATCTTGCGAGTGCTGCGACGGCGAGCACCAGAACCAGCAGCACGAGGAAACCGGCAACGGACAGGAAGGTCATCGCAAGCCAGGTTCTGGCCGGACAATCGGAAATATCGGTCAACATCGCGGTGCCTTTCACTCCGTCGCGTAGACGGTCGGCGCCTTGCCGTCCTTGGTGAAAGCATAGATCGTCCAGGTCCCGTCTTTCTCGCCGCCCATGCCGGGCGCGCCCGTCGGCATGCCGGCCAGCGTGATGCCGGTGATTGCTGGCCTTTCGGTCAAAAGCTTCTTGACGATCTCGACCGGCACTAGGCCGTCGACGACATAGCCGTCGACCATCAGCGTATGGCAGCCTTGCAGGTCGGCCGGCACGCCGGCATCGCCGCTAATCTGCGAGAGGTTGTTGACCGGCTTGATCTCGACCTTGAAGCCATTGTGCTCCAAATAGTTAGCATAGGATTCACAGCAGCTGCATTGCGGGTTCTTGTACATCACCGCTTCGATCGTCGCGGCGACGGCCGGAAGGGGCATGGCGATCGCGACGGCGAAGGCCGCAAGCGAGTAGGTCAGTTTCATGGCAGTCTCCTCGGGTTCCAGAAATTCATCGCCGGCCGTCACTGCGTCGCGTAGACGGTCGGCGCCTTGCCGTCCTTGGTGAAGGCGTAGATCTTCCAGGTCTCGGTCTTCTCGCCGCCCATTCCCGGCGAGCCCATCGGCATGCCGGCCATGGCGATACCGGTGATTTGGGGCCGTTCCGTCAGCATCTTCTTGACCAAGTCGACCGGCACGAAGCCGTCGACCACGTAGTCGCCGATCACCACCGAATGGCAGCCTTGCAATTGCGCGGGAACGCCGAGCCCAGCGCTTATCTGGCTGAGGTCGTTGGTCGGCTTGAGCTCGACCTTGAAGCCGTTCTGTTCGAGATAGGCGGCGTAGGTCTCGCAGCAGCTGCAGCTCGGGTTCTTGTACATCACCGCCTGGATCGTTGCGGCGAATGCAGGCATCGGCATTGCGATTGCGACCGCGAGAGCGGCGATTGAGTAGGGCAGTTTCATTTGCAGTTCTCCTTGGGTGATTGGGTGGCGAAAAAATCAGGTCACGCGGAAGACGGTCATAAGACCCGCCATCTGGTGGTCGGCGACATGGCAGTGCAGCATCCAGTCGCCGGGATTGTCGGCGACGAAGGCGCATTCGATCACATCCTTGGGGGCGAGCAGCACCGTGTCCTGCCATTGGCGGTGCGGCACCGGCGAACCGTTGCGCGAGATGACCGACAGGCTGAAGCCGTGGATATGCATCGGGTGCCACCAGGCGGTTTCGTTGCGCATGGTGAGATGGCAGGTCACACCGCGTTTCAGCGTGAACTGCGGCGCCATGCCGGCATGGCCGTCGCCGGTCATCGACATGCCGTTGATCGCCCAGGCCGCACCGCCGTTCATGCCCATCATCCCCATGCCCATCATGCCGCCGACGCCCTTGAGCTTGCCGCCGCCCATCATGCCGCCCTGCAGCACGATTTCCTGGCGCTCGGCGCCAGCGAGGTCGGGCTGGGGCAGAGGGTTGCGCGGCAGGCCGGCTGGCGCGTCGAGCGGATGCGCCCTGATCGGCGGCGCTGCGTCATAGGCCAGCGTGGTCAGCGTATAGGCGAGGCCGTCGTAGAAATCGTCGATCACCGCGTGGCGGCTGCCGGGGTGGCCCTGCATGTCGAGCACGATGTCGATGCGCATGGCGGGCGCCAGCACCAGGCGACCGCCCTCCGGTTCATGCGGATCGCAGGGCTGGCCGTCGATGGCGACGACGACCGGACGGTGGCCTTCGAAGCGCAGCGCCATCATGCGGGCAAGCGAGGCATTGGCGAGCCGCAGCCTGACGCGCTCGCCGGCCTTCACGCTCCGATCGCCTGGCCCCGTGCCGTTGACGGTGACGACATTGCCGACGCGGCCCGACATCGAGGCATCCATGGCACTGCCGAAGCCGCCGGCGATCTGCCCGTCGGCAACAAGCCGCCAGTCCTGCAGCAGCCAGACAAAGTCGCGGTCGACGGCGACCGGCTCGGCCTCCTCGACGATGAGGGGGCCGGCAAGGCCGCGGCCGATCTGCACCAGGCTGTCGGCATGCGGATGGTACCAGAAGGTGCCGGCGTCCGGCGGTGTGAACTCATAGACGAAACTTTGCCCCGGCCCGATCGGCTTTTGGGTCAGGCCCGGCACGCCGTCCATTGCGTTTGCCAAGCGAATACCGTGCCAGTGGACGGTCGTATCCTCGTCGAGACCGTTCTCGACAGTGATGCGGACCGGCTGGCCTTGCCGCAGGCGCAGCGTCGGGCCGGGAATTGTGCCGTCATAGGCCCATACCGTGGTTTGCGGGCCACCTGCGTCGATTAACCGGGCATGGGCCGGCGTGACCTTGATACGGCGCTCATCAACTGCGGCTGCCCGCGCCGGGCGCATCGACGTCGAGACGGCGACGCCCGCCGCCGCAAGCAGGAACCCGCGGCGCGACAGGAAAAGACTGGAATTGCTATTCACCCTTACGTTCCTTGCGATCTCGATCGACGGCGAGCGTCGACTGATTGCTTGTCCGCGCCCGTCGCGCATCAACGCGAGCGGGCGACCGGACGCCGGACATCAGCCGTGGGACGGCTGAAACGGCGTCAGACGAGAGCGCTGGGTCTGGGAGGGTATGGGTCGGGCAGGGAACTTCGCCCGTGCAGGAACGGCGCCGGCAGCGGCGATATTTGCGACGGCAGCGGGGTCGTCGTCATCTCGAGCTTCTGCGGCAGCAATGCAAGCGCCGGCGCAATGCAGGTCGGCGGGCAGTATATCCCCTTGCCATCACCGCCGGCACCCTTGAGGCACCCCTGGCAGTCACCCTTCATGGCGGCATCGGCCATCTTGCCCATGCCGGGCCCCCCAGGCATGGTCATGCCATCGCCGGCAGCCATGCCGGCCGTCATCGTTGCCGACATGATGCTGGCCTGTGCACCGGACAGGCTGAGCCCCACGGTCAGGAAGACCGCGAGCAGCGTGACGAGCATATGTTTTGGCGACAGCCGAGCCAACATCTGCTCAGGCTGACCGCAAAGTACGGTTTTTGCAAGTGCCAATGCTGTGACATAGCGACCAAGGGGACCCAATCAGTGCCGGGCATGCTCGCATTTATCGTGATCCGCCAGCACCTCGATGACACGGCATTCGCAGACTTTTCCATGCCGGCAGCCTTCGACCATATGCTCCAGCTCGGCTTTCAACGCTGTAAGGCTGCGTATCCGCTGAACCACGTCGGCCAGACGCGCCTGGGCAATGGCGTCGGCGGTCGCACAAGGCTGGCTGGGGTTATCCTGCAGCGTCAGCAGCGCCCTGATGGCTTCGATCTCGAACCCCAACTCGCGCGCGTGCCTGATGAAGGCGAGCCGGCGCAAGTCTGCCGCTTCATAATGCCGGCGATTGGCTTCGCTGCGGGCAGGGGCAGGAAGCAACTCTATCTGCTCATAGTAGCGGATGGTTGGAACCTTCACGCCGCTGTGTCGGGCCGCTTCACCGATGGTCACACCTGTTGACATTTCGCTTGCTCCTCTAGTCGCTAGAGGATGTAGCGTCGCGATCGAAGATACAAGAGGTTCACCATGGCTGCGACCAAACAACAGACCCGCTACCGCGTGGAAGGAATCGATTGCGCCGGTTGCGCCAGCAAAATCGATACGGCCGTGCGGCGGATGCCTGGTGTTCAGGACATCAACGTATCCGTTTCGGCGGGCACTCTGACGGTGACTCATACTCCCGAAAGCAATCTCGGCGCGATCGAGAGGAAGGTCACCGGCCTCGGCTACGCCGTCGCTCCGCTGACCTCCAAGTCTGGGACGCCGGCGCCCGATCAATCCGCCGACGACCATGCCGACGGAAGGCGCAATCACGACGAGAACGTAGCGGGGTTACATGATAACGATGATGCGCCGGCGTCGGAGCTATGGTGGGACAGCGCCAAGGGCCGCCTGGCCATCGCCAGCGGGGTCGCCTTGGCCGTGGCTTTCGCGATTGATTACGCCTGGCCCGCGACCGGCCCGTGGGCCTTCATCGCCGCAATGCTGCTCGGCCTGGCTCCGATCGCGCGCCGAGCGGTCATGGCCGCAGCGGCAGGCATTCCGTTCACAATCGAAATGCTGATGACTGTGGCGGCGGCCGGGGCCGTCATCATCGGTGCCGGCGAGGAAGCGGCGACGGTGGTCTTCTTGTTCCTGATCGGCGAGTTGCTCGAAGGGGTTGCGGCCGGCAAGGCACGGTCCAGTATTCAAGCGCTCACGGCCCTCGTTCCCAAAACCGCGTTCGTCGAGAAAGACGGCCAGACCCGCGAGGTGCCGGCCGAAAGTCTGGCTGTGGGCGCCATCATCCTCGTGCGGCCGGGCGACCGGATTCCGGCTGACGGCGAGATCACCGAAGGCGGGAGCGCCATCGATGAATCACCCGTCTCCGGTGAAAGCGTGCCGGTGCGCAAGGACGTCGGCGACACGGTCTTTGCCGGCACTATCAACGGCGACGGCGTGCTGCGCGTCAAGGTGACGGCGACCGCCGCAGACAACACGATTGCACGCGTGATCAAGCTGGTCGAGGAGGCGCAGGAAAACAAGGCGCCGACCGAGCGCTTCATCGATCGCTTTTCGCGCTGGTACATGCCCGGCGTTGTCGCCGTCGCGGCGCTCGTGGCCACCACACCGCCGCTGCTCTTGGGCGGCGATTGGAACGAATGGATATACAAGGGGCTGGCGCTGCTGCTCATCGGTTGCCCGTGCGCGCTGGTCATTTCAGTTCCGGCGGCGATCGCGGCGTCGCTTTCGGCCGGAGCCCGGCGCGGCCTGCTGATGAAAGGTGGGGCGGTGCTGGAA
Source organism: Mesorhizobium sp. M0598 (assembly GCF_040320865.1). NCBI lineage: Bacteria > Pseudomonadati > Pseudomonadota > Alphaproteobacteria > Hyphomicrobiales > Phyllobacteriaceae > Mesorhizobium > Mesorhizobium sp. M0598. Next base: position 5,688 of record NZ_JAMYQL010000006.1, on the reverse strand, counting down.
GGGCTCGCGACCATCAACGCCGTGGCGCTCGACAAGACCGGCACGCTGACGCTCGGCAAGCCACAGGTCACCGATGTCGTTGCGGTGGGTGCCAGTGAACGCGACATCCTTTCACTCGCGGCAGCGCTTGAGATCGGCTCGAGCCATCCCCTCGCTTTGGCCATCCTCCAAAGGGCCAAAGCCGGCAACATTCCCGTGCCGCCTGCCGCCGAAGCCAAAGCGATCGGCGGTAAAGGGGTTATCGGTCGTGTCGGCGGCAAGAACCTGTTTCTGGGCTCGCCAGTCGCGGCGGGCGAGATAAACCTGCTGCCAGCAGACCAGGCGGCACGCATCGTGGCATTGAACGATGAAGGCAAGTCAGTGGCGGTGCTGCTTGTAGACAATGCGCTGGCCGGCTTCATTGCCATGCGCGACGAACCCCGGCCGGATGCTTTCGCCGGGCTAAAGGCGCTGACCAATGCAGGCATCAGGACAGTCATGCTAACCGGCGACAATAAGCGCACGGCGGCTGCCATTGGCAAACAGCTCGGCATCGAGGTGCGCGCCGAACTGCTCCCGGAGGACAAGCAGCGCATCCTCGGCGAGTTGAAGGGGCAGGGGCTTAGGGTAGCCAAGGTCGGCGACGGCATCAACGATGCGCCGGCACTTGCCTCGGCCGATGTCGGCATTGCCATGGGCGGCGGCACCGATGTGGCTCTTGAAACGGCTGACGCAGCGGTGCTGCATGGACGCATCGGCGACGTTGCGGCCATGATCAGGCTGTCCCAAGCAACCATGGCCAACATCAAGCAGAACGTCACCATTGCGTTGGGCCTGAAGGCAGTGTTCCTGGTGACGACGATCGCCGGCATCACCGGCCTCTGGCCCGCCATTCTCGCGGACACCGGGGCGACGGTGTTGGTGACGGCCAATGCCATGCGGCTGTTGCGTTGGAAGAGCGGCTGGTAAGAGCGACAACGGCATCGTGTTAGGGCAGACCATGCAGCAAGCCATTGCGTCGGACGGCCTTCGCCGGGTGGTGCTTGTCGTCGCACTGCTGAACCTGGGTTATTTCGGCATTGAATTCGCCGTCGCGCTGGCGATTGGCTCGGTGTCGCTGTTCGCCGACAGCGTCGATTTTCTGGAAGATGCCTCGGTCAATCTCCTCATACTGCTCGCCATGGGATGGTCGCTGCGTGCCCGCTCGCGGGTCGGCATGGCGCTGGCGCTTATCCTGCTGGTGCCGGGCCTAGCGACGCTGTGGACCGCGTGGGAAAAGTTCAACATGCCGGTGCCGCCGCAGCCAACGGCGCTGACGCTGGCGGGGTTGGGCGCTCTCGCGGTCAATCTGTCATGCGCCTACATGCTGGCGCGCTACCGCCATCACAGCGGCAGTCTTACCAGGGCGGCATTCCTCTCGGCCCGCAACGATGCGGTCGCCAATGTTGCGATCATACTGGCCGGATTGGTGACGGCCTTCCTGTGGCGCTCGGCGTGGCCGGATCTGATCGTCGGCCTGGGAATCGCGGCACTGAATGCAGACGCGGCGCGCGAGGTCTGGGAGGCAGCTCGGGAAGAGCACCGGGCCATTTCGTGAACTCCAAAACGCTCAGCGCGCTGCCGATTGCCACTCCGCCAATGCAGCAGTCAGCCGGAAACCTGCGCGATCTCTAATATAATCGCACCCTTTCAAAGCGGGCGGAGGGAGAACCGCTCATAAGTAAAAATCGGAGGAAAACCATGAACAGCATGAGCCTCACCACACTTGGACGAAGTCGACCGGGTCGAAGCGGTGAAACGATGAACCGCTCAAGGCCACGCACGTCATCAAAAGGCCCGCGTCCCTGATGGAGGACGCGGGCCCGATTTTCGGCGGCATGCCCTAGGCAGGTATCAAGACGGCGATGCGGTGGATGCCGACCACCTTGCTGGTGTTGGCTGCCTCGTCGGTCTTGCCCTTGGAGCAGGTGTACACGTCACCTTCCTTGAGCTTGAATTCCTTGTCCGCCTTCTTGATCGTGAATTCACCGGCAGCAATGGTGCAGACCATGTCGTTGTCCATCACCATTTGAGGGGCGGCTGCTCCGGGCTGAAAGACTATATCGACAATTGAGATGCTCTTGTAAGCGGGGATATCGGAATTGCCGGTGCCGACCTCGACCAATCTGACGCCGGGGGCTATCTCCTTGCCTTCCTTCGGGCCGTATTTCTTGACCTTTGCAGCAGCCGCCAGCGTGAACAAAGGCGTTACCGCTGCCGCCGTCACGCCGAGCGCGATTGCAGACCTGCGATTTATGGTTTTCATCGCATCCTCCCATTTTATGTTTGGCCACGCACCAATGCGCATGACCACAATATATTAACACATATGCAGATAATTGCAGCACGGCGTTTCGGAGCTTCCGGGAGCGAACCGCCTCCCGGTCGAATGCGACCGAACAGCAAACAATTCCATGCTATGCTGGCGAGCCATCAAACGGGCGACGGGGGATAGCAATGTTGGAAACGGACAAGGTATTCGCTGGCTCAATTCCGGAAAACTACGACCGCTATATGGTGCCGTTGATTTTCGAGCCGTTCGCCGCAGATCTTGTACGACGAGCAGCGTCCTTGTCGCCAAGCGCCGTTTTGGAAACCGCCGCGGGCACCGGGGTTGTCACCCGCGCGTTGGCGCCAAAACTGTCGCCCGGTGCAAGCTATGTCGTAACCGACCTCAACCAGCCGATGCTCGACCACGCCGCTTCGCGGCAAGCTCCCGACGATCGCATCAAATGGCGTCAGGCGGATGCTCTGGCGCTACCGTTTGAAAATGCGGCATTCGATCTCGTTTGTTGTCAGTTCGGCGCGATGTTCTTTCCCAACCGCCCATCTGCCTATCGCGAAGCCCGGCGAGTCCTGAAGCCCGGAGGACATTTTCTATTCAGCGTATGGGATCGCATCGAGGAGAACGTGTTTGCCGACGATGTGACGAATGCTCTCGCAAGGATTTTTCCGAACGATCCGCCGCGCTTTCTGGCACGCACGCCGCATGGCTACCACGATACGGCACTGATCCGTAGCGAGCTGGAGGACGCAGGTTTTTCCGGTGTGGTGATCGAGACGAGGGCCGAACAAAGCCGTGCCTCCTCGCCGCGCCTTCCGGCCGTTGCTTATTGCCAGGGCACTCTCCTTCGCAATGAAATCGAGGCCAGAGAGGCGGGAAAACTGGACGCTGCAACCGACTACGCCGCAGCCGCCATTGCAGACAGGCATGGCAGCGGCGAGGTTGCTGCCAAAATCCAGGCTCACATAGTGGTGGCTGTGGCCTAGGTCTTGGACATCCCGCTCCGGCACTTGGCGACATTCAGCTGCTGTGCGGCAAACATCTTGCCGCTATCCCGAATTCTCAGACGTTAACGTTCATTCGCCCGAGTGGCAGGTCGACAAGTGCCAGGTCGATAATCGCCGGTTTGACCGATCGCCGGGGCTTGATGGCGGCGGCTGCCGGCCGCAAGATTCTGGTCGGCCCGGCTTCACTTTCGCAGCCATGGCCGACTCCGCCCAGCAAGGTCTAGTCATTTCGCTTTCTTGACTCGGCCGACAAAAACGGGCAGCAAAGTCATCATTGGAGGGCAGTTTTGCCAACTATGCAGGTTTTGGAGGGCGTTTTTCGGTGTGACCGTCGCCCAATCGGCGGTCGGTAGAGGGATTGGTTAACCAACTTTGTCCATCTTTTGAATCAATCGGCAACAGACGCGAAGCGTGCTGGGGGCACCAGGCGAACTGTGAATGTCACGGCTGCGAAATCCGCTAGCCGGCATCGGCCGATTGAGAGTGGTTGAATGGCGTTTGTAAGTGCGAAAACCCGGGGTGACAGTCCTGCAACTGGATTGACTTCGATGAGGCCCGGCCTGCGCTGGGTCGCGGTTCCGGCCGTTGGCGCAGCCATTGCTTTATGGTCGGTGGCGACCCTGGCCGGCCTTTATTCGATGGGAACCTCGCTCACCGCCGCTTCCAACGGTCTCCCGCAAAGCCTGCTCGCGCCGCGCACTATCGCGCTCGCCGATCCTCGCCGCAGCCTTGCAAAGGCGCAGGCCCCGACGTGGGCCGCAGCACACGCGGCGCTGTCGGCCAAGCTGCTGCAGCACGGATGCGATGCCAACTGCCTGCGGTCGGCGTCGAACTTCGTTCACCAGGGAAAATCGGCGCGTCTCAAGCGCAATACCGTGCCGCTTGTCGCCGATGCACCGCGGCAATCGAGCTTCGACGACGTGGTAGCCAAAGCAGGGCTGTCGCCGCAAAAGCTTGCCGCCGCCTTTGCCCGTGCCGGCTCACCCGTCATGCTCGCAAGCCTGCCGGCCGACGCCCGGTTCGCCGAGCCGGTACGCATACCCGACCCGAACGGCCCGGCGTCGGTGCGCTTCGGGCCGGCGGTGGCGGAGATCGAACGCTCGTCGCGCCTGGCACTGGCGCTGGCGAATACGTTGCCGGAGCAGATGATCGACGTGCTCCCGGCACCCGCCGCGGCAAGCGAGCCCGCAGCTTCACGAGAGCCGCAAGAACCCGAGATCCAGCTGGCCTCGTTGCCGCCGCAAGACGACATGCCCGACAGCATTCCGCTGCCGACGCTGCGTCCGCGGGCGGACATCGATAAGCCGGCCGAGGCGCCGCGGGCTCAAGCATCAAGAGATCAGCCGCCAAAAGACCAGGCGCCAAAGGCCCAGGCGCAAAAGGATCAGGCATCGAAAACGGAGCCGCCCAAGGCGCAGGCCTCCAGGACCGCCAAGGCGAGCAAGGTGCAGACGGCCGACGCTCCGCCGGCCGAGACGCTACCCGGCAGCCTGTCGCCTCGTAATTCGTCACAAGCGGCAGTGCCGTCCGTGTCGGGCAAGCCGGGCAAACGGTCGAAGACGCAGGGCGGCGACATGCTGGCCTATGCCAAGCCCGACATGCCTTCCGGCGGTCTCGGCGGAGCCTTCAGGAACCTGTTCACCACGCCTAACCTGGGCAGCGGCGTCGCCGTCTACGACATCTCGGCCAAGACCGTCTATATGCCCGACGGATCGCGGCTGGAGGCACATTCGGGACTGGGCGCGATGGTCGACCAGCCACGCTACGTCCACAAGAAGAATGTCGGCCCGACGCCGCCGGACACCTACAATCTGACGATGCGCGAATCGCGCTTCCATGGCGTTGAGGCACTGCGTCTCACCCCTGCCAGCGGCAGCAACAAATATGGCCGCGACGGCCTGCTCGCCCACACCTACATGCTGCGCGGCGGGCGCGCCGAATCCAATGGCTGCGTCGTCTTCAAGGACTATGCCCGCTTCCTCGCCGCCTACAAGAAGGGCAAGATCAAGCGGCTCGTCGTGGTGCCGCGGTTGTCGAAGCCGCTGACACGCGTCGCCCAAGAGGGCCGCGGCGCTTAGACGGTGGCGGCAGCCCTTCATGGCTTCGTCATCCCAGGGCGGAGCGAACGCGAAGCGGAGCGCAGACCCTGGGATCCATGCCGTTACGTCAGCCGAAGAATGCAACGACGCAGATTGAAAGCCGTTCTGTAGCGATCCCTTTCACCTCCTGTCCTTCCCGCATCAAAAAGTCCCGCCCGTTGCAGCGCGGAGAGGTCACGGCATGATGGGGTGGACGGCGCCCGACGGCATCGGATGTGCCAGAATGAGTTCGTTGAGATCTCAAACAAGGGAGCCGTCCGTGGAACACCTTATCCGTATT